>JACOXP010000007.1 GCA_016182295.1 Candidatus Harrisonbacteria bacterium | reverse complement strand
GGAACTTCCACTTTCTCCGGAGGTCTGACCGCTGTCGGAATTACTTCCACTGGCGGTCTCCATGTTGATTCCGGAGACGTCCTCTTTGATCAAAAAATCGTTATTGGCGGATCCACAGCTATCCAATTCCTCAATCAATCCACCTCAACAATTCCAACCGGCCAAAACTTTGCCTGGACTCTTGCCACCACTACCGTTGGCGATACAAGCACCCAAAGGGATAAATCCCTGATCCGTATTGATACCGACGGTCCTATCGCTTCTACCACTATCGGTATGCAAGCAGTCGGATCTATTATAATTGGCGATGTCGGTTTCAGCTCCGATCTAATTTTTGAAGAATCTTCTTCAATTCACGGGCAAGGAGAAAATACGATTACATTCGGTAAAGCGGGAGACGTTTTCAACTTCGCTGTCAATCTTGGCATTGGAACTGACACTCCAAGCCAGGAATTGTCCGTATCCGGAGATATCCTGCTTCAATTTAATGAGGGACCCTCCGTAAACGGCGTCTGTCATTCCGGCGAAGATATTGATGGCCAATCAGCTTCGGGCCGCGTTTTAGTGGCTTGTAATGATGCCGCTGGTGACGTGGCCGAATGGTACGAAGCCGAATCCGGAATTGAGGCCGGAGATATAGTGGCTCCGTCCGAAGATATTCTCACTTATCAATCCGAACAGGTTAATGCTTTGACGGGCACTATGTCCGGATTCACGGCTCTAAAAACCGCTGTTTTGACCAAATCCGTTAAAGCTCATCAAAACAATATAGTCGGTGTAATTTCCACTTCGCCGTGGAGGAGCTTCGGCCGCGGTATTATCAGCGCTTCCAACAATCCTCAACCGGTAGCCGTTTCGGGCCGCACCCCCGTTAAAGTCAATCTGGAAGGCGGCGAAATTAAGCCGGGAGATCCGATTACTTCTTCATCAGTCGCCGGAGTCGGCATGAAAGCCACTACCAGCGCCTATGTCGTTGGTACCGCCTTGGAACACTTCAACGCCAGTTCCACCATAGATGAAAACGGCGTCGGCAAAGTGATGATGTTCGTGAATAACGGCTACAACCGTTTGATTCCGCAGGTCGTGAACGGCGAACTGATGCAAGGCATGTTCAATGGATTGGAATCCGTTTATTCCCGCTACAATTCCAGTTCCACTCCGGCGATAGTAGTTTCTGAAGAAGGCAATATCGGAATCGGTCTTGCCGCGACCGCGACGCCGAATTACAGATTGCAGGTGGAAGGCGACATAGCCGCTCACAGCTTTATCAATGTATCAACTCGCGACGCCAAGAAAGATATTGAGCACCTTACCGATGATGATCTCGCGAGCGCTTTGGAAAAAGTTAAAAACATCACCCCGGCCAAATATCGCTACCTTGATGAAGAATCGAGCGAGCCGTTGCGTCTTGGTTTAATCGCCGAAGAAGCTCCCGCGGAAGTTCTGTCCGCTGACGGAAAAGGCGTGGACCTATACAAGTTAACCACTCTAACTCTGGCGAGCGTTAAAGCGTTGGAAGCAAAAATTTCCGGCGGCGGAACGGTTAGCGGCACTACCGCTTCGGTTTCCAGCGGCGGGTTAAAAATCAGCGATGTTATGAATTATCTCGCGTCTCTTGGCGCGAAGATAACCAAAGGTATCGCGGAATTTGTCAGTGTTGTCACTCAAAACTTGACCGTCGGCAGTCCGGAAAAACCGACCGGTATCACAATTTACGACGAAGTGACCGGCGAACCTTACTGCCTGAGCATTGCTAACGGGCAAACTAAGACCAAGCCGGGCGTTTGTCCCTCCGCTCCTTCGACTGGTTCGACAAGCGAAGAAGCCGCTTCATCAGATACTGATACTGTGCCGCCAAAGATTACTCTCAACGGTAATTCTAATATAGAAATAGAGATTGGCACCCGCTGGTCCGATCCCGGAGCAACGGTAATTGATCCCGCTTGGGGGAGCGAGCCGCAAAATGATAATCTTGGCTACAAAATTAGCTTAGATGACGGTCCGGAAGTGTATCCGAGCGAGTTCGATCTAGATACTTCGGAAGCCGGCGAGCATACTATTATATATAGCGCCGTTGACCAGGCGGGGAATATCGGTACCGCCACCCGCTCAATAACCGTTATTGATCCTTCGCCAACCGTAACCCCGACTCCAACCTCCAGCCCGACCCCCCCACCAACCCCGCGCCGACGCCAACCCCCACCCCCACCCCCTCACCTACAGCTACCCCCACACCAACCCCCACCGCGACTCCGACACCATCACCAAGTCCAACCCCAACTCCGACACCAACTCCCAGCGTGACCCCAACGCCATAACGGCACCTGTGGAAAAGTGCTATTTACACAAGATTGATTTAAAACATATAATATAAACAATTAATGAATTCGAATAATACGAAAATGCGCAAATCTGTTTTCATTGTCGGTCTAGTTTTAAGTTTGGCGTTTATCGCTGTCGTGTTCGCCCAGGGTAGCGGCAATCCGCGAAAAGAATCCAAAGCGGCGACTTTTGCTATCAGCGTAAAAGTTCTCGGTTTTGACGAAGCGGGGCAGAAAATAAAAGGAGTCGGCACAGGGGGTTCTTATACGGGGAGAGATCTTATATACGAAGAAAGAGAATTTGATCTTTCCGAAGCCGATTTGCGGAATTTACGCGGCGATGAAGCCTCTTTTCAAGACGTTGCTAATGCCCAAAGCGTGTTTATTCATGGGGTAAATCACCGGAATGGGAATTTTAAGGTAAATAAAGTTGTAATTGAACACTGATTATGAAAAGTTTTGTATTAACAACCTCACTAGTTTTGCTTCTGGCCCTGCCCGTTGCCCAATTGGCGCAAGCCAGTGGTTTAAGCACGCTCTATAACCTGACCGGTACTCAAAACGACGAGCTTTTTGGTTATCCAATTGGATTTATTGGAGATGTTAATAACGATACTTATGAAGATTTTGCTGTTGGGTCCTTGGGATACGACACTGCTTATACCGATAGCGGTCGGGTGCAAATTTATTCCGGTCAAACCGGTTCCGTGATTCGACAGCATACTCAACCCGTCGATCCCGAAGGAATCACCAATCCCAACAACGCTTGGTTTGGTTCGGCGCTAGCGGGTATTGGCGACGTGAATGGCGATGGCAATGACGATTACGCCATTTTAGACCCTCGTTATTCCACGGGGCTTTTGTCGGCCGGAGGAACCACCTTAAACGAACTTGGCCGAGTTATTGCTTACAGCGGAGCCGATGGCAGTGAGCTTTGGAGTTATATCGGGACAGTACCTTTTCAATTTAAATTTGGCAATTCGTTAATGATGCTCACCAGTGATCGCAATAGCGACGGCAAAAGAGACATTGCCGTTGGCGCTCCGGCCATGGGAGTTTCCGCGCAAAACGCGGGCGCTATTCTTATACTAGATTCGACAAACGGTAACCTGATTACTCAATATGATGGAACGCGGGAGGATGAGAGTGTCGGGTCGCGATTTAGCACCGGTTTTGATATCAACGGTGATACGGTGGAGGATTTTGTTATAGGCGACTCTTTCTACACCAATATTCAATTTGCTCAAGGCAGGGTAATTGTTCTTTCTGGAAGCGATTTTTCGACAATTTACACCCAGGACACGACTACGCCGGAAAGATTTGGCGCTTTTGGCGTCTCGGTTGGATTTGTTGATGATGTTAATAACGACAGCACCGTTGACTTCGCGGCGTCTTCCAGGGAGACCGTCGCTGGGCAACCGAGAGCCGGATCAATTAGAGTTTTTTCCGGAGCGACTAACACCCTTTTAACCCAATACAGCGGCACAAGCAGATATCAACTATTCGGGAACAGCATTACTGTTTTAGGCGATATTAATAACGATGGCTACAATGATATCGCTTCGCTTTCAGTAATGGAGAATGGCCAAGGAAGAGCGAACGTCGTTAATAGCAAGCTCCAGCTTTTCTGGGATCAGATAGCCGCGGGCGCCGGGGAAAGTGGCGGCGCTGATGCCGATGGAAGAGGTATAGATATTAACAAAGATGGGAGGCCCGATTTTATTTTCGGCGCTCCTGGAGCAAAGGTAGGCGCTGATGAGCGCGGCCGGGCAAGAGTGGTAATATCCGATCATACTCACGTTCAGACCGGTTCCAATATAGAAGTTTATCCCGTTTTAGGCGATATAAGTTTCAAACTGGTGTTTTCTTCCGTGACCGGAGCGGGCAATGTGGGTTATTCCTATTTGGGCCAGACCTCTACCGGAGCAACCTTCAGGACAAGGCAGGGAGCAAAAGAAGAGGGTTGGAATATAACAACTACCGCCACCCGCAGTGGCGCCACCTCGATCTGCTTAAAATGGGACACGGCTGTTGGATACAACGAAAGCCAGCTTCAACTCCAGCATTTTGAAGGCGGCAGTTGGATCCAAATAAGCACCTCTTCGGACCTGGTTAATAAGATTATTTGCGGCAGTACCAGTCAATCCCTATAATTAGTATAGGGGTGACTGACAATGGCAAAAACTAGGAAAATAATCAGATTTTTTATCGTCTTTTTTATCATCGCGGGATGGACATTTTCGCCTTTTCCGCGGGTTTTAAATTTCCCTCCGGAAATTAAGCAAGCCAAAGCGGCGACGACGGTGTCAACGGCCGCTTTGGCCAATTCCACCCAGTATTCCAACGGCCGAAAATTGTTTCGCGATTCAAACGACAACCGGCTGGCCGTCTTTATCAATACCAGCAGCGTCATTCAGGTTGCCTATTGCAATTCCGGCTGTTCCAGCTGGACGACCGACAGCGGAACTATCGGCACCGCCGTCAGCAATGTGCAGGCCGTTCATGACACAACCAACAACAAACTCCTTCTTGCTTATCAGGCGACCGTTTCCAACAGGCAGTCAATTGTCTACGCGGAAGCGACGATAGTATATTCCGGAAATGATATTTCCGACATAACTTTCGCCGGTGATAATACTTTGGCCGCCGGCGCCTCCAACAATGAAAATTACCGGCCGGGCATAGTGCTGACCCACAACAACAAGCCCGGAGTTGTTTTCACAAAAACCACCGCCGGACCAACCTCCGCTTCCGGTGTTTACTACATCCGTTGCATTGGCACATGCACTGGCGCCGCGAGCTCCAACTGGGGCGGCGTTTCAGCCACAAGCGGCGATGGAACTATAGACACAATTTATGATTCCCAAGCAAAAAGCAAGAATTTTATAGCCTCCGTTGAGCAAATGCCTGGCGCCGGCACGGCCGCCAAACGTTTGTATCTTTTTTTCTCAGAAGTCGATGATCCGTTGAAATACGTCGTGGCAAATTGCGTTAACAGCTGTGGCGACACTCCGCCGACCTGGACCTGGCAAAGCGTAACTTCCAAAGACGGGGAAACCGTTTCCGCGACCAGCTATCTTTACGTCAATTCTCTGGCCGATTCCACCAACAGCCGCGTTCTGGTTACTTGGTTTTCTAACGGCTCTACTTTCTGTTCAGGCGCCAGCGCCTATTGTTTGAATACTTGGTTTATAGACAAAGACGGCGGCACTTCCGCTTCTACAAAAAGATCCAGCGACAGCACTACCGAAGGCAACGTTAACGCCCAGCCGACGCTGACTTTCTACGCCGGATCAACTCCCGATTATTACGCGCTTTTTACGAAAAATTCTTCGGGAAATATAGTCCGGCAATTTATCGAAGCGCCTGGTTCAACCGCTACTGATTGGGTCGCAAGCACGGATTGGGATTCAGGCGCGACGATCAATTCCGGCACCGGCAACAGCTGGCCGAACGCCAAAGTAGACGACGCCGGCTCTCAATGGGATATGATTTTTATGTCGGCTGCCAACACTCTCACTCATGAAAGCGGCACGATTTCGCCGCCGAACGCCCCTACCCAAGATTCACCAGCGGATGCCGCTACTGGCGTTTCCGTCACTCCGACTTTTCTTGTAACCGCGACCGATCCGAATTCCAGCAATATCAATTATAAAATTACTATCTATTCGGAAAGTAGTTGCACCACCGTTCTTCAGACGCATGATGAAGCCGATGCTTGGGAGTTGCGTCTGTCCGGAACTAATTCCTGGTTCGGCGTCGGCTCCGATTCTGACGGTTCCAATCTAATCGCGGGGCAAAATGCCGGCCGACTTTACACTTCCGATGATTATGGCGCCACCTGGGACGAACGTCAGCCGGCCGGAGCTTTAAATAAAGAATGGCGAGCCATTGACTCCGACAGCGATGGTTCCAATCTGATCGCTGGCGCCAGTACCGCGGACCGTCTTTACACCTCCAGTGATGGCGGAGCTAATTGGGATGAACGTCAGCCGGATGGGAACAATACCCGTTATTGGCGAGGCGCCGGTTCTGACGCCGATGGTTCCGTGCTGATTGCCGGAGTGTTTGATGCCGCCACCACCGGCGAGCTTTGGTTTTCAACCGACTCCGGAGCTAATTGGGGCGCGGCCGCGGGCGTCGGTTCGCCTAATGACTGGCGACATTCAGCGGCTGACTCCGACGGTTCTGTCCTTCTTGGAGCGGAAGGCGTTGGTCTTTGGTCTTCGATAGATTCCGGTCAGAATTGGGTCAGTGAATTGTCTGGCAATTTTTGGGGCGCCGCTCTTGATGACGACGGCACTTTTATGGTCGGCTCGATCAATGGCGGCGCGCTTTGGATGTCTTCCAGTACGGGCTCCACTTGGTCGTATGCCCAATCTACTGGTAAAAACGGCTTGCTTAGTAAATCCTGGCAGGGAGTCGACGCCGACAGCGACGGATCTTTTTTAATCGCCGGGGAAACTACCCGGCTTTGGACTTCGTGGGATTCCGGAGAAAATTGGTACGAACGCCGACCGGCCGGAGATACGAACTTGAGCTGGTGGGGTGTTGCCACGGATTCGGACGGCACTAATCTGATAGCCGGGGTCAATGGCGGAGCGCTTTACACTTACGAAAATACCTGGTCGGGAACGAACGCCGTTTGCACCAACGAGCCCGCCCAATGTTTCACTTCCGGCACGCAGGGAAGTTATACCCTAAATTCGGATGACGCGTTATCCAACAGCACGCAATACTGGTGGAAAGCATCAGCGAGGGATCCGGATGACACTAATGCCTACACCGATTCGGGGTGTAGCACGTTTACCACTGAAGCGGTCGAGGCCCCAACGACAGCGACTAATTTAACTCAAATTGCTTACCGCTGGTTTGCTAATGACGATTCAACCGACGTTGGCGGCGCCGGCGGTTACAACACGCCGATTATCGCTCCGGAATCGGGGACCCCGATTCGTTTAAGATTACTCTTTGATGTTGGCGGCGATAACGATCTTACTTCCACCACCAGCCGTCTTCAGGTTGGCGAAAAACCGGGAGGCGGCTGTTCTTCGGCTTCTTTCAGCGATGTGGGCGGCACGACCGCTATGACTTGGGCGGATAACTTCACCCCTTCCGATGGGGCGGCCTTGACGGCCAATTATCAGGATCCGCGATACGCGGCTACCAGCACCAGCCACGCGGTAGTCAATCAGACCTATAACGAATCCAATAATTTTACCAGCTCCCAGGGAACCGTTGACGCCGGCGCCAGCATGCTTTTTGATTTCGCTTTGTCGGTTTCCACGACTTCGCTGGATACCGTGGCGAAGGGCGGAAAAACCTTTTGTTTACAAGCCGTTCAATCCGGCGGCGGTTCTTTCGCGCAGGAAGGCGGAGGCGGTTACACGACTTATCCGGAAATATCCATAGAGAAACCGGAAATCCTGCGCCTGCGAGGCCACGTCAGGTTAAGAAATGTCAGATTGCGTTAGACATGTTAGAATAATTTCCGATGTTGCATAACAAGAAAATAATAATTATTGGATTTTTGATGATTATTGCGGTTGTGGCATTTCTGTTATGGTTCCCAGTTGATTCTTGGAATCAAACCGCCCTTTTTGGAAAACAATTGATTCTGGGCGATGATTTTCAAAAATACGTAAATAGAAAATACGGATTTTCTTTGGAATATCCCCGCGGCTGGTCTGTCGAAAATTTTGACGAACAAGACGGCGCCGAAACCATTGTTTTTTCCGGAGGGGATCAGTCGGGATTTCAAGTTTTTATCGCGCCTTTTTATGGAGACGCGGACGAAATTCCCAAATTTCAGCGACTGGACGATTTATTGACTGAAGAAAGAATTCTGCGGGATTTGCCGTCAGCGGTTATTGATGATTCGCTGGAGATCTTAATAGGGCCCAACAGGGACCAAAGAGCGTTGCTTTTCTGGAGCGACGATCCGACTATCGGCCGCACGCGAGAAGTTTGGCTGGTTCACAATGGTTATCTTTATGAAATAACCGGTTATCCACAGATAGACGAGCTTTTAGCGGGGATAATGCACACTTGGACGTTCGAAGAATAGCGCGGTTTATCTGATATAATATAATCGTGATGTCAAGAGCGGTTTTTTCTTTAATTATTGCCATCTTTTTGATTAGCGGCGGTTTTGCTTCCGCTCAGATAATTACCTCTACCAATTTTAAAATTGACCGGCAGGAGTTGCTTTCATCCGGTCATCGGGTAACTTCCAGCGGTTTTGTTATAGAGGGAAATTTAGGCCAGCCGGTTGTCAGTGGCGATTTGACATCGGATAGTTTTAGGCTCGGATCCGGTATCCTGGTTTTGCCAGCCGCGGTCGTAGAGTCGGTTGAAGAAGCGGTTGAAGAAATTACCGCCGCCAATCCCGGCGGGGGAAGTTTAATCAGAAATTATATTAGGGAATTTATCGAAAGAGAAATCCCCGGGTTTGTCGTTCCGAGCGATTACGATTTAAACAATGACGGTTATATAAATTTGATTGATTTGAGCGTCTTTCTTTATTTGGCAGAATTGCCGCCGAAAGAAAATCCGGCCGATTTTAACAAGGACCTAGTTATTGATTTAGCCGATTTAAGTATTTTGTTTTTTCAATGGGCGCCGGATATTGTTGACGTAATTAATGATCTTTCGGAGACCAGCGCGGTTGAGAGCGATGAAATCGTAGGTTTTGGACAAGCTTCCCTAATTGGCGGCAGTGGCCTGGTAGCCGGCTCGCCAGTTGAAAAAACTCCTTCAGTTTCCGCGACAACCGGCGAAGAAGCAACTAGCGGCGGAACGGGTATTTTAAATTTTATTTTTGGCATCATAAAATTCATCGTTAAATTTATTATTGGAATTTTTGGAGGATGATTAAAAAACTATTCTTAACTTTATTTTTATTAGTGTTGATTTTGCCGATTCCGGCGCCAGCGGCCGGTCCGGCGACTTTGGCTCTTAGTCCGTCTTCGGGTTCTTTTCTAACAGGCGGGACGTTTAATGTTTCGGTTGTTTTGGATACGAAGGGGCTATCAGCCAATTTAGTTGAAGTAGAGTTGATATTCCCGGCTGATAAACTGCAAATTACCAACCCGTCTATTGGTCGTTCATTAATTCAAGTTTGGCCGTCCGCCCCCACCTTTTCCAACAGCGAAGGACGGGCGCGTTTTGTCGGTGGTATTCCGTCGCCGGGAATCAATACCTCCGACGGTGTAGTTTTAACCTTAACTTTTAGGGCGATTGCTCCCGGAGAGGCGACGATTTCTTTTGGGAACCGGACGCGGATTTTAGCCAACGACGGCCTCGGTACTAATATCCTGGCAAACGCTTCCCCGGCCTTTTACAGCATTTCAGTGTCGCCCGCCGCCGGCCCAGAGATCGCTTCGCCCAGCCATCCAGATCCGGAAAAATGGTATCGCGATCCCAACCCGACTTTTATCTGGCAAAATATCAGCGGCGCGGACGGTTTCAGTTATTCCATAGACCAGAATCCATCCGGAGTTCCGGATATAGAATCCGAGGGTATTAGGACGTCAAACACTTTCAGCAGTCTTGACGACGGTTTGTGGTATTTCCATCTTCGCCAGAGGGTCAGAGCCGTATGGGGCGGCGTCTCGCACTTTCCATTCAGAATAGACAGTGGCCCGCCTTCGGATTTCAACATTACCGTTTTGCCAGACGAGCGCACCGCCGAGCGAAATTTATTCCTGCAGTTTTTTACCACGGACACGCTATCCGGTCTTGACCATTATGAGCTTAAACTAGTTGCGCTAAGCCGAGGAAGCGTTGACACCCCGTTATTTTTTGAAATCACCTCCCCTTATCTTCTTTCCAATCTGGATACTGGAAGATACCATATTATTATCAGGGCTTTCGACAAAGCGGGGAATTATCGAGACAAGTTAGTCACTGTTAACATAGTCGCCCCTATTTATAAATTTATCGGACCGGACGGCGTAGATTTAGGAAAATTTTTCATACCTTGGTTGGCGGTCTTGCTGGTCGTCGGTTTGCCGGCGTTGATTTTGTTAATAATTATTTTCCGGATTTTGGGAAAGCACGGCACTCATGTTAAGCGCTCCATTTACGATGATATTTGGAAAGTTAAACGCGCTTTTGAAAAACCGGAAGACAAGTCATGATGAATTATGGCTCATGCTTTATTTCTAGGATTTTTCTTTTTTTTTTCTCTCAATACGACGTGGGCGGCGTCCCCGGCTTTATTGCTTAGCCCGACCAGCGGGTCGTTTATTGTCGGCAGTACTTTCGATCTTTCAATTTTATTGGACACCAAAGGACGGGTGGTTAGCGGATTGGAAGTGGAACTCTTTTTCCCCCCCGATAAACTGCAACTTGCCAACCCGTCGGTTGGTCGGTCTTTAATTCAATCCTGGACGACCCAGCCGTCTTTTTCCAACCGCGAAGGCAGGATTTATTTGTCCGGCGATACGCAAAACCCAGGAATTCGGACTTCCAACGGCGTTGTTTTAACCTTGAATTTTCGGGTGATCGCGCCCGGCAGCGCTCAAATTGAATTTGGCAAAAAATCGCGGGTATTCGCCGGCGATGGCTTGCCAGCCGATATTCTTGGCCAGACCGTTCCGGCTTTTCTGACGCTAAACCCCACGCCGTCAATCGGCCCTGAAATAGTTTCCCCCACCCATCCCAATTTGGAAAACTGGTATCGCGATTCGACGGTGAATTTTACTTGGGTTAAAGATTCCTTAGCCGATGGGTTCAGTTATTCTCTGGATCACGACCCTTCCGGTTTTCCGGACTCTATCAGCGAAACCAGCGAAACTTTCGCTTCTTTTTCCGATCTGGAAAGCGGCGTTTGGTATTTTCATCTTCGTCAAAAAGTGAAAGAAGTGTGGGGCGGCGTTTCCCACTTCACGATTCGAATAGACAAAAATCCGCCTTCCGATTTTAAAGTAGCGGTTTCGCCGGACAAACGTACCGCTGAACGTAATTTAATCGTAGAATTTTCCGCGGCGGATTCTTTATCCGGCCTAGATCATTACGAGTTTAAACTAGTGCCGTTAAATTTGGGAAGCATTGAAGATCCTTTGTTTTTTAACGTTGATTCCCCCTATTTTCTTTCGAATTTAGACATTGGCCGATACCACGTTATTGTCAGGGCTTTTGACCGGGCGGGGAATCGAGCGGACCAGTTAGTAACCATTACTATCGTTGATCCCGCTTATGAATTGGTTGGCGCTGACGGCTTAGAGCTAATGATTTTGCTGGTTTTGGGCGGTTTGGCTTTAATTTTGCTTGTAATGGTTTTGTGGATTTACAAAAATCACCGCGCTCATATAAAACATCATATTAAGAATGATATTATTAAATCAGCCAGGCCTTTTCACGGCAAAAAGAAAAAAAATCATGGCTGAACACAACAATGAAAAAAACTTTTCCTCTCTCTCTCTCTCTCTTATTTGCAGTTCTATTTCTATTTCTCTCGATTAATCCCGCGCGAGCGGCTTCCCCAACTTTATTATTAAGCCCACCCAGCGGGTCGTTTATTGTCGGCAGTACTTTTGACCTCTCAATTTTATTGGACACCAAAGAACAGGTAGTTAGCGGGTTGGAAGTGGAACTCTTTTTCCCCCAAGATAAAATTCAGCTTTCCGGACCATCCATCGGCCAGTCCTTAATTCAGGACTGGATTGTCCCACCGTCATTTTCCAATCGTGAAGGCAGAATCTATTTCTCCGGCAATATGCCCAGTCCGGGAACGACTGTTTCGAAAGGAGTCGTCCTGACTTTCACCTTCAGGATAATTGCTCCCGGAAGCGGAGAAATCCGGTTCGGGCAAAATACGCGGGTATTTACCAGCCAATCACCATCCACTGATGCTTTAGGGCAGACCGCGCCCGCCTTTTTCAATTTTAACGTGGCTGCTCCGCTGGGTCCCCAAATCTTCTCATCAACTCATCCGGATCCGAACGAATGGAATCGCGACTCGACGATAATTTTAAGCTGGGACAGAAATCCGCTGGTTGAGGATTTTAGTTATTCCTTTGATCAGGATTCATCGGGTTTCCCCGACGCGGTTAGTGATACGAAAGCAAATTCGGTTTCATTTTCCGATTTGGAAAGCGGCATTTGGTATCTGCACTTAAGGCAAAAAGCGCAAGGCGTGTGGAGCGGCGTTTCGCACTTCGCCGCAAAAATAGACGTCAGTCCTCCGGAATCTTTCGACATTGAAGTTGTTCCCGACGCGAGAACTTCTCAAAAGGATATTATTCTGCAATTCGCGGCGTTTGATAAATTATCCGGGTTGGACCATTTTGAATTAAAGATCGTCAATCTGACGCAGGATGATCAGGATGAGGGATCGCTATTTTTTGAGGCATTCTCGCCTTACGCTTTAAGCAATCTTGACGTTGGCCGATACCATATTATTATAAAAGCAGTGGACAAAGTCGGTAATTTTCGAGAAGAATTCGTGACTTTAAGCATAGTAAGACCAATTTATCGTTTTGTGGGCCCGGATGGAGTGGATTTGGGAAGATTTCTTGTTCCCTGGAAATGGGTCGCGGCCTTTTTGGGATCCTTGGCTTTATTAATCGGCGCGATTTCATTGGGTTTGATGCGTTTGCATCGCGGTCGTATTTATTACGCCCTGCGGGATGATTGGAAGAAATTAATTAACTCTTTCCGCAAACCGCCAACGGCTGTGTTTCTGGCCATTGCTTTGTTTTCAGGGTTTTTATTGCCCGGCATTGTCAACGCGGCATCTCCGCCGTCTATCTCAATAGCCCCGCCCGTTTATTATCCGGAAGAAGAAATTTTTTACTTGTCGGGCACCGCCGAAGCCGATAGCGCGGTCAGTTTGGTTTTCATTAACGAAAACGGCGAAGAAACGCTAAGCGTTGAGGTTAAAAGCGATAAAGCGGGGGAATGGTCAATCGCGAAAGATCTGGGATTGCCTCCGGGCAAGTGGCAGGTGAAAGCCGGCGTTGCTCAAGGCAACAGCTATTTATGGTCCGATCCAAAAACATTCAACGCCGTTTTGACAAGCTCTTTACTCGGCGTGATGGGAGTCAGTTACGCGCAGGCATCAATTTTCCTTTCGGCGATTATTCTATTGTCACTTCTGTTTCTTACTTATTTCTTTTTCCGCGTTCGCGGAAAAGTTAAAAACAATATCAGTAATTTGCAAAATTAACGGCAATAGGTTATCCTATTTGTCATGCCGTCAAAGTTTGGCGCCAATCTTATTAAGTTAAAATGTTCGGTTTGCAACCGTATTAATTTTTACTCGCACAAGAATAAAAAAACCGTTGACCGCAAACTGGAGTTTAAAAAGCACTGCCCCTGGTGTCGTAAACATACGATTCACAAAGAAGCTAAACGATAATCTCGTCTAAAGATGGGATTATTTGACTTTAGATAATTTTTGTGTTAATTTTTAGTACGTTTCTATGGATATTCGCAACATTGCTATTATCGCTCACGTTGACCACGGCAAGACCACCTTGGTGGACTCCCTTTTAAAACAATCGGAGAGTTTTAAGTTAAAAACCGACGGTCCGAAAGATTTAATAATGGATTCCAACGAACTCGAAAGAGAGCGGGGTATTACTATTTTTTCAAAAAATGCCGCGGTTCGGTATAAAAACACGAAAATAAATATCGTGGACACGCCGGGCCATGCCGATTTTGGCGGCGAGGTAGAGCGAATTATGAGCATGGTTGACGGGGTTTTACTTCTGGTTGACGCGAAAGAAGGGCCCATGCCGCAGACAAAATTTGTTTTGCGGAAAGCGATTCAGGCCGGCCACAAGGTGATTGTAGTTATAAACAAAATTGATAAATCGGGAGCGCGGCCGGATTGGACTTTGAATCAGACTTTTGATCTTTTTGTGGAGCTGGGCGCGAATGATGATCAGACAAACTTCCCGGTCATTTACGCTTCGGCCATGCAAGGAAAGGCCGGTCTCGATTTTGATTTGGGTAAAATGACGGATATTCAACCGCTCTTTGACGCGATTCTAAAGCATATACCGGCGCCGAAAATTAACGATGGCAAACCATTGCAAATGCTGGCGGTTAATTTGATTTATGATAATTACAAAGGAAAAATCGCGATTGGTCGGCTTTATTCCGGTATTTTGAAAAAGGGTATGCAGATAGCCCATATTAACCGTTCCGGAGAAATTAAAAAATCGCAGCTTACTTCGATAATGCTGTTTGACGGCTTGAACAGGATTGACGTCGATGAAGCGATGCCCGGCGACATAGTCGCGATTGCCGGAATTGACGACATTACTATCGGGGAAACCATAGCCGACGCGGAAAGACCAGAAGCTCTTCCGGTGTTAGAGATTGAAGAGCCGACCATTAAAATGACTTTCGGGGTAAACACCTCTCCGTTTTCCGGACGCGAGGGCGAATACACCACCTCGAGAAATTTGCGTGAACGTTTGGAAAAAGCCATTGACGCGGACGTGGCTTTGCGGGTAACCCCAACCGCTTCACCGGATCGTTGGACTGTCGCGGGTCGGGGAGAATTACACCTCTCTATTCTCATAGAGAGAATGCGTCGTGAGGGTTACGAACTGGAGGTATCCAAGCCGCAGGTTATTTTTAAAACAGTTGATAGGAAAAATATGGAACCGATGGAACTTGTGTCCATTGAAGCGCCGGAGGAATTTTCTGGTGTTGTAATAGAAATGATGGGGAAACGGCTCGGCTTAATGAAGGATATGAAAATAGATCACGGCCACTTATTCGCCGATTTCGCGGTTCCGACTCGGGCGCTGATTGGTTTTCGAAACGAATTTTTAACCAGCACTCGCGGGCGGGGAATAATGAATAGCATTTTTTTAGGATATGAGGAATATAAGGGCGAATTCAGCGGCAATCCCCATGGGTCGCTCATCTCTTCCGAGACCGGAATTTCCAACAGCTACGGGCTTATTAACGCCCAGAGCCGCGGTCAGCTTTTTATCGCTCCCGGAGTTGATGTTTACGAAGGCATGGTTGTTGGCGAAAATGCCAAGGATCACGACATTTTGGTTAATACCTGCAAGGCCAAAGAGTTGACCAACTTCCGCACCAAAAACTTCGGGGTGCAAGAAAAATTGGACGTGCCCAAGTCAATGAGCTTGGAAGACGCCATTGATTACATTGGTGAAGACGAGTTAGTCGAAATTACACCTAAGAATATCCGAATCCGAAAAACCCTTTTATCGGAAAACAATCGCAAGAAAATCAAAAAGGAATCTGATTAATTTTCTTGACAAAATGGGTGATCGTGGTGTATAATTGACAGAAGGTTCTTTTTCAAAAGGAGGAGAAGAGATATGCGTATTGAAGGACGGGAAGTCAAGAAGGCTGACATCTACGCAACATACGATTTCATTTGCCCGAGCGACCATCTGGCTGTAGCGTACATCGACAGCGACGGCGACAAATTGGTGTGGTGCGGAGAATGTAAGTCGTCATACCTAACGCAGGAATGTCAGTATCGCTATCGCGAGTAGCTCTTTGCGTACGGCTTATGTTGCGGCACAAGCAGTACGTCAGCAAGTCGCCTAGCGGGCTTGCTGGCGGCGGTTGAACAACAGCTAGGTCTCCCCGCAAAATCGCTCAGCGGATTTGGGGAGGAATAACAGCTGAGTCTTTCCGACATCGCCGAGCGGATGTGGAAAGAGCTGAACAGCTTGGCTCATCGATGCTGGCCACATCGGTGGAGTAATAAAGGCCCCCCGAGACTTCGGTCTCGGGGCTTTTTTATTTTTGTAGACACGCGTTCTTCGTTCGTGATAGTCTAAAACTTAGCAATTTGATTCTTGAATTTTCGTCACTCGTTCATCACGAAAATAAATTTTCGCGTGAGCTCGCTAGAAAATTTAAAACTCCGACATCGTGTCGGAGCTTTTTGCGCTCTTTAGGGAGCGGGTGTTTCTACTTTGAATTTCGGCTAATTCGTCGGCTAATCCAAATCTTTCCTTCATCGTTACAAGTTGGACATATTTGCGCGATATCGTGCCCTCCAAATCCATCGCATTCTGGACAAATGACTTCTACTTTCACTCTTTTAACACCACCTCTATTCTTCTTCCCACTTTTCTTACTCATGCGATCCTCCTGATGACTATGATAGAGCCCGGACCGCCCATTGGGCTGTCCATATAATCATAGTCTATACGTATACCTTGCCTTCGTCGGTAAGCCCAACCTCTTGGCGGGAAACAGTTACGCGTTTGGCCATCTGCCGCCTCCTTCTCAATAAGCTAAATATACACTACAAAATTTCCGAACAAAGAGCAACCGATTTGTTTTTCGGAGTATTTACAGTAGGATGACGGTGGCACATTGAGAAGGAGGTAACGAATGAATGATCGCCCAATGGCTTTTCTGGAGTGGATTTTAGACATCTCGGGAATGGTTTCACTGAATTTTATAAAGCTCCGGTGATAAATCTTTGTCTAGCTTAACTTTTGCCATGAGTTTTTAAGAGATTGGTAAATTTTTTTTCAATCTTACTAATAAAATGACGCCTATAACAAACACCAAGGTTGACGTAAGGGCGGATATCAAACAATAAAGACAGAGCGCTTTAATAACAAAAAGTTGAAGATATAAAAACCAAAGAGACGCGAGAAATCCTATGGGAGAAAGGTAGGCGGCTAAACGCAAAAAACGTTCTTTTTTCGCGTCAAGATAGGCGACAGTCAAAAGAAAAATCAATAAATAATAAATTGCTCCGGGTAAGGCTACCGGAATTCCGAACCAAGTGGCGTATTGGCTCGTAGTTACAACTTCACAGCCCTCGAGTATTGAGCAGACGACCGGTGATCCAAGGTAATGCTTGGTCGTGAGATAAACGGCGTCTAGAAAACCGGCAAAGCTGACCAGGGTCAGGGCCCCGATCAGCCATTTAGAGATTGGCGTTGATGGCTTGTTCGATGATGTTTTTAAATTCATCATAACTTCTTGGGTTTTGGATTTTCTGGCCGTTTAGGAAGAAGGTGGGGGTGCCGTTAACTTTTGATCGGATGCCGCTCTGATAATCATTAGCCACCGACTCTTTGACTTCTTGGGAATTCAAATCGGTTTTAAACCGCTCAATATCGAGTTGTAGGGATTGAGCGTAGGAAATAAAAGCAACCTCCGCGTTTTTTTGATTAGACCAATTAGTCTGATTTTCGAAAATCAGATCGTGCATTTCCCAAAATTTTCCCTGCTTGCCGGAGGCTTCCGCGGCGCGGGCGGCAGGTTCGGCGTTGGCGTGAATTTGGCTTAAGGGAAAGTGGCGATAAACGAATTTAATCTGACCGGTGAATTCCTGACTGAGCCGTTTCAATAATGGATAATACGCCCCGCAAGCCGGGCATTGAAAGTCGCTGTATTCAACCAAAACAACTTTTGCTTCCTCGGCGCCCTTGCCCCAGTCCTTCGGAGAGACAGCGTCAATAAGCGACGCTGATTGATTTGGCGCGCTATTAATGCCGAGTTTAATCAAACCGAACAGAGCCAGGCCAACGATGGCGATGGCAAAGGACCAGATGGCAACACGTTTCATAATAGTTGCATTATGTCAGATTTTGCTTGATTTTACAATTTTTATCGTGGACTTTTTGGAAAAATCTGTTAAAATATACGCAATAGGGGGTATCGGTTAATGGCAAACCAACGGTCTCCAAAACCGTGACTGTAGGTTCAAGTCCTACTACCCCCGCAAAATTTTTCGCTACGCTCAAAATTTGAGTAATTTGTATTTTGTAGTTAGTATTTGGAGCAAGGAAGATTTTTATTTTAAAGAACGAAAAATTTTCCCTAACTACTAATTACACACACTAATTACAAGAAAAAATGTTTGATTTTGAAAACCTTGAAGTTTATAAAAAGGCGAAAGAGTTAAATAAAGAAGTTTTATCCTTTCTCCAAGTTAACAAACAAATTAATTCTTATATCCGCGACCAACTGCGGCGAGCATCAATAAGCATTGTAATCAATATTGCCGAGGGGAGTGGAAAATTCTCCAAAGCGGATAAAAGAAGTTTTTATACTACCGCCAGAGGCTCTACTTATGAGTGCGTTTCCTTGCTGGAACTTATTTTGGAAGAAAAACAAATTACCCAAACGCAATTCAATGAATTTTACAAAAAATACGAAACGCTTTCAAAAATGTTATTGGGTTTAATAAATAGTCAAAAATAATGAGCAGCCCTTCGGTCAGCTCTGTTGGAGTAGCCAAGTTCGGTATTTGGTATACTTGAGATATGAACACTAACTTCCCCGACAAAGGATTTTTGAATGGCTTGGCAAAGCAAATGCGCGAAAAAGTTCAGAATTATCAAGACCCAGTAGAGCAACTACTAACCAACTGCAGTGCGGCAATGAACTGGATTGCAGATTACATAACTGACGAGAACGTTGAGTGGACGAAAGAAGAGCTGACAGTAGATAGTTTGTGGCTTACGGGAACAAACCCTGAATGGAACGAGGTTATCATTAAAAAGGGCGCACGGTCCCCGAGTAAATTACACGAATTGATAAAGACAGATAAAACTGTGGCCGGGCTCTTTTCGGAATTAAAATTTGATGAAGTTCCAATTCTTGTGAGGCTTGATGAGGAAAAGTATAAAGTTTTAGATGGCATGAAAAGAGTCATTGCCGCCATTCGTGATGACAGAATTACAGTCGTGGCATTTGTGGCAATAGCAAGTGGAGTCCCCGCTCCAAAATGCGAACCGCATGTTGTTTACGACCTCCTGCGGTCTTATCAAAGAGGAACAAATAAAGACCAAGAGGGTCTCATTGCGGCGTTAAGATTTCTAAGAAAGAGTTACGCTAATGTTAGTAACCTATTAATTAATAGATTTGATAGTTCTTGGATAGCAGCTATAGAGGTACGGGAAATTATCCAAGAGGCTCTTCAGGATTAAACTTGCAAATTACAAATTGGATGGTGTATAATTTCCCACAGCTATTTCAAAGGAGGATGCGGTGGAAAATGTCCTAATTTGCGGGTATGGCTGTCATTTAACAAAAGATTTAAAGAATTTTCTGCAATTTGTTGTTCAACATCTCGCCTCTGCCGGTTCTTCTGTTGGTCTCGTAATAACCAGCGGCGGCTATACTAATCAAAAAACTGCCCCCGGGGTTTGTGAGGCGATGTTAATGAAAAATTATCTTCATCGGCTTGGCGTGCAGCAGCCGATTATCTGCGAAGACGAAGCAGTTACCACCCATGACAATTTACGTTTTACCGCCGAGCTTTTGCAGAAACTTAGCCAGAACAGTTTTCCGTTAAAAATTTTTTGCGATAGTATCAGAAAATTTAAAGTAAGATTCTTAGCTAAAAGGATTTTTAGCAATAGAATAACTGTTTCAGGGTATAATTTTGACAGACCCACTAAAGAAAAAATAAGGCAATATTGCATAGCAACTCCGTTGGAAATACTCGCTTTTTATGTACCGTGCTTAGAACGAAAAATGAAAATGCGACGCTTCGCCCTAAATCAATCTCGCTAATAACAAGCGAGATTTTTTATGGCTTTATGGGCGCACGATAATGAGTTCGGGAATATAAATAAGAGCATTTCTATTTTGAATTGCAGTTCTAACATCGTCCACGATGCCCCGCAAAAGCTTGACTTGTACTTATTAGAGATTATAATAAAATTATAATCATATGACTCAAAAGGTCTTAAAAGTTGGCAGTTCAGCCGCCGTTACAATTCCTAAAAAATCTCTTGAGGAGCTTGGTCTTAAAATTGGGGATCGAATTACTATTGAGGTTGACAAAAGACGCAAAACCGTCCTCATAAGACCGACCTCCAGGGTTGATAAAAAATTGCTTGATTGGACTGGAAAATTCATCGAGCGTTATCGTCCGGCGTTGGAAGCGCTTGCCAAAAAATAATCTCACCGATGAAGTATTTATCCGGTGAGGAAATTTTGGTTATTCACTCTGAAATTATCGACAGGACCGGCGGCTCGCATGGAATACGCGATGCCGGTCTTTTAGTTTCAATTGTGGAAAAAGCAAAAATGTCATTTGGCGGAAAGGAATTGTACCAAGGCGTATTTAACAAAGCCGCCGCTTATTTAGAGTCGTTAGCGCGTTACCATATTTTTATTGACGGAAATAAAAGGATTGGCATTGGCGCCAGCGCAAGGTTTTTATTCTTAAACGGACTAGAATTAACCGCTACCAACAAGGAAGTAGAAAATTTTGTATTGGAAGTAGTGGATAAAAAATTTGATCTGGAAACTATCGCCTCTTGGTTTAAAAAACATTCACGCAAAATACAGTAAGTAGCCCTTCGGTAAAAATAAAACTCCCCGGCCTTACGGCCGTGGTTTTCGTTCGGAAATTTGGCGTATAAAAACCCCCTATTCTTGTAGGGGGTTGTCCAGTGCCCATGTTACCCAATGATTGTCGTCATATATTTTTAAATAGTAATCTTTATCGTCAGCGTATCTAAAAGCCGATACGTAGTAGATAACAGTTCCGTCCTCGGCCATCTGTCCGCCATCCTTATCGATAAGTCGATAACGTAGAACGGCCGAATAATCGTGGTTACCATTGTGTATCCATTTGGTGATATGTTTTTCGCCAGGATTAATTTCTAAACTGTAGTCGATGTGGTATAAGAAAAGCGTTTGTTTACTTTCATTAATCACCAAAACCCTGAACCACTGCTTTGAGTGCGTTGTTGCCTCTAGCGAGCAACACCCGGCAGTTACCAACATAGCCACCACCAGCGTACCCCACCTTAGCATCACGACCTCCTTTCAATTTGCCGCCCCCATATTATCAGGCTTCCAAAACTAACGCAAGCCAAAGAAGTATGGTGTTCACGCATTAGGGTAGCCAAAGGTATATAAACAAACTTTGTTTGCCGTTGAAACACAGTTCTAACATCGTCCACGATGCCCGCCATGATTTGCTTATGATTTTGCATTTTGATACGATAAATGTATGAGTACCGCAACAATTCAAAAACTTAAAAAAGAGATTAAGAAAGAACTTCTAGAAGAGTTTATTTTGCCTATTTTAGAACAAGCAAAAGACTTAGAGGGTGAATATCGCGAAGAATTTGTTAAAGAGATTTTGAAAGCCGCAAAAGAAAAACCTCGTTATAAATACAGCTCTAAAAATTTTCTCAAACTTGCTGCCTAAATGCATTCGCTTGTTTTTGGCAACAGCTTTGTATTCTCTGTAAAAAAGCTTGACCATGGAACCAAGCTGCAAGTTGACGCACTGCTCCAAGTTTTGAAAAACAACCCATTTCATCCTAGACTTCATACGAAACCGTTACATGGAAAATTAGCTGGCTTTTATTCTTTCAGAATAGGGAGGGATTACAGAGCAGTCTTTAAGTTTTTGGATAATAAAAAGATTTTTCTTTTGCGGGTAAAACACAGAAAAGAAGTCTATAAATAGCCTGCTGGATGGTGGGGCAAAAATAAAAAGCGGCTTGATGCTATCGCGCCGCATATTTCTTTAGTAGTTTCTTGATCTCTTTTGCCGCAGCTTTCTTTTTCTTATCATAATCGATTTTCCAGCCCATCCCCGCCGAATATACGTACATTTTTAGGTGGACAATTCTTTCGTGCCAATCTTCACTGATACGAGGGCAAGTGAATGAATCGTGCCTGCGTTTCATGCCGACCACTGTCATTGCCCAACTGGTAGGTCCCAAAACATTCCGTCTCACTTTCATTTGCGCGCCGCACACGCCGCAATTAACTTTCTTAATCGTTCCCGGTTCGGGAAAACAACGGCCAACATTCGCGTACCAATCTATTTCTATCATTAGCAGCTCCGTAAAAGAACTATTTGAATAGTAATCTAAAATGAAAACTATTACAATGTGCGTTGTGGTCTTTGGCCATTTTTTCGATATTTTAAAACGGACTGGCGGAGTATTCCTCCTCCGCCAAGGCTTCGGAAGGACAAAGAAATAAAAAGACCCGTTACATTACGGGTCCTTGTAGGGCTCAATTCTGTCGAGCACATACACCTCAACTTGCATTGTTGCCGGGTCACGATCTCCAAAGCTGTTGGTATCATATTGACAGCTCATACCGCAACCCATGTCATCAATTTGTGAATCACAGCCCTTACACACCGTGAATCGAATCTCTCGGCTCTTCTTCTTTTTCCGCTTGGGCAACATCTTTCGCCTCCTTTTAATTCGTTGACCACAGACTACCAAATTACCAGTTGATAAATCAAGTATTTGTATTTCCGCTTATGAAATAAATGTTAAAATGAAATGATGAAGCCCCTTTTGCTATTTTTGATTCTTTTGCCGCTGACTGCCGGAGCGTTGGTTATTTATCCGGAGATTTACACATCGGAAACTCTGAAAAACAAGTACGAAAAATATTCGTTTCGGGTTTTGATTGTCCCGGGTCACGATGACGAAACGAAAAACGGCGCCGTTTACCGCGGTCTTCTAGAGGCCGACCTCAATGTAAAGCTGGCGCAGGAATTAAAAAGATTTTTGGAAACCGATCCGCGTTTTCAAGTAATCCTTACCCGCGATGAAAACGGCTACCAACCATACTTAGTCGATCTATTTCAGGAAGGCAGAAGCGAAGTCACCGAATTTCGAGATCGAGTTAAAAAAGTCCATCGCGAGCTTGTCGGCGGGGGATTGCTGAAAGACACTGAGGCGCCGGTCGCTCATGTCAGCGTCTCGTCCGAGGACTCGATAAAGCTTTATGGCATTAATTATTGGGTTGGACGAAATTCAGTGGATCTGGTTTTGCATGTTCATTTCAATGATTATCCGGGCCGACTTCGCGCTTTTCCCGGAAAATACACCGGTTTTGCCATCTACACGCCCGATCGCCAGCTGCCCAACGGAAGAGCGAGCGGCGAGTTGGCCAAATCAATTTTCGAACGGCTGAAAAAATATTTTACGGTTAGTGATTTTCCCAAAGAATCCACCGGCATCATTGAAGATCCCGATCTGATCGCGCTTGGCGCCAGCGGTTCGCTTTATAATCCGGCGCTTTTGATAGAATACGGCTATATTTACGAAACGCAGTTTATCGACGTCGACGTCCGTCCGATGGCGGTTCAGGAGCTTGCCTACCAAACTTTTCTTGGAATTAAAAAATATCTCGATCCCAATGATGATTCGGTAGAGAGCTCAATCTTGCCGTATATCTGGAGAAACGGGGTCGGCATCGGCCTGCGCGCCGATCCTGATATTTTCGCGCTCCAACTCGCCTTAATGGCCGAGGAAGTTTACGGCTGCGGCCCGACGGGCAATTTCTTCAACTGCACCCACAGGGGGGTTATCGCTCTGCAAAAGAAATATGGAATTTCCCCGACTGGTTTCGTGGGACCGAAAACTTTAGAATTATTAAACTCTCTTTACTGATAGACAAATGAGGGCTTGCGCCAAGATTTTTTCTTTGATAAGATTTCCGCAGAACTTTGGGAGAGAAATAATGATTAAAAAGCCATGGGTGAAAAAAGAGGACGTTATTTTGATTGCTGTTTTTGAAAAAGCACCGCGAAACGTCATAGAAGCGCGGCTTCCCGGAAGAAGCTGGACGGCTATTAATCTTCGCGCCCGCAACCATTTGCATTTAAAAAGAAAACGCGAGTATGTATTTTGGTCTGATAAAGAAAACGCCGATTTCAAAAAGCAATACACAACCGCTTCCTGGCCGGAACTCTTGAAATCTTTTCCTGGAAGAAATAAAGGCAGTCTTGTGGGTCATGCCGCCGTCCAGGGTCTTAAAAGAACGGATCATCGTTGGTGGCCGGATGAAGAAAAAGAACGATTAAGAAAAGCGTTGAAAAAAGCAAAAAATCACAGCAATCCCCACAAATGGTTGGAGTCAAAGTTTCCCGAAATAAACATTAATACCATTTACAAGGCGGCGAAACGATTTGGATTCGAGTGGCCGGTGGGTAACCAGAAAGATTTTAATGACGAACGACAAGTTTCCATTTGGCATCCATAAAGGGTCAACGTTTGTTGACCCTTTTTTTATTTTGCTTAATACTATAAACAGTCGTTGTTCGTTTAAAACAAGAAAGAAGGAGGAGTTCTATGTCAGTAAGAATCGGCCTGGTGTCGCGCCTGGATTACGGTGGCCCGGGATACCGAGAGGGTCTTTGGGAGTTAGCCACAAACTATTTCATTAAGAGAAAGACGCACTACAATGTCTTGATAGGCGGTCTGGTGGATTTCAAGTCACTTTACAGTAAATTGGAAATTGATCGCCGCGGGAAAAAAGGTGATGCGCGAAAGGAAGTGGAAGAAACTTTTATTCAAGACATCGTTGACAAGCTTAAAAAAGCGATCCCGGTAATTCCAGAAATTAAATTGCATATTATTACAAGTCCCGCCTATGATGGTTGGATTGGCGAAGCTGTGGCGCGCCGTTTGGTTGAAACGCGACGAGATATACGTCTTTACCGAGCCGGCGGCGACCGTTTGGAAATCAAACAATTGGGTGAAATTCTTGGAGCTTATGCTCCCAAGAGAGGCGTGTGGATGAGGGGTGATTATTATGACACGCCAGCTTTGCGGGTTTTGAAAGATGAATTGAAGCGAGGCACAAGAGGTCTTGGCAACATCAACGTTGTCGGCGGTCTCGGCGTTTCGGTTTTTAACCCGGGAGACGCCACTGAAATCAAAAGGCCGTATTTTACCTTGCCCGCTCTTTCCAAAGTTGACGAAACGCGGATTGTGGAAAACCAGATTGGTATTTGCATTTTAGAATCAACTACTCTGAACGCCAAAGAAGCGTCCTGGACGATTATCAATTTCAAAGATTTGGTTTCGGGCGAGTGGGCCTTGGTACAAGCGCCGCCTTATTCAACGGAGATTCAAAAAATCTGCGTTGAAGAATTAAAAAAACGCGGTCCGCTTACTCTCGGCCAGCTGCGGGACGAAATCAACATTAATCGCAACGAACTCAAAAGAGAATTAGATAATCTTTGCAGGAAAGAAGTCAGCTTTTCTTGGCCCAAGCTTGGCGAAGATGAGGCCTCCAAACGATACTATTTTGATTTGGGTTGGTTTCAGAAAAAACTTCGCTATCCGGCTTTGGAAACAAAATTACAGGAGGATTCTTTCTGCGCTTTTGGATGTCTCCATGCCGGATGCCGCCATACCGATATGAGATTTTTCCGAGACGTTGTTCCCCAAATTATCCTGGCTAACAAGCTTAATTATTTTGTCGGCGTCGGCGACTTTGTTGAGGGGCTGAAGCATGATTTGCTTCTCAGAAATGAAGTGCTTGGAAGCGCTAAATACGTTTTCAATTACACAAAGCAGGAAAAACTCGCTGCCTATCTCGTTGGCACGGCAATGTTGAAAGTTTTCGAGCCCAGATTGGCAGAAGTCTTAGAAGAAGCTAAGGGAAAGCCAAACAGCGACCAACTGGTTAAGTTGATCGAGAAAGCGCTTTTGACCTTTGTTTATATCCCAGGCAACCATTGTGAATGGACCCTTCCGGCTGGGTTTGACTCTCTGGAAATTTTCCAGAGCGACCTCAAACTCTATTTGGTGAAGGGCATTAGCAAGGTGCTTGCGAAGCGCAAGATCAGTTACAATAACGGCGATTTATTGGGCATTGCGAGCCGGAAAATTATCCGACTCGGCCGAGGGGAAAAGCACATACTTCCCTCTGGGCTTTCAATTGCGTTACTTCACCCTTCTATGGCGCGGACCAAGACGCCGTCCATACGACCGCAGGAAATGTTGGCCAAGGTGGATAGCCATGTGGTCTTCGGCGCTAATTTTCATACCGCGGAAGCTGTTAACGAGTGGCGATTTGAAACAGGGCAAAGAGTTTGTCTTCAGGTCGGTACTATCAAACAGCGCAGCGGTTTTGAAGATGATAAATTGAAAACCGTTGATTTCGGAGTTGGCTTACTCAAAGTTAGATTCGCGAATCAGCGGATTATCGAAAGCGAAGCCAGCTTTCGCGCTCTGCCAACGATAGATTTGGAAACCGGAAACGCCGAAGTCTTAAAAGACTTCGATGCTTATCTCAAGGAAATGCAGTAATGTTATACCCCCCGACAAGAGTTGACTCTTGTCGGGGTTTTTTTATTGGTATACTCTGAAAAGTAGGACATTAACAGGAGAAGAATATGGAAGGCAAAGAAAGGAAGTTGATCCACCTCGATGACAAAAAGATTAGCAAGAGGATGAAAAAGGTAATTGGATTTCTACAGGAAGAGATTATCGGTCAAGATGGGGCGGTTGAAGCTTTGGTTGAGGCGCTTGAGAATTATTCTTCTCCAGCGAGGAATCGTAGCCGCCCTGTTTTTTCCGTGCTATTTCTTGGACCAACTGGGGTTGGAAAGATTCGTGTGCCGGAGATGCTGGCCAAGTTGCTATTCGGAGACCCGCAAGCATTTACCAGGATTACCTGCTCCAATCTTTCCGATTCCTCTGAGATTGACTCTGATATTGATGACGAGGCCCAAGCCCAAGAAATTGAACAACTTGCTTCTTATCCGGCCTTGAGCCAATGGAATCTTGACAGGCATCATCACAAATACCTTGCTCGGGAACACAAAGAGGAAATCGGCAGGACTATCAAAAGATGCCAAGAATTGCTTAACGTTAAGCAGAAAGCCAAGGAAATTGGCGAGGAAATCCGTTCTCTAAGTGATGAGATTAAAAATAAAGAAACGGCGATGAAAGAATTAGTTTTAGAACGTCAAGAAAATTTCGATGACGAAGCCCAGAAGATTGACGACGAGATTACTAATTTACAAGCGGAAGCCGCCCTTTTGGAAGGGAAAAGAAAAAAAATGGCCGATGAGTTGATAAGTTTCAACAAGGAACTTTCTGAACTCGATGGTGTTTTTAAGAGACTAGAAGAAATGTGCCGTTTCGGTTGGGTTTACGAGCCCAGCAATCCACCCAAGAATTTAACTTCAATTGTTGTCTTTGATAAAATCGAAAACTCGCATCCGGTGCTGCTCAACATTTTGTTGGAAATTATGGAGACGGGCCAACTGCAAATTTCTGAAAAACAGACGACTAGTTTCAAAAATTCTTTTATTATAATCATCGGCAAAGTTATCGCCGAAGAAATTGCTGAAATGAGCAAACATATGGGTTTTCAGGCCGACAGTTCGCATGAAGTCGACTCCAGAAAACGCGATGACGTGATCCGTAACAGCATTATCGAAAAATTTAGGGAAAAATTGCCGTCTGAGCTTACGAATCGGGTAAATAAAATTGTCATCTTTCAACCACTCGAACCCCAGCACCTTATCAGGATTTTTAAGCTTCTAATTCGTAACTTAAATGATGATTTGGCCAAATCGAAATTACCCTTTGGGTTAAAAGTAGATCAAGAGGCGATGAACCACCTCGTTGATCTCTCCGTAAAAAAGAGCGAGTTTGGCGCTCAAGCTCTTGAAGATTGCTTGGAAAAATTTATCAGAACCAAAATCGCTCGAATGGTCGAGTCTGATGAGATCAAACTGGCCGATACGGTCGTGGTTAAGTTGGAAGAAGTCAACGGCGAGAAACAGATTAAATTTTACAAAAAAGATCTAGACGATCAAACACTCTCGACATAACGTCGGGAGTTTTTTATTTCTAAATAACGTCCCATACAAATCAGATTTGGCGATCGTCTGCCTTGCGAATTAGACTTGTGAGCGGGTAACGGGACTCGAACCCGTGTCTTCAGGTTGGAAACCTGACATAATGCCACTATACTATACCCGCATCATGCTTGTGATAATACTCCATTCATCCATCCATGTATACGTCGACAAAGGCGAACGCCTTTATCAACATTACCTCGACTAATAATACTAAGGTTGGCTGTACCGTAGGGAAGTTTCTTATTTTTAATCCTTAATTTATTAGTCCTGCGATCTATTTGGGTTTTCCTGAAGTTGTTTCTTGGTAGTCCGGTTATGTTATGCCAGAAATTAAGACACTGCTTTACGTTATTATCTGGATATAAATGTATTGCAATAGTAATATTTTCGTTAGATAAGCCACAAACTTCTTTAAACCATTTTATAGCTAATTTAATAACAGCGGGATTGGCATTGATAATTCTGATCATTTCGTGCGATTTTGTTCCTTCTCCGATATATAAACCAAGTCCCAACAACCAAAGATCTCTTTGAGTCAAAGACCCGACTTCTTGAATGCCGAGTTGATTAAAATATTCTATTTCTGACACTTTCTTATTATGTTTTTTCTCCGCGCTCTTCATTGGCCCAAGCTGAATTCTTTTTATTACCGCACTATTGGGCTTAAATGGTCTATCTTTAAACCAATTACTAAGGGTGCTTTTAGCTATTCCTAGTTCTTCGCTGATCATATTATATGAATAGCCAGCATCTCTCAATGCTTGCGCATCTTTATAAAGAGAATTAATAATCACAGCACCATTATACCATACTATAAAAGCCGGTTCAATAAAATGGACTTGAAAAAATCAAAAAAATGAGTACGATAATAGTAGCCAAATGAAGCTTAATAAAATAGTGAGATGGCAATATATTTTAGGGGCGGTGATAGCCGCTCTTATTGTCTTTGGAGCGCGTTATTTAATTTTGCGTCCGGATTTTATTCCGTGGGAATTTTCCGCCGCAAGAGCCAAGGGCGCCGCTATTGCCGAAAAAATTGTCGAGCTGTCGCGCAATAACTTGGCGCGATTGAGCGATGTTTCCAGGTTCGACAGACAAAGGAATGTTTCCGAAGCTTTAATTTCCATCTCTAACGCCGTAATTGAAAACCGCCAGACCCAGGTGGAAGCAATCCGCCTTTCTTCCCAACTTGAGGAAATGGCTCAATATATTAGCCAAATCCGGCCGGTGCGAGCCCGCGAATTTGCCACCGAAGCGGTGGCCGCCCAGGTCGCTTTGGTAAGCCGATTGCTTTTTTACGGCGATTATATGAGCCGGCTTTTCGAGACGTTACGGGCGAAGTTTGATGACCCTGGCAGAGCTTATTTGGATGGACAAGTTAATGATTTAATTAATAAACTTAATGATGAGGCGCAGGCTATCAACGATCTCAATAAACGGGCAACAAGAGCCCTTGATGAGTTCGACCGCGTCTTCAATAACTAACGGACTGTAGTATAACGGTAGTATACGTGCTTTGGGAGCACGTGGCCTGGGTTCAACTCCCAGCAGTCCGACCAGCCTGCCTGCTTGTAGGCGTGGCCCCTCGTAGCTTAATGGATAAAGCAGGACTCTTCTAAGGTCTTGATGGGGGTTCGATTCCCTCCGAGGGGACAAAAATATCCTTATTTTACCTGACGGACAACTCTCTGAGGGAAGGGGATTTCTATGCCCTCTTTGTCGAAAGCGATTTTCAAACGTTTGCGAAGCTCGCCGGTAACATCCCATTGCTTGAGCGGCTCGGTTTCGCCGAGGATTTTGATAATAATCGCGGAATCGGCAAAATTATCCACTCTTAAGAATTGAGGCGCTTTAATAATAAAAATTTTCCAGTCAGGATCATTCGCCAAATCACTCCCAACTTTGTTCACGACTTTCATTACTTTGGCGAGATCGGAATCGTAGCTTACGCCTATGTCCAAATTGACGCGGGCGAATTCCTTGGATAAATTGGAAGCGATTTTAATTTCTCCATTGGGAATATTATGGACGGTGCCGTCAAGGTCTCTCATTATTACCCGCCGCAGATTAATATCCTCAACCAAGCCGCAGGTGCCATTGACGCAGACTACGTCACCGACTCGAAACTGGTTTTCCATCAATATAAAAAGGCCGGAAATCAAATCTCGTATGAGATATTGACCGCCAAAACCGATAGCAAGACCGGCAACTCCGGCGGCGGCCAGGATCGGCCCGACGTTCAGTCCCAGTTCGGACAGCGCCATCAAGAACGCGATTAACAAAACGCCAATTCGCAAGGCGCCGCCGAAAGCTTTAATTAAAGTGTTTTCGCGTTTTTTTTCCGCCGTCTTGTCGAGAAAACTGTCAGCGACAACGATTTTGCGAATCAGTTTTTCAATCAATATACGGCCAAATCTTAAAACCACCAGCGCCGCGACCACAATAACCAGCACCCGCAGGCCGCTACCAGAGACCCATTCCACAAATACCGACAAAGCTGTAAATAAAATTTCTTCCATTATAATAGTTATACTATCATTGCCGAGGGGTTTGTCTCAAGACCGAGGTATTGCTTTAAGAAAAGCGATTGTTATAAGATGCTTATAAAGTCGATCATTTAAAATTATGGGTAAAAAAATCTTTGCCTGTTTGTTTGGTGTTCTTTTGGGATTTGCTGTTTTTGCGGTAGCGAAACCGGCGCAAGCCGTGGAATTAGACGAAAACTTGGTGATTTTGAAACAGACCTTGGACGCGCTGCAGATGGTTTTGAATCAACTGGATACAACGCTTGCTAACCTTGACGTTTCCCAGGCTACAGCCGTCAACACTGCTCTTGGGGCGATGAGCGCCAATCTTTCCGGGATTAATCTGACACTCGCGAAATTGGACGGAGTAGCCACGCAACCCCAGTTTGTAGTCGCGGATCCGGATGGAATCGCGCCGAATTTTGAAGTGGAGTCGGCAAATCTTTTGGAATCGACGGGGGGAAGCAACGCCGTTCGACTGCCGATAGCGCAATTGTTGATAGCAGCGGCTGTGGTTGCCGGAATGATTTGGCTGTTCCGAGGAGCGATGAAAGCCGAGCCCAACGTCGCGGCTGACACGATCTTAAACGAAACCGAACCAAGGCAAACGTAATATACTCTTGAATCAAAAATCCCCGATTGTGAGGCGGGGATTTTTGATTTATAAAAAAAGCCGTCATCTTGCGATGACGGCTATCGTTACTTCGCCATCAGTTCACGGAACTTTTTTGGTGAGTAAGTATCGTGGGTTCTGTGATCATCAGGATCAAAAAGGGTGTTCGCGATAACCAGGAGCCTGCTATTTTTCTCCAACACTTCGTAAGTGTGGAGAATAAACGGCGGTATCCAGATCCCATTGCCTACACTGACAATAAAATCGCGTCGAGCGCCAAAGAGATCCACGCAAGTCCATTGCACCAACCCATTAATGGTAAAAACTATTTCTTCGCGGATCCTATGCCATTCGGTGCCGCCAATTTTTCCCTTTGATAAATCGTTAACGGTGTAAGCCCGGAGTCCGCAAATGTCGTTTGGTATTTTGGAAATCTCGGTATCTCGGTAGTGCAAGAATCGGTCTCGCACTTCGGCCAGAGGCATTGCGAATAACACATTGAGCTTTCCGCTGGACTTGGTTTTCCAGGGGCCGCGAGCCCTGATTCCTCGGACATTGAAAATCGTCGGAACGGGGTAGTCGGTTTTTTTCATCACTTATTCCTTTCAAAGAGCGTTTCATATCAACTTACCAACCCGATTCGAAGCAATGATAGCACAAGGCACTTATTCAATCAAACCCACAGTCGCCAGTTATCAGGATTAAAAATAAATTCTAAGCTTTTGTATTACCATGGGCAGAATTCCGGCAGGCGGCTGACACTAGCAGGAAAAAGCAAGACATGTTACCATTGCTTTGAACTTTTACAACTTTATCAAGTCATTCTTCGCCGCCCGACGGGGCCTTGGGGAATGGCTTTTTTGTTGGATTCTATTCTTTGGAGGGCATACCATGTTCTGGTTCTATCTAGGGGTTGTCATGACCACCTTGACATTCGCCTGTACCGTGGCGTTCGTTTACCTGCGCAACGGCCGCACGGACGCAGAAACCCTAGCTGCCACCCTTCTGCTTCCATTCCTTGGAACCTTTGTCTTCCTTAGCAGCATACCTTACTTCTGGCCAATCGACCGTCCCAAGGAAACACTTGAACTGCTCCTTTTTGAGAGCGGCTCAATACGCCTGTTTTCGTTCTCAATGGCCATCTGGCTAGCTTTTCTGGCATTAGCAGTACTACTTGTCTGTCACGAGGAGATGCGTCAGAGAAATGAGCTGACGGTCAGGAGCGAGAAATGATAAAAAAGGAGCAGGCATCTTCTCTAAGGCCGGGCCACTCATTCTTTTCTTATTTGGGTATAGTTAGCATCCTTTGCTCCGCATTTATATTGATATCATGGTTCACAGTTGGATTAACTGGGGTCTATCTAACGATTGCCTTTTACTTCATCATGATTCTCATCTTCTTTGTGGTTCGTCTCTTTCGCAGGAGGAAGCAAGTCAGATCCCTTTGATAAATTCAGCGTGGTGATTTCCACCACTCAACAGGGCCCGCGAGCTCCGTGTACGCACACGGGAAAAGCTCGCGGCCCTTTTTTTTGGTCATTTATCATAATTCATCTCAAATTAGTCTTGCGTTAAAAAAAGGAGAGAAAGAAAAGCCCGCCTTAATTGACATATCTTTAAATGTCCTGTTCTGTCCAGTTCATAACATCAGGCATTATTAGAACACTGGTAGTAAAAGAGGAAGCTGTGACGTATTTACGCTGGACACCAATGGATTCTTGCTCAACTGCGTTTCTAAGTTTGTGACATCCTTGATCCGAACAGTAAGCATAAAATATCGGTATTTTTCGAAGTGCTCCCCCGATGGAGGGAACGAAGCTAATGGCGACATCACGCTAGCAAGGTTTATTGCTGGGCCCAGACTGAGTATTACCGTCCATGCACGGAAATAACTTACATCTTGATTAAACATTACCGTCATCGTCGTTAGGGGCGAGTTAATATAAATATAAAAACGTACTACTACAATAAGAATAAGGATTACAAGAATCATTCCAAATATTATCAACGGCTTACGAGTCATTGTGATTAATGTATCACATGAAGAAGGAAAGCGTAAATCTGTGGTTAGTCCGTCCACGGAAGTGGAGAGGGACACTCTCCAGGCAGGCAGGGTGTCCCTCCCATGGGTGAAGTGAGATACCGAAGTGATGGGTGACTTGTCTTACGCCGACTCGATCCCAGCCTGCCCCTCGATCAGTTCGCAGACCGAGGCGAGGGTGTCGGCAAGCTGCCGAATGGCAGTCGGGTTCGCTAGCCGCACGCCGCGGCGGGTGAACCCCTGAAATCTCTCCCCGTTAGAAGTAGTGAGTGTTGCACTTCAGAGTTGAATCTAGCAGACAGGCTCTTGACAAACTTCATGGCTTCGTTGTATAAACGAATCAGCACTTTCGCTGAGCTTGAGACTCAGATTTAACACACCATTTGGCGATACAGCTGTACCGCCACCGAGAACGTCGTTACTTAACTAGAACACGGAGGGAGCATTTCATAATCATTGTTTGTTACATTCCCGCCCGACCACCGTTTTCAAGAAAGGAGGAAATATGGAATTATGGTGGTTCCTGACTGCGTCTTCGATTCTCGTGCTTTCGTATCTTGTCTTCAGAGGTTTCTCCCGACAGTTCCCTAATCTGCAACCAGTGGGAGTATTTATTATCTCCCAGGAGGCACTACTGGGCATGGCCACGGGAATGGTTCTACCCGCCTTTCCAAACTATTACCCAGAGAGCGCCTCCTATGGATATCTCTCTGCTTGGGAATTTTACGGCGTCTGTTTTACGATAATATCTATCACGCTACTCTCGATGCTCTATGTATTGGAAATTAGGTAATCATACAACACGAAGAGGCCTTAAGGCCTCTTTTTTTATAATGTGTGCCATGACCGGTGACGCAAGTCTTTTACTTCCTAGGTTTCTTCTCGGCTTCGCCACCACGTTCGTTACTCAACGCATAAGCCCACTCACGTTTAGCGATACGGTACCAGGTGCTATTGGATGCCCAGCGGAAGAAATAACCTACGAGCAGTAAGAACATAATACCGACATAGATGTACGCGACGCTGAAATACTTGTTGCCAAGTTCAGGTCTTGTGCTAGGGACATATTTCCTAGTCCAATGAATAACAAGTAATACTAAACCGCTCAATACCCCAAGGCAACATCCATATGCACCACTCCTTAAGCCCAAATAACTTGCCCAATCGCTTGTGTTAGATTCTTGTAAGTGGGCAGATGCTGTCCACGCGACTTTCCTAACCGAGGGTAAATGAACCCTCGGTTTTAGTTATTAACGAAAGGCACTATCATTGTCTAATGAAATGCTTTCTCGTTTTATTTACATTTCTAGTTTTAATCGTTTCCCTAGTTCATCTCAAATTAGTCTTGCGTTAAAAAAAGGAGAGAAAGAAAAACTCCGCCCTAGCTAAAGAAGGGCGGAGCGCCAAAGAGAAGGACGGTTATGACTATCAACAGTAATGTTGTAAAGGCGTATCGGAGCCTCAAGCGCTCATTAGAAACGAACACAGACAAAAGAAAGAAACCGAAACTCGTAAACATTAGCACAAACTGTACTAGGTACTCAATCTCTAATGGTAAGCCCAAATATTCGATCACAATACCTCCTTCTTGAAATGCACTATCTTATAGAACACTGGCCTAATTGCTTTTGTTTCTAAGCGGTCTCTGGGATCCCACACCATCTGGTGGGTGGCAAAAATGATGGGGAACTAACGCATGGCCCAACCCAACATCGTTTTCTCCCACTGGTACACCTTGATCGAGAATTTCCAGTTCTCGCCTCTGGAATTTTATGGACGGGTCAATGAGTCAATCCAGAGACGAGGACTTCCAAAGGTCGTCACTTCGAGAATTGACGCCTGCGTTTACTAATTATAGAATGGCAATGTTCTTTAATAGTAATTACGTGGAGGAATGAAAGAATCATGCTGACCAACGAGGAACGCTTGGAACTTATCAGGGAAGCGGCGGTGCTAGACCGCATCTCGAAATTGACCGAAGAAATGGCGCTTCTCGCTCTTGATATTGAGAAATACTCAGGCGAAGAGAAGAAACGTAGACACAATAGGATAGTCGAGATCAACGCCCTATTGAATCAAATAGATCTTGAATTGCCTGATGATTCGGAAAAACCAGCTTGAACCTACGTGATTTTATAACACCATTTTAATTTCTGGAAACCTGGCCAACCGCGTGGCCAGTTTTTTTTACATTTATTTATTCGTAATTCGAGGTTGTCATGTGCTGTTGCCCTGATCTCAAAAATAAAAACCCCGATCAATTGATCGGGGTTTGACTCAAGCTCAAAAAAATCTCGTCCTGTCGATTTTCGACATCTATTACTTTCCGAATGGAATGGTAATGAACTTCAGGAACTCCTTTGCTTCTTCCCCCGGTAACAGCATATACATAATCGTTGCTACTATCATCGGTAGGAGCACAGCTCCAACTAAAACCAAATCTTTTCTTTTTACTACCAATTTATTCATTTCAATCTCCTCCTATATCAACCAGCATAGCCGAATTTCTGCCGAATGTTAAGTCATTCGCAGCTTTGATCAGCAACATCTAAAATTTTTGGTAAACTAACACACTTCAAACAAAAAGCCAGTTTTGACATACGAACGAAAGCTATCTGGTAGGAGTGTAGCTGTAAACACCCCTCGACAGCAATTCGTTGCACGATTCGTTATTTGTAATCAGGTCTTCGGTGCCGAGATAATTAGTGGCACGCCCCAGAATCGTTTCTCCAAAGTTTCGCATGACTTCCACAAGTACATCCTCGTAGCTATAATGTGGAAGTTGAATAACCGATTCTTCTCGCTGGTCAAAATTCGTCGTGATAATTGTGGAATGTACGATACCATTTTCCAGGGTTGCGAGTGTTACAACGCGTCCCTTTTCAAAAACAAGTTCGAGCTCGTTTCTGAATATCCGACTCTTCAACCTTCGTGTTCCAAGGAAAAATATATGAATTCCATCCGCTCTTTCTCCAACAACCTCGTAGTGATCGAAAGAGTCCGCGCGCTTTTCAAGTTTGAGAGGCGCATAACCGAGAAGGTAATGCAAAATGTCAACTTCGTGGTTCAGGTGGTCTAATAGCAGGCTTTCAGCTTCTGCCTTTTTCCACACTGTAGACGGTTCGTGATAGAAGAAACGGAAATTAAATTCGAGGAGAGCGTCAAGAAATTTAAGTTCCGGAATAAGGTCGTGGAGACGCATAAACTCTGCCGCAAATCGTCGCAGGTGACAACTTGTAAAAACAAGGCCTTTTTGTTGCGCAGAATCCAGAATACCGCTCACTTCTTTGGTGTGGTCTCCAACCCAAAGCGGTTTTTCGCAGAGTGTATGTTTTTTTGCCTTTACCGCCTTGTGCATTAAGTCGAGATGAAACTCGTGCGGCGTTGCTATGACAACGGCATCTACATCAAAACTTTTAATGACTTCATCCGCGGATCCCATTGCTCTTATAGTGGAAGAAATACTACAAAATTTTGAAAGTGCTTCGCGATTCGTATCGTAAGCAGCGGTGATGGAAAAAATATCCGGAAGCGCAAGCGCGTTATACGCGTGCCCCCGTGTTGCATGCTTTCCACATCCGACAAAGCCTAGCCTAACTATTTTTTGCATGACATTCACCCCTTCTTATTCTTTTAGTTTTCACAATGATACATCAAAACACCGCCGAAATCAAACGGTTTCAAAAAGTTCTAAATCTCTTACGGTAGGACGAATTTTAGTCGTTGAAATAAAAGATAATTTAAGGTGTGGTCCTCATCTCAAGTATGACGGAGGTGTCACGCTTTACATATCATAACCTAGGTATTATAATGCCCCGGAAAGCACTTTTGCACATTTTAAGGAGGTGTCCTATGCGTATTCGTCTTGACGATGGCAGGGACTACTGGTATCTTCGCGTACGATACCGGGACGGCTATGATGGACGGTCAGAAGAGTCGCTCTACGCTTATTGCAGCAAATATCCAATTAGTATCCCATTGTGCGGGTCGATACGTGATAGTTCTTTTCAAGAAATACTCAATGACTTTTTAAAAAAAGTCAAAACGTTTTACGATGGGACTTTAATAGCGTGGGAAGCTGTCAATGGGAAGGTTGGATCCTCTGTTTATTTGAAACCATTAATATGCAGCGAAGCAGAAACTGTGCGAGTACTCTCGGAAAAAGAAACGTTCCATTTTCCTCCGCTCTTCGAAAAATCAAAGAAGGAAATCTAAGTTGTTTTAACTCAGCAGTCCCCGCAAACCTTATTCAGCGGGGGCTTTTAATATCACATTCTACTAGTTGTGATATAATGCAAACATGGCAAAAGGGGAAATGACTTTAGAAGGATTGGCTGGTATGGTTCAGCGAGGTTTTGGTGATGTTGATAAAAAGTTTGACGAACTTCAGTACGAAATGAAGCAACGATTCGTGATTATCGCCAGTTGTTGGGGTTTAAAAACAAATAACAAGCCGAATTCTAGGTCAACAAGACTGGATAATGTGGGAGTTCTCCCAAATCGGTGGACCTACGGGGAATCGAACCCCGACCTCCTCCATGCCATGGAGGCGTAATGCCACTTTACTATAGGCCCTTAGGCTTGCAGTTTAAGCCAGTTTTTAGTGTCTGTAAACCGGATTTTGTGCCCTCGGACTGAATCGAACAGTCATCCACTCCTTAGGACGGAGTTGTTCTATCCATTGAACTACGAGGGCTTTCTCTTTAATTTATTCTTACAATATGCTATACTAGCTCTATAATCAAATACGGCGTTATTTGAGGTCGATAAATAAAATTTTATACATAAAAATGGCTGAATACACAGGTTATTGCGTTAAATGCAAAGCCAAAGACCGTAAGATGGTTGACGCCAAAGAAGTGGAAATGAAGGGAAAAGGCGGCAAAACCCGCAAAGCGGCGACCGGCACTTGCGAGAAATGCGGAACCAAGATGTTCCGTATCCTTGGCTAGGGTTATTTGCTTGGGCCCAAGCAAATACGGTAAAATACCCCTGTTAAAGGGGTATTTTATTGGAGACGTGGCAGAGTGGACGAATGCGCCGCACTCGAAATGCGGTAAGTCCGAAAGGGCTTCGGAGGTTCGAATCCTCCCGTCTCCGCAAAAACAAGCCAACTGCTTGGCTTGTTTGAGGATTCGAAGACCGCAGCGATGCCGTGCGAGCGAGGTGACGAGCACGGCCGCGAGGGGCGGCCTGCTAGCGCGAGGCCGGAAGGCCGAGCGACTTGTAGGCGAATCCTCCCGTCTCCGCCAAGGGCCTATAGTTCAGTGGTAGAACACCTCATTTGCAATGAGGAAGCGCCAGTTCGATTCTGGCTAGGTCCACAGGGTTCTTTGAAAAACTTACGAGCTCTCAAAAGGAGGAAGGAATGGAGAAATTACCGGAAAGAATCGTTCCGGAAAGTTCGGAAGCGACATTGAGGCCAATAAGTTCTGGCGCGGAAAAATGGTTATATCGGCCCATAAAGTGTTTGAATCATGGATTCATCTACTTAGTTGATTACATGGGTAATGATACTTCTGTTGTGGAAGCCGCGCGGGTTTCGTACGGGCGCGGCACCAAAAAAGTCAGCGAAGATCGCGGCTTGATTAGGTATCTTCGACGTCATGTCCATACAACTCCGTTGGAAATGGTGGAATTTAAATTTCACTGCAAAATGCCGATTTTTGTGGCGCGGCAATGGATTCGTCATCGGACCGCCAACGTTAACGAATACTCCGGGCGTTACTCAGTAATGAGTAATGAATTCTATCTTCCCGAACCGTCAGCGCTGGCCAAGCAGTCTCAAGGCAACCGACAAGGCAGAGGAGAATCGCTTTCTCCGCAAGTTCAGCAAAAGGTTTTGGAACTTCTCAAGGCGGAATACATCTCGCAATACGCAGTTTACGAAAATTTGCTTAAATTCGATCTGGCGCGCGAACTGGCGCGCATTGGTCTCTCTGTTGCAAACTACACGGAATGGTATTGGAAAATCGATGTTCACAATCTTTTGCATTTTCTGCGGCTCCGACTGGATAAACACGCGCAGTACGAAATCCGAGTTTACGGCGAAGCAATGGCCCGAATTATCAAAGATGCCCTCCCGACTACCTTTGAGGCCTTTGAAGATTATCAGCTTCACGCGATGAATTTATCTCGTTTGGAGATAGAGTTTATTAAAGACCACAGCTGGCCGATGGAAAGCGTTGCCGCTTCGTGTGAAATTCTGAAACAATTCAAAAACAAACGTGAAACCGAGGAATTTGTTGAAAAGTTGAAAAATCTAAACTTAGTAAAATAGGGAGTAAATACTAAATAATTACCCCTCCGATGGTTATCGGAGGGGTTTTATATATGTTGTTTGAGCGAGGGGACGACATTGGGCGTATCTTTGTCCTGGTCAATCCATTTGCTGATCAAAATTCTCTTGTCATTGAAATTGAGACAAATTTGAGCGTCTTTCGTTCCTCTCACTAAAGCGTCGGAAGTCGCGAATGTTTTGTTTTGAAAAATGGACTCTTCTCTCAGTAAATAAAAAAGCATCCGCGCGTAAATATAAACAATAGCCGGCTCTCTTCCCCATTTTTTATTGGGAATGCCGTTACCGTTTAAAAAATCCATCGCCGTTTCCATATCAAGAGTTTTTTTTGGCATTAGATACCATCGAGGCAAGCAATTTTGATTATCAATAAAAAAATGTTTTGAGGCAAAAAATGCCAAAGATTCTCCGAAAAGACGAGGGAAGCGGCAAAAAATTCTTTTTATTTCAGCGATGGTCAATGACCGATTGCGGCAGCGCTGAATTCCCGGAAAAAGAATGAAATTACTTTCAGGTTCGCTTAAAAGATAAAGCGATTTGCGGCTGTAGGGTATAATTTCCAAATCCTGAACGTCTTCATTTAGGCAGGGAAAAATTTTTCGCACTTCCGCTACATCAATAAAATTACTGCCCATTATCTGCCGAGCGCTTTCGTGACTGCAGAGAAGATGTTGTGCTTCTTCCACGCTTTTTTCCTTTATAAATGAGCATTCTCATTCTATCTCTCGTTGACCGTAAGAGTAAATAGGGGTATAACATAGGTAGTTCGTTGAGGAATGAGCCCGATGATTGAGATTCGACTGGAGTGCGCGCGCGATCGCAACGCGGACGAGATTGAGGAATTAGCTAAACTGGTCCCTTCGATCAACCGTTTGCTTCCGCAGCTTTCTTCGGTGGCCGTACCCGTTACCTTGAAAGATCTTATCCGGATTTGGCATCAGGGAAACTTTTTTACCGCTTTCGCGATTGACAACGATCTTTGCGCGGGAATGCGGGCTGTCGGAATGGCAAGTATTTTTTTCCAATTGAAATATACGGGTTTGATTTGCCGAATCGAGGACGTAGTAGTGGATGAGCAGTGTCGCGGAAAAGGCATCGCCGAACGGCTCCTATCGGAACTTTTCGTAGTTGCCGGATCAAGAACGGCGCGTTTTGTCGAGCTGACTTCTCGTCCGGAGCGCAAGGCGGCGCAGAAATTATATAAAAAGCTCGGGTTCGTCAAAGTGAAAAAAAACGTTTTTCGCAAGGTTTTGTAACCTTGCTTTTTTTGGAGGGTTGGCAGAACGGTAATGCGTCCGCCTTGAAAGCGGATGGGCGCAAGCCCTAGTAGGTTCGACTCCTACACCCTCCGCAAAAATAAAACATGCCGCAAGTGGCATGTTTTATTTTTCTGGTGGGGAGTCGGACCGAGCTGCACCCCGTGTTGGAAGGCAGCCCAAGTGGTCTGACGCGTCAGACCACTTGGGCGCTGGAAACCCAAAGGTGTCCAGTGTGGGGGTCGGGGTGCGGCGTTATGGTTCGGCGAGCTCCGGGCGGCAGCCACGGAGCGAAGCGAAACTCCTACACCCTCCGCAAAAATAAAAACCCCGACTAGTTTGCGTCGGGGTTCATGATTTTTTCGGCGTGCGCCATTTCTTTTTCCCGATCTTCCCAGGGGAAAATGATCCAGCGATTATCTTTTTCTCGGATCCAAATATCTGGCCTAAAACTCGATTTCGGATTCCAAAAGAGCGTTGCGATCAAGTAATCGAGTTTTTTATAATTTTCCAAGGCTCTTCCCGTATCCGCGATATCGTCAACCACCAAAACCTCATCATGCCAAACAATGGACAAGCCCTCCTTAAACCTTAAAGTGGTCGTTAGTCTTAATTCAAGACGATGCGCGAGGCAAACTGCCAGCGGCAGCCCGCCCTTAGGCAATCCGTAAATGTAGACAAATTTTTGGTCCAGCGCTCCAATAATTTTTGAAATTTTTTTGACATCGGTTTCAAACTCTTTCCAGGTATAAAATCGGAAACGGTTTAAATGCTCGGCACCCATCGCGCCCCCCTTTTCAAATAAAAGAACAAACGTTTTTGTATGTTAAAATTAAAAGGAGTCAATGTCAATCGGAAAAGAAGTTTTACAGCGATCATTTTGGGCGCTTCCTGTTAGCGAAGCTTTAAATATTCTGGAAACGACCAGGACCGGCTTAACTGACGAACAGGTAGCGGCACGGCGCGCCACTTTCAAAAAAAACGTTCTTCCGCAAACCATCGGTTTTTCTTGGCTGAAGATTTTCCTACGTCAATTTAAAAGCCCGCTCTTGGGATTGCTTTTGATTGCCGGCGGACTGAGTTTGTTTTTGGGTCATTTTACCGACGCGGCGGTAATTTTCGCCGCCGCTTTTGCCAACGTCATATTCGGTTTTTATCAGGAAAACAAAGCCGAGCGGGCCTTGGCCCATCTCCGGACCTATATCAAAGAAAAAAGCCGGGCTTTTCGAAATGGTCAGGAAATAGAAGTTGACGCCGCCGATTTAGTGCCGGGGGACATAATCCATCTTGCCCAAGGGGATCGCGTGCCGGCCGATTGCCGTTTAATTTACATCAATGATTTAATGGTTGACGAAGCGATTTTGACCGGCGAATCATTGCCTGTCGCCAAGACGCTCGAACCGGCAAGCTTCAAAACGGTTCTTGCCGATCGCAAGTCAATGGTTTTCAGCGGCACGCTGGTGGTTCAAGGATTTGGAAACGCCGTGGTTGTGACCACCGGTCAGGAAACCGAGCTTGGGAAAATCGCCGGTATGGTGGCCGCCACCAAAAAAGAGCAAACACCGCTTCAAAGCGCTATTTTCCGGTTCAGTATCAAGACCAGCGGGATTTTAATAGTTTTGACGGCAGCCGTTTTTACTTTGGGAATTTTTTACGGCAAACCTTTGCTGGATATGTTTTTAATTGCTGTCGCGATCGCGGTTTCCGCGGTGCCGGAAGGTCTGCCGGTAGCGCTGACGGTTATTTTGGCGATTGGCGTCCAACGTCTCGCTAAAAAAAGCGGCGTTGTCCGCAAACTGCTTGCCGCTGAAACGCTGGGTAACACGACGGTCATTTTAACCGATAAAACCGGCACGCTCACCCAGGCCAAAATGGAGCTTTCAAAAATCACTCTTTTTTCCGACGCGTATTCTCGGCAAGACGTTTTAAAAATGGCCCTGCTGAACACCGACGTGGTCATTGAAAATCCGAAAGAAAGTCCGGATCTCTGGCGGATTATTGGGCGGCCGCTGGAAGTGGCTCTGGTGAAAGCGGCAGCCAGGGGCGGCGTATTTCTGCCGGAGGTTAAAAAAGAGCTTGAATCGCTGGATTTTTTGCCTTTTACTTCAAAAAACAAATACTCCGCTTCGATAGTGGAAAACGGACCGGAATTCAACTATCGAGTCGTCGCTTTCGGCGCGCCGGATGTTTTAATTCAGTGTTGTACTCTGGAAAACGATAAAAAAGAAGATATTTTACGTGAGGTGAACAAAATGGCTTACAGCGGCGAGCGGGTTCTGGGAATAGCGATAAGAAGAATTAAAAGCAAGGAAAAGATTTCTTTGCGGGAAAAAAGCTCGCTTGAAGAAATGGAATTTCTGGCAACGGTTTCCTTCCGCGATCCGGTTCGTCCCAGCGCTAAAGAAGCGATCGCCAAAGTAAATCTTGCCGGTGTCCGGACAATGATTATTACCGGCGACCACCGCGGCACGGCCGAATCGGTGGCCAAAGAACTTGGTTTTTCCATCGGAGGAGGGCAGGTTATTGACGGAGTAGCTTTGGATTCGATGGACGACGCAGAATTGAAAGAAAAATTGTTGAATTTGAAAATCATAGCCAGGATCAGCCCGGAAGGAAAAGTCAGGGTCGCTAAAGCTTTTAAAGAAATGGGGGAGATTGTGGCAATGACCGGCGACGGAATCAACGATGCCGCCAGCTTGAAAGAAGCGAATATCGGCATTGCGATGGGATCGGGAACCGATGTCGCCAAAGATGTTTCCGATCTGGTTCTTCTCGATGATAATTTTTCGACCATTGTCTCCGCCGTTGAAGAAGGCAGGAGAATTTTGGAAAACATTCGCAAAGTGATTGTCTATCTCTTCTCTTCGCTTTTTGACGAAATGCTTTTGATTGGAGGAGCGATTTTACTCGGTTTGAGTTTGCCAATCAGCGCCATTCAGATTTTATTCGTTAATTTCATCGCCGACACTTTCCCGGCCCTCGCCCTCGCTTTTGAAGATCGGGTGGATTTTATGCTTTTACATAAAAAGAGAAAACGCTCCATCAATCTTTTTGACAAAGAGATGATTTTTTTGGTGTTGGCGATTGGAATTCCAACCAGTATTTTGCTTTTCGGCGTTTATTACTTCCTCAATGGTTTGGGCCTGGACCCCGATCTTGTCAGAACTTTTATTTTCGCTTCGTTTGCCAGCTACTCTCTTTTTGTAATTTTCTCCGTTCGCAGTTTACGGCGCCCGATTTTCGCTTACAATCCGTTTTCCAATCCGCTTTTGATCATCGGGGTTCTGCTTGGCTTGGCGACGATAGGCGCGGTGGTTTATCTGCCGTTTCTGCAGAATTTTCTTGGCACGGTGGCTTTACCGCTGGAATGGCTGGCCGGAGTTGGAGCGATCGGCATCATTAACATTCTAGCTATCGAAATAGGAAAATGGATTGCTCATAAGTGGAAGTTTGACGAAGATTAATTCTCTAAACTTTCGCCACGACGAGACCAATAATTCTTCGAGCGCCAGCCAATTTTAATGTTTGTACGGCTTCGCTCATGGTGGCTCCGGAAGTGAAAACATCGTCAATAACGATGATATTCCTATTTTTGATAAGCGGTGGATGGGCGACAGAAAAACAGCCGATAATATTCTTTTTCCGTTCGTCCCAATCTTTTAATTCGGCTTGCGGTTTGGCGTGTTTGATTCTTATCAGCGTCTTATCGTTATACTCCAGGTTAAATTTTGCAGAAACAATTTTCCCAATCAAGGCAGCCTGATTGTAACCGCGATCTCGGAACCTTTTCTCCGAAAGCGGCAGAGGCACTACAATAAAATTTCTAATTACTAATTTAGAATTTCTAATGTACTGGCAAAGTAAATCAGCAAGGATCGGGGCGTATCCGGCTTTATTCCGGTACTTCATTCTCCAAATTAATTTTTTAACCGGATCAAGATAAGCGGTGGCGGCGCCCAATTTATACGGCGTGTCCCGATGGCAAATTTTTACGTTGCGCGCTTGCCGAGCGCGGCAAGTCGGGCAGAAAAGCGTCTGATTGAGTCTGATATTTTCCCGAATCTCCGGTATTGGAAAAACAGCGTCCAGAACAAAAGTTTTGATTTTATTGAATAATTTTATTAGCATACAGAGAAAAGCCATGGCTATTTATCTTTGCATAGATATCGGTACAACTTCAATAAAAGCGGCGGAAAAAGATTCGACCGGCAGGATTTTAAAGAAGGCCGAGCTTCGGCGTTTGGACGGGCCTTTTCACACCAGTATTCAGCCGCTTAATGAACGCGAAGCCGCTAATTGTTTAAAAACTCTGCTTTCCAGAATGGAATCCCAGTCCTATTGGGCGGCGGCTTCATTGCCGGCTTTTAACGCTTTTACAACCGTGGCGCCGACGCCGGATCCCAAATATATTCCAGCCGCGCCGTCTTTGTATAAAATGGACGCGATTAAGTTAAATGACGGCCGTTATTTTTTACTTGCCGTTCCGCGAGAGGTGATATTGAAGTACAAGAGAATCTTTGCCGCCGCCGGTTTGCGTTTGGCGCGTTTGGAAATTGAAAGTTTTCCCCTGGCTCGCCAATTTGCCCGTTCGGCAGAGCCAACTTTAATCATCGATGTGGGTGAACGCTCGACTACTTTTACAATCGCCAGCGGGGGAAAGGCACATTTTGTTTCCCAGAGCGATTTTTCTTTGGTTTCGAATGCCGAAGATGTTATAATGGAAAAAGCAAGATTATTGGCGGAGAAAAAGAAAATTAAAAGAATTATAACCGCGTCTTCGCCCTTTGCTGTTGTAAATGGACTATAAAGATTACCTCGCGCGGCTGATGGTGAAAGCGAGTCAGCCCAATGTTTCCGATTTTCATTTTAACGTCGGTTTGAAACCCCACGTTCGAGAGGACGGTTTTTTGCAGCCGATTCCCGAAGAGCCGGTGGTTACGCCGGAAATCGCCGAGAATTTTGTTGCCGCTTTGCTTACTCCGGATCAACAAGCGAGGTTTCAAAAAAATCTGGAAATTGATTTTAGCTATACGCACGACAAAACCCGCTTTCGGGTCAACGTTTATTACGAACGGGGGTTTGTGGCGGCGGCTTTTCGTCATATTCCGGAGAAAATAATGACGATTGAAGATATGGAAATGCCGCCGGTGCTCCATAATTTTTCCAAACTTAACCAAGGATTTATTTTAGCGGTAGGGCCGGCGGGCCATGGCAAATCAGCAACCTTGGCCGCTTTGCTTGATGAGATAAACGCGAGTCGTCGGGAGCATATAATTACCATTGAGGATCCGATCGAGCATATTTTTGTTCCAAAAAATTCTTTGATTTCCCAAAGAGAGGTTTATTCCGACACCCAGGACTTCCACGCCGCTTTAAAAACCGTTCTCCGGCAAGATCCGGACGTGGTAATGATCGGCGAAATGCGCGATTTAGAATCGGTTTCAACCGCTTTGACGGCCGCCGAGACGGGTCATTTGGTTTTTTCCACTCTTCATACCAATTCTGCCGCGCAAACCATCGATCGCATTATTGACAGCTTCCCGCCGGAGAAACAAAATCAGGCGATTATTCAGCTTGCGGCAACGCTTGCCGGAATTGTTTCTAAAAGATTAATTCCTAAAATAGGCGGCGGCCGCGTTGCCGCGGCGGAAATTTTAATAGTCAATACGGCGGTCCGAAATCTTATCCGGGAACGCAAAACTCATCAGCTGGATTTGGTAATCGAAACGAGTTTGGCGTCCGGCATGATTAGCTTAAATCGTTCGTTGGCGCAGTTGGTCAAGGCGAAGAAAATCACCCGCGAAAACGCGGAACTTTATTCTCTTAATCCAGCCGAGTTAAGAGTGTTAATTGGCAAAGTTTAATGTTTTTGGGAGTCATCCGTTTTCTAATCGGTCTTTCTGTTGGAAGTTTTCTCAACGTCCTTTCGCTTCGTTATGAAGCCGGCGGCCGCCTTTTCAGACCGGATGTTTTGCGCGGGCGGTCGTTTTGCCGAGGTTGCAAAAAAACACTTGCCTGGTACGAGTTAATTCCCCTGGCCAGTTTCATTTTGCAATTTGGCCGTTGCCGCAGTTGCCGAGCCCCGCTGACCTGGCAATACCCCATAGTCGAATTAATTTCCGGATTCGCGCTCGCTTTTATCCCGATGCTTGCTCAACCGGCGCTGATTTGGGTACCCGTAGTTTTGACGCTTGTTTTAATAACCTTGATTGATATGCGGTTAATGGTAATTCCCGATCAGTTAAACCTGCTGATCGGCGTGCTGGGAGCAACATTGATCATATCAAGCGGAGCTTCGCTGATGGATATTTTATGGAATAACGCGGCCGGCGCTGTTTTTGGAGCGGCTTTACTGGGGTTAATAGTGGTAATTACCAGGGGGCGGGGAATGGGGATCGGCGATGTTAAATTAGCGGCGGCGCTTGGTCTGCTTTTCGGAGTCAGGGAAGTTTTGCTTATCATTTCGGCCGCTTTCGTTTTGGGCGGTCTAGTCGGCTTTTTTATGGTGGTTTTCAACAGGAAATCCTTGAAAATGGCGGTTCCTTTCGGCCCTTTTCTCTCTCTAGCCGCCGTTTTGGTTTTACTTTTTGGCCAAATCCCAATTCGCTGGTTTTACGGTCTTTTATAACCTCTAAAATAGTTATTAACACCCAGACTCTTGCCAGTCATCAGATTAAAGTGTTATTATTCGGCTTAGCTCTTCAATTTAGGTGAAAACATAAAAAAGGAGGACGTTATGCGTTCAGGTTTTGCCTTGCTGTTTCTGGCGATGTTTCTGGTCAGCTGTGTCGCGGCTTCGGATATGAGCCAAACTCTCATCGGTTTTGATCAAGACCGGAAGCCGATCGATTTTCAGAAGCCGGAATTCGATCATCCGATATTTTTCACTCCAAAAAATCCGACTGAAAAATCGGAACTCTACGAGCAGCCTATCATGCCGGAACCCAAAAGGAGCGAACCTCCTACAAAGGATTACATCGAACGAGTTCCCCATTTTCACCAACGGCCCCACCAATAAAGGGGCCGTTTTTATATACTCGTTTAGTACGGAAATTTGTCCTATAATTTAGATAAATGGAGAAGAAAGCGGCAAAAGAGCGAATAGAAAAATTAAGGCAAACGATTGATAAATATCGTTACGCTTACCATATTGAAAATAAATCGTTGATTTCCGACGAGGCCTTAGACGCGCTGAAAAAAGAGCTTTTTGATTTGGAGCAAGAATTTCCGGATTTAGTGACACCCGACTCTCCGACTCAGCGAGTTGCCGGCAAGCCGCTGAAGGAATTTAAAAAAGTGAGGCACGAAGCACCAATGATTTCTTTAAATGACGCTTTTTCCGAACAGGATGTCGAGGACTGGATTAAGCGTTTAGAAAATTATCTTGGCCGGAAAATAAAACCGGAATTTTTTTGCGAACATAAAATTGACGGATTGGCCATAGAGCTTGTTTATGAAAACGGAATTTTCATTCAAGGATCAACCCGGGGAGACGGCGTGATTGGCGAAGACATTACTCAAAATCTCAAAACGGTTGAAGCGATTCCGTTGAAATTGCGCGGAGACTACCCAAAGCACTTGGTGGCGCGCGGCGAAGTTTTTCTGACTAAAAAAGATTTTGAACGAATTAATAAAGAATTAGCGAAAAAGGGTGGAAAAATTTACGCCAATCCGCGCAACTTGGCCGCCGGCACGGTTCGCCAGCTTGATCCCGCGATCACCGCCAGCCGCAAACTGGATTCTTTTGAATACGCGATAGTGAGTGATGTTGGCCAGAAAACTCATGACGAAGAGCATGCTTTATTAAAAAAATGGGGGTTTAAAACCAACCCCCACAATAAGCAGGTCAGTTCGGTTTCCGGCATTTACGATTTTCATAAAGAAACGGCCAAGGCGAGAGAAAAATTATCTTATGAAATTGATGGAATCGTGGTGATTTTAAATGACAATAAAACTTTTGAATCAGCCGGCGTTATTGGCAAAGCGCCGAGAGCGGCGATAGCTTATAAATTTTCCCCGAAAGAAGCGACCACCGTTGTCGAAGACATTCAAGTGCAGGTTGGCCGGACCGGCGCTTTGACTCCGGTCGCGGTTTTGCGGGCTGTGCGGGTTGGTGGCGTTACGATTACTCACGCCACTCTTCATAATTATGATGAAATACAGCGGCTTGGCGTAAAAATAGGCGATACTGTCATCGTCAGCCGCGCCGGAGATGTTATTCCGCAAATTACCAAAGTGCTTAAGGAAATGCGTTCCGGCAAAGAAAAAGAATTTCACATGCCTAAAGTTTGCCCGGTTGACGGTTCAAAAATCGTCAAAGACGGGGTTATTTATCGCTGTAGTAATAAAACTTGCGGAGCGCGGCAAAAAGAATTTTTGTATCATTTCGCGGCGGCTTTCGGAATGGATGGCCTTGGTCCCAAAATCATCGATCGTTTTTTGGACGAAGGTTTGATTGGCGACGCGGCTGATTTGTTTACTTTGCAGAATGGCGATGTGGCCGCTCTTGAAAGATTTGGCGAAAAATCGGCGGAAAATATAATTAGCGAAATAGCAGAACGAAAAAAAGTGCCGATGGATCGGTTCGTGGAGGCGCTTGGCATCTTGCACGTGGGAGAGGAAACATCACGCTTGCTCGCGCAAACGGCCATTTCCAAATTCAAAACCCCGATTTCTAAACCGGATCAGTTATTGAGCGTTTTGGAAAAATTTTCCGTTGAGGATTTGCAGGAAATTCCCGATGTTGGGCCGGCGGTGGCCGAGAGCATCGTTGATTATTTCAAAGACAAACGGCACATCGCGCTCATAAAGAAATTGGATAAAGTTGGAGTTAGTTTGGAAGCAGGCGGTGTCAAGCCGAAAAGTCAGAAATTAAAAGGCCAGATTTTTGTTTTGACCGGCACGCTTGAATCTTTGGAGCGCGGTGAGGCCAAAGCGAAGCTCCGCGCGCTTGGCGGGGAAGTAAGCGAATCGGTATCCAAAAAAACTTCGTATGTTGTGGTCGGCGCCGAACCGGGATCGAAATACGACAAAGCTAAGAAATTGGGGGTAAAAACCGTTGACGAAAAAGAGTTCTTGAAAATTATCGGACAATAAATTACTATTAGCGCAGTTCTTAAGGAGATAGCTAATGGGAAAATTTGAGGAACGGGAGTTAATCAGATTGTGGTTCAAGGATCTATTGATCGCGACGGACAGAGGAGTTGTTTTTAGAAAGGGCTACTACCTCGAGGTGAATTTCCGCGAGCGCTACATAGTGCTTCCTCCAGACAGTCACGTCAACCGCGTCCAATCGACAATCGTTGTCAAATTTTCGGATGGTTCAGAATCATTTTTATCAAGTTACGCGGTTAAGAAGATCGATACCGTCAGAAAGTTTGTCGAGATCAGGCCATTGCGGAGAACCGATCTCGTTTTGCTGAACATCCGCGCTCCCGAAGAGAAGGCCGAGAATCTTCGTCATTTTCTCTACGAATCAACGCGAGTGCTGGCGATTCGGGAAAAATTAACCACACAAACAGCAATTAGAAGAGAAGGCGAGAATGAAGAGGGCGTGGCCGTCGAGTTCGAGGCCTTGGCCAAGACGGAAGACGGAGATTTGTTGATAAAAGAGATTTTCGAAAAAAAGCTTGTGCCTTCAGGCAGGCAATGGCAGATTCTTTACCCGCATCCGACATGGGCAGAAGCGGAAGAATTTGGAATTCAGGGCTCGGTTTAAAAACCGAGCTTTTTGTTATAAAATAAAGTCTATAGACTTATGTCGGAAATCAATAAAAAATCGCTTGAACATCTGGCCGAATTGGCTCGCCTTGAGCTTGGCAAAAAGGAGGAGGATAAATTTTTAAAAGATTTGGAAAAAATTTTAAGCCATTTCAAAGAATTGCAATCTTTGAACACCGAAAACGTCCAGCCGCTTGCTGGCGGGACCTGGTCTAATAATGTTTTGCGGGAAGACGGCGCGACTAAACAAAGTTTGGGGCCCGATAAAGTAGCCGAAGCATTTCCGGATAAAGAAAAACATTGGTTAAGGGTACCTCCCGTGTTTGAAGAATAATGCACTTGCACGATCTTACAATTAAAAAATTTCACGAAGGTCTGTTAAAAAAAGAATTTTCCGCGCTGGAAGTCGTCGAAGGATTTTTTAAACACGTCGAAGAACACGATAAAAAAATCGGAGCTTTTTTAAGTTTGGCGAAAGATGAAGCGGCGCTTCAAGCGGAAAAAGCGGACCTTGTCATAGCCAAAGGCGAACCGGTTGATTTACTGGCGGGCGCGCCTCTCGCGATCAAAGACAACATTTTAATCGAAGGCCAGCCGGCGACCGCCGCCTCAAAAATTTTAGAAGATTATAACGCCGCCTATGACGCGACCGTGATCGCGAAATTGAAAAAATCAGGAGCGGTTTTTCTCGGTAAAACTAATATGGATGAATTCGCGATGGGATCGTCAACCGAAAATTCGGCCTTTAAGGTTACTAAAAATCCGCATGACCACACCCGCGTTCCCGGAGGATCTTCCGGCGGTTCGGCGGCCGCGGTGGCCGCTCATATGGCTGTTGGCGCCCTTGGTTCCGATACCGGAGGATCGATTCGCCAACCAGCGGGTTTCTGCGGAGTCGTTGGCTTGAAGCCGACTTACGGCGCGGTTTCCCGTCATGGTTTGATAGCGATGGCTTCGAGTTTGGACCAAATTGGACCACTGACCAAAACAGTGGAAGACGCGGCGATTTTATTTAAATCAATTTCCGGAAAAGATCAGTTTGACTCGACAACGATGGAGGCGAAATACGGCGACGAGCTTTTAAATCCGAAACTTCAAGATATTAAGAAATTAAAAGTGGGAGTGCCAAAAGAATATTTTGTAGACGGTCTTTCTCCGGAGGTAAAAAAAGCGACGGATAAAGCGATGGCCGATTTGAAAAGTTTGGGACTGGAATTTAAAGAAATTAGCTTGCCGCACACCCAATACGCTCTTTCTTGTTACTACATAATAATGCCGGCGGAAGTAAGTTCTAATTTGGCGAGATTCGACGGAATCCGTTATGGCAGAATTCAGGAAAAAGAATCGAGTTTGGCGGAATTGTATAAGAAAAACAAAAGCCGTGGTTTCGGCGCCGAAACCAAGCGTCGGATTATTTTGGGAACTTTTGTTCTCTCCTCCGGATATTACGACGCTTATTACTCGCAAGCGCAGAAAGCGCGGCGGCTTATCAAAGAGGATTTTGACAAGGCCTTTAAAGAAGTCGACGTTATTTTTACTCCGGTGGCGCCCACCCCCGCTTTTAAAATAGGCGAAAAAGCCGATGATCCGATGGCCATGTATCTTTCCGACATTTTTACCATTCCGGTTAATCTGGCCGGATTGCCGGCTGTCTCAATTCCGACTCGCGGCATTGACGGACTGCCCGTCGGATTTCAATTGGTCGGCAAGCCCTGGCGTGAAGCTGATATACTGGGATTAGGTCAATATTACGATAAAATTCACAATGCAGTGGATTGATAAAGCGGTAGAATACATTCTTATTTTCAGGGAAATTGCCGGAAGTATATTGCGGCCGGCGATACCGACGCTTGAATGGATAGCTTTAATTGTTTCCGGAATTTTTATCTGGGGAAGTGTTTATTCTATTGCCAAAAGTGAATGGTTGAGATCGCGAAGGGAGTACTATATGGATTTTTTGGGTATGGGCGATGTTGGCCGCTGGCGCCAGCTTCGGGCCTGGAAACAAATTAAAAAAAGAGTTCAGAGTCACGATATTCAAAACTGGAAACTTGCCATTCTGGAAGCCGATAAGCTTATGGACGACACGATCAAAACCAGCGGATTTCGAGCTGATACCACTGACGAGCGTTTCAAGCAAATTACTACGAGCTTTTTATCCGACGCTGAAGTGATTCAAAACGTTCATAAGATTCGCAATCGCATTGCCCAAGAACCTGATTTCGTAATCACTCACGATCAAGCGCTGGAAATTTTACGGACTTATAAAAAAGCCTTCCAAGATCTCGGTTTGGTTGACTACTAATCGATCTTTCGTTATTTTATAGGCGGATCTTTAGGAGATTGCCGATGAAACGCAGGAGATCGCTTTTTGCCAAATGTTGGCGCAAAAGCACAAACCCGAACCGCAAGGGTCCGGTGGTGCCGGTGCTGTGGATTAAAACGAGCAACCGCCATTATATCGAAGAGCTGTCCCGCTGGACTTATAGAATTTTGAGGAGCGTTGTCAATCAGACCAGACAAAGCGAGCAGGAAGTATTCCGTAACGCGTTTAGTCGTTACGGCCATCATCATGGAGCAATCCGAAGATATGCCAGGGAACTCGGAATTCTGAAAAGTAAATCTCGCCGCAAATCCAGAAACCGCCGTTAGGGCGGTTTTTTTCTTGCGCGGGCGACCGGATTTGAACCGGCGATCTCCTCCGTGACAAGGAGGCGCGATAACCAGGCTACGCTACGCCCGCATTCTAAAAAATTTCTCGAAAACTCTCTTTTTCCTTTGTAAGTATAAGCCATACCCCGCGTTTTTGTAAAGGAATTCGTATAGACCAAAACTATCGTTAATTGAGAATGTAAGTCGGTGCCCCTTTTTGTAATACAGAGTACCACCACTCACAATACCCAATTTTGTTAAATCATTTCTAAGTTTTTCTAAAAAACTTTTGGTGCTCGACGTCAAACCCGAAAGCAGAACTTGTTTTACCCCATTTCCACCCTTCCTTTTATACGCGCCGTGGCTAACGTGTCCATCGCCGTCGAAATATCCTCTAACAAAGTCCGCGAAGTACTTTTTGGGAACATCCGGATAAACTAAGCGTTTTGCTTTTTTGGTTGTCAATCCCAATTTTCCCAAATCGTCAAACATAGTCTTGCTGCCGATTTGTAATCTGTAAGCCGGGCGCCAATTTTCCTTTCTGGTTTTACGGTTTATTTTATGATTAGAGTCGAGTGTCGCGCGAACGGTTTGTATAAGACTTTCGTCCACAGAAGTGAAATCCAAAAACTTGTTTCCCCGCTTACCAACAGTTAAAGCTCCATCCGCGCATGTATAACCCAACACGTATGCCATTTTCGGCGACCACTTCTTAAAGAAATTTTCATTTTTTGTTCGATGTATTGGCATAAGTTTAATTTTGGTGTATATAGTTTAACATACGAAGGACTTTGAAAATTTTCCATTTCAACTGGAGGATTAGAAAATGCTGAAAATCCGCTACAGTTTTTTTGGCAGAATGGACGGCAATTTTGGAGTCGATGAATACATTGATGAGCTTTTCCCGATTGTTAAGGGGAAAATGGGACCGGTTTTCGCTCCGCGAGCGAATTTTACAAACAGAATTGTCGAGATGGGCGAAGAGGATTTTCCAATATCTCAATGGATTATCGGCACTCGCAATGAAGCGGACGGCGGCATTGTGTCTAAGCCGGATCAGCGCATCGTGCTTTTTAACGCCGACTGCCCGTTGGTTGCCGTTTTAGATCAGCAAACAGAGCGATTCGCGGCGTTGCATGCCGGATTTCGGTGCATAATTCGAGAGATCCCCAAGCGATCAAAAGCTCCGAGAGGACCGAGTATTATTCACGAACTTTTTACCAGACATAAGTTCTCCCCGAATACTTCCAAGGCGTTTGTAGGTTTTGGCATCGGTCCTTGTTGTTATGGGGCGGCTCATTGGGAAGAAGCGAAAGACCTTACCTTCAAGTTTCCGGTTGGAAGAGCAACAAGGGGCTCGAGGTGCGGTCAAATATCTTTCGACCTTTATACCATTATCCGTTCCCAGCTTTTGGAGGTAGGACTAAGAGAAGCCAACATTTCCATCTATAACAGGTGCACTTCGTGCGAAATGACTGATTTTCCGGCAACCCTAGCTTACTATTCGCGTTGCAGAGACGGCCCCAATAAAGGTCGCAACGCGGCGCTTTTCTGGTTCACTAAATAGCCTTCACCAGTTTTTTAAACTGCCGGCCGCGATCTTCGTAGTCTTTAAACATATCGAAACTGGTTGAGGCAGGCGAGAAAAGAATCACTCCAGGCCCGCATTTTTTCGCGAGCCCCACCGTTTCTTTAAGATTTTTACAGAGTTTTGCCTTGGGCAAAACTCTTTTTATTTTCATTTTATTTTCGCCAAAGAGAAAAACTTTTACTTTGCCGGACCGATTAATTGCCTGAGCAAGCGGCCGATAATTAAGATTTTTATCTTTGCCCCCGGTTATTAGCGTCAGGGTATGAGATTTTGAGTATAGAGTTTTAGACAATTCGGTAATGGCCGCCGCCGCTGTTTGGGGGTTGGTGCTGGCCGAATCATTATAAAACCGCAGCCCGTTTTTTTCGGAAACAAGTTCCAACCGGTGTTCTCTGCCTTTGAAAGATTGAATTGTCTGGAAAATTTTTCCGGCCGGACAATCGAAATAAGCGCCCACGGCCGCCGCTATCGCCAAATTTTTTTTGAGGCCGAAAGGATTCCCGTCAATTCCGATTTTGGCGCCGTGGCTTAAGCGGGCGATTTTGGCCGACAGGGGATTGTCCTTGAAAAAAAATACCGCGTCGGAAAATTTTTGGTATTTAGTCACAGAACTTTTCGCCTCGACATATTCTTTCATGTTTTTATGAACGTCCAAATGATCCGGAAACACATCAAGCACAACCGCGACTGGCGGGGATTTTTCCAAATCTTGAAGTTGAAAACTCGATAATTCCAAAATCGCCGTGGATTTTTTGTCGAGCTTCGAAAGGACGTCGAGCATCGGCTTGCCGATGTTTCCGGCAAGAAACGTTTTCTGTCCGCTGGCGGCGAGTATTTTATGAATAAGCGTTGAGGCCGTTCCCTTGCCTTTGGTGCCGGTAACTCCGACGATTTGCCCGGGGCAAAGATCGAAAAAAAGTTTAGTGGCGCTGGAAAACCTTACCCCGCTTTTAAGAGCTTTTTGAATTTGAGGGAGATTGTAAGGAACGCCCGGAGAACGATAGATGATATCAAAATCGTTAAGACGATTAAGGTATTCAGAGTCCAATTTTTGATCTAGGATCGCGGGCTTTTCGCCGCGCTTTTTTAAAAAGTTAAGAAGCGATTTTCCTTCGCGCCCAAGCCCCAAAATAGCCGTCCTCATTATCCTTATCCTATTTAAACACCCGAGCTGTTTTCAAGTACCAATCTTGAACGTTGATAAAACGTTCCGCCGGAATTGCCACCGACTTCGCGCTTATTCCGCCGAGGTTTTTAGAGCTGATGTAAAGATAATGAGGGGAATAGAGAAAAACGACCGGCCGCTGATTGTGGATTAACGTCTGAAGTTTGGATAATTCTTCGTTTCTGGAATCAGGATCAAGGTTTTGCCTCAGTGTTTCCAGTAGAGTATCAACATCCTTGTTGTTGAAAAGAGCCAGATTCAAACCGGGATCAAATCTTTGCGAAGAATGCCAGAAAGAGAAAATGTCGGGATTGTTGTTTAGAGTGTTGCCGAAAATCATCATTTGATAATTCCTTGGCTTGATGGCGTTGCTGATCACCTCCGACGGGCGCAGGATTATTGGATTAATTTCAACGCCGATTTTTTTCCAGTCCTCTTTAAGGATATTCGCCGTATCAATGAGAAATTGCGCTTCCGGCACAATTACTTCAAAGGATAGCTGAGCCGGAGCTCCGGAGATCATTTTTTCTCTCACGCCGCTTTCGTTGATTTTCCAGCCGGCTTGATCAAGCAATTCATTTGCCTTTTCGATTGAAAATATTTCTTCCTCGAAAATAACTTCGCTATAACCTCCGACATTCGGCGGCAGCGGGCCGTTAACAACACCGGCTTTATTTTGGAAAATATCGTTTACAAATTTCATTTTGTCGGTGGCGGCGGCCAGGGCGGAGCGAACCGCCTTCTCTTTCAACTGGGGAGCGGTGCTTTGGTTGAGAAATATCGCGTAATATCTGGGGCGTTCGATCGCGAAAACCGTGCGGTTGATTTTAACATTTTCCAGATCGGAGGGGTCGAGATTACCGATGCCGTCAATCGCTTTTAGGTTGAAAGCTTTAATGGCCTCGTTTTTTGAAGCAAAAAATCTGATTTGAAAATTTTGAATATACGGCTCGCCAACCACCGAATATTCATTGGTGGCAAAAGTGTACTTTTCTATAAAACCATCGCGGCGTTTCTCAAAACTTTCAAATTTATACGGCCCGCTGCTGATTGGCCGAAGGTTGAAATCGGAGAGGCGGAAGTTTTGCGGCGGAATATTGCCGAAAATATGATTGGGCGCGATCCTAAGATTTTTTATATTATCCAGGAAAAAAGCGTAGGGGTTTTTTAAATTGAGCCGTATTTCGCGCTCACTGATTCGCTCGGCAAAAACTCCCTGCCAGGTGGGGAAAAACGGCGATCGGGAATCGGGGTCTTGAATGACGCTGATGGTAAAAAGCACATCGTCGCTGGTCAGGGGTTTTCCGTCGCTCCATTTAAGGTTCGGTTTTAAAATCAGCGTCCAGGTTTTCTGATCGGCGTCGGTTTCATATTTTTCCAGAAGATCAAATAAACTGGCGAACAGCAGAGCCACCAAATCGCGGTCGGGATCGTTGTCGCCGGTGATTAGCGGATTGAGAGAAATCGGTTGGCCGACGATGCCCTCGGTATACGAACCGCCCTCCACCGGCTCGGGAACGGTGTTTTGGTAAAAAAGAGAAAAAATCAGCAAGGCCGAAGCGGCCGCGAAAACGGCGAAAGCGCCGGAAAAAACTCGGCGTTCTTCCTTCGAGAGATTTTTAATAAGTTGGCGAAGCTTATACCACAAGGTTCAATAAGGCGAGGCCGGCAAAGCCGATTACTAAAATCAAAGTAGCCCAGAAAAACATTTTTTCCATTCCTCGGCGGGCCTGATAAAATCCGCCGGTGTCGCTGCCGCCGAAAGCGCCGCCCAAACCACCCGCGCCGCGTTCTTGCAGAAGGATTAACGTGATGACGACGACTGATATGGCGATTTGTATGTAATCAATGATGTTCATGATTGTTTTAATACCTTCGCTCCGTAGGCGAAAGTCCCGTTAATCACCCCGAAGATTACGGTGGCGATTAAAAGAGGAACGAACCCACTTATTGTAATATCGTCTGACAGAAAGTCAACGATGTAGATAAGAATGCCGTTAAGAGCCAGGGGGAGCAAACCAAGGGTAAGCCATTTGAGGGGGGCGAAGACAAAACGGGCGACCGGCAAAATAATCGAATTCGCGGCTGTAAAAAGAACAACCACGATGGCAATGCCCACCCAGCCGTCGGTTAAAGCGATGCCGTCAACGAAGCGTTTCACTAAAAAAAGGGCGATGGAATTGGAAATGAGGCCGAGAATTATCTTGCCAATCATTACTTTTATTCTATATTAAACATCGCTTTCTGGCGAACTCGGCGATGATAGCGAATGACGAAATTATGGGTTTGATAGATGGCTTGTTCGGCAAGTTTTTTCAATTCCTCCGGCGCGTTTTCCCAGCCGATGATTTGCTTATTCGGTTTGGCGAAGGAAACTATTTTTATTTTTTTGGCCTCCGGGAATTTTGCCCGCGCGCGCAGAGCGGCTTTGTATTGCGTGATGCCGCCGTCAATGATTATTAGATCGGGATACGGCCACTCAACGTGTTTCAATCTGCGTTCGAGAACTTCGGCAATCATGCGCGGATCGTCTTGAGTTGGCGCGGATTTTATTTTGAACATTCGATACGAATTTTTATCCGGCATCCAAGACCCACCCCTTTTAACGAGAGCAGTCAGCGCCCCGACTGCTTCTTTGCCGGAAAGGTGAGAATTATCGTAGCACTCAATTTTCGCGCCTTCCGGAAAAATTGATTTCTCGGAATGAATATATTCGCGATGTTCCATTATTTTGTTGAGAGCGTATTTTTCTTTTTCGTTAGAAATATTTTTTAGGAATTTCTTTCCCCGCCCGCGCAGAATCATTTTAATAGCGTGAATATTTTTCTTGTATTGTTCCGAATTGCCCGAGCTATCTTTCTTGCAACAAAAACCAAGGCATAATCCGATTTGAGCGTTTAAGCAATCGCGTAGATGCGGCCGAAAACACGTGCAATAAGGAAAATGGCGGCGGAGAAGTTTCATTACCAGGCGCAAGGCGTTGCCGTCGGTAAATGGGCCAATTAACGAAGGGTTTAGAGTATAGCGTTTAGGGTCTAGGTTCTTGTGGGTTATAAAAATCTTTGGATAGGTATGACGCGTCATACCTACATACAAATAAGATTTATCGTCTTGCCAAAGAATATTGTATTTCGGTTTCAATTCTTTGATGAGGCGGGATTCTTCGATGAGCGCTTCGATTTCCGAGCGGAGTGGCATATATGAAAGCTTGGTTGCCTCTTTATCGAGCGCGTCAGTTTTCGCGTCCGTAATTTTCAAATAGGATTTTAATCTCGCGCGCAAATTCGCCGCCTTGCCGACGTATAAAGGAGTATTGGTGGCATTCGGATGCGATTTGGATTTTTTGGATTGCTTCCCATAGAAAATATAAACCCCCGGATCTTTTGGGGCGTCCCTTATTCTTTTCACAATTGCCGGTTTCATTTTTCGGTGATATTATATCGAAAGTAAAGCCGTTATGGAAGGGTAGCCTAGCGGTTAAGGCAAAGGTTTGCTAAACCTTGGCCCCTTATACGGGCCTCGTGGGTTCGAATCCCACCCCTTCCGCCAGTTGGGAAAATGCAAATTTGAAGAGGTTGCTGTATGAATCTTTGTGCTTACGATAGAATAAAAATATGAGAAATAAGAGTGATTGGATCGTAGATACAATAAAATATTCTTTACTGTGGATGTTCGGGTTGGGAATAGCCACTGTTATTATTGTGCCTTTTTATGAATATTTGTTGAAAACAATGGGTGGATGGATCTACCTAAGCTTTGTGGTTCTCGGCTTTCTCACAAAAGTCATAATGTTATACAGAGAACACTCTGCCGAATACGAAAAGAAGAAAGAAATGGATTTTCAGAAGTTAACTTCTGGCAAAATGGACGTTGCAGATTGGCTTGAATTTGATGGACGCATTTCGTCTGGAGCAAATAGGGAAATAAAGCAAAAGGATCGAGAGAAAATTGATACCCCCTCGGACAATACATAAAGTCATAGAGTAAATCTGATTAAGTTAAATATATTCAAGAATGAAATTCCTCAATCAGAATTATCAAAAAGAGCCTTGGCAAATTGCAGCTGCTAGATATTGTATAAATAATGCAGAAAGAGGATTTACCAAGAAAGGGCTAGAGGAATATATAAGGCCTTCATATTCTCTAAATGAAAGGCATATTGAACAATTTTATGATGAAGAAATTTACAAACCAGTTGGTAGAGAACACACGAGGAGTTTTGTTAAAACAGAAGAAGGCGGTCTTTGGATACCCCCGCTAGATTTGGTCTCTAAGATTACTGACCATGATGAATTACAGGAAGTAAGAAAAAACGCAAAAAACGCTTTTTGGCTATCAATTGTCGCTATTATTATTTCTTCTATTACCTTAGTGGTCACGATATGATAAAAGGACTCTTCAAAGATTGGGAAACTAAAGATGTTATGGCTGTTGGCGCTGTTTCTAGAGCACAAACCGGCTTCAGTTTTGTTCGCAGATGCCTAGATGAATATCCACACGGTACATTACGAGCAGAGGCAGTGTCACCACCTTACTCACGACAGATCAACATTTTAATTGCTTATAATTTCGAACTGATTCTAAACTCATTAATGTTTATAGGATTATTAAACAACACGGAGAATGATTTGATATCAGAGGTAAAGGTAGGGCATCGACTAGATGTATTGTGGAATAAAATAAAAAGCACCGACACAAGGAACTTGTTTGGTATTAAAAATATTCAGTTGAAAAATAAAGATGTGTTTAAATTTTACGAAATAAATTTTGAAGATAAAAAACTCGTAACTATCCATAATTTGAATAATATAAGATACGATATAAATGATTTCAGAGATGAGGAGACAACAAAACTCAGGCCATCTGTATCAGATGAAGAAAATATAGTTAACGCTGTAGAAATATCTAGAAAGCTTAGTAAGGACATAATGGAATACATATATAAGAAATACCCAGATAATTTATCTAAAACCTAAGGCGCTGTTAGAGCCTTCGATTTATATTCTGAAAAAATGTAAAATGACCTTACCAGGCTTGACCGTCCACAGTTCCATCCGCGAGAAGCTCGCCCGTAGCAAAAAGTATCGGAAGACCCGATTAACTAAATATTGATATCTAAGATAGGATTCAAACATGCAAAAACCGCACGAAAATCCAGACCAAATTCTTTTGGACGATACGTTGTTTAAGGAATTTTACGACAATTTCGGCTCGAATAGCCTGCAGCTCCAAGGACGAGTTCTTGAGGATTTAGGAACAAAACAGTTGGATATTTACTTTAAGTCCATCGGGTTTGCTGCAACAGTTATCGGTGCAGTTGGTTTAATAGCTGGTTTTGGTTTTACAGCTTTTGGGTATGTCCAAAGCGTTCCTCTTTTCTTTGTCGGAGAAATTCTTTTGCTTGGCTCTCTTTTCTACGGGCTCTTTTGGACACAGCAGAAATACCAAGCAGAATTTAAATCAATTGAAGACGAACGTCGTAAACTGATTGAGTTTTACGAAAAAAGAAACGAGAAATTCATGGTTCTCTACAATAGTTGGATTTCTACCCGTACCATCAGCAAAACAGCTTTTAAAGAATTAAATGAGATTGATAAAGAATCCATAAATCTTTTTAAGACCGAAAAAGATAGATCTATTCCTTCTATATATTCTCGGACTGTGTACGTGTTGATGATTACAGGAACGCTCGTACTTTTTAGTTCTTTCTTTGTTTTTGACTTTTTGTATCTTATCTTCTTTTGCCCCCTTTTGTCTTACTGAAACAGATGCCGACCCGGAGACCTCACCCAGCACCGAAAAAACTCGCTAGAATATCCTTACAAGGTGGAGATTGAAAGATTAAAATAGGTGGCGCATCAACTTAATTGATGCGAAACTCAGCTACAATAAAAGCATCTTCTAACCCGAGTGCCTCAAGTTCAGTTCTTTTCAGACGCTCAAAAAAGCCTTATACTGCTTGCATTAGCCAAGTTCAAGTCCGAGACACACCGCAGGATTGAGCGCCCGTTCGAGAGACCGGGCAAGCTCGGCAATTAATCAAACTTTTTAGACATGCTAATTTATTTCTTGAATTTGTTGACGCAGTTCGCTTCAAATAATATCATGGTGCCTTTTGTGTCTTCCTTCTTTACAGTAGTTGGTGGTGCAACACCAATCGCTATTCTTATATATCTATTTTCAAAAAAGGAGAAAAGGCGTTTGTCGGCATACGCTGATGAAATAGAACGCTCATTGCCGCTTCAAGAAGAATTACTTAAAAAAATGGCTCAACTGGTTGAGAAATCGATAACCCCTCAAACCCTTAGTGATGGTGCCGATAACTTCATGAAATATGTTGAGGCACAAAATATGGTCGAGGAGAATAAAAAATTCATAAAGTATGCAAAGAAATACAATTTCATTTCGGCTATCGGGCATGTTCTCCGGATGGGCAATTATATGCCAAGAGGCATAAGTGAACACAGAGAAATTTCGAAAAATCTTCCTGGTTCTTCACGAAGCGACACTTAGTTTAAAATCCCTTATTTTGTGCCCGACCGATTCCCATTAAACCGTACTTTGGGAAAAACCTCAAGAAAACTTTACAATGTTTACATATGGGTATTAGATCTTTTATTGATAACTGGAAAAAAAACGACTTGAACGCGCCGAGGCTCGGAAGCGTCTTGAAGAACGCTTTGAACAGTTTTTACTCGAAACAAAGCCGTTCACGCCGAGAGCGTCAAAAAATCAGGAAGCGGCTTTATACCGCCATGCATGGAAGCGCGCCATTGCACTTAGTTTTTTGTTCGATAAAGCCTCGAACTTAGAAAAGAGCGAGCTATACAAAAACTTCGTACAAATTGCTGCGAAAAGATATTCTCATGTTGCGCCGACAAATCTCTATGGAACGATTTCGTTAAAAATGACACCGGATGCCATGATGAAATTGATAGAACAAGAAAAAAGGATGCTTCTCGCCGATTTGTCGGACCAAACATTTTCCGAAAAATTTGATATGCGGACATAAAAATTATGGAATTGATACTCGCAATCGTAGGTTTGTTTATCCTCTTTGGGATTATCTCATGGATACGAGATGCTTTTGCCGATGCCAAGTTATATCGAAAGTTGAAACCCGAACTTGATGCGCTCAATATCGAAAAAGAAAAATTTGCCAAAGAAAAGAAAGCTACCCACGAACATATTGAAAAAATCACGCGCCAGCGTTCAATGGGCTTTCCGTGGCTTGCTGAGGCGTATGCGGATTATTTTGCATTGCGAGACGGAAAACTTGCAGATTATTTAACACACAAAAGACACCCCGCCTATACAGCCGCAGAAGCCGTTCGAGAAATCAAGAAAGAAAAACGAGAATTATTAAAACAAAATAAAGTTATCCTTTATAAACTCCATTACTTAGAGAAACTTTTCCCGTGGATTTCTGAACTAATTGCAGAAAACGAAAACGAGGAAATTCCTGTTCGCGTAGACGGAGAAGCGGAAGAAGGTGAAAATGAAGACAGGGTAAAAGATTATCTAACCCCAGAAGAATACAGAAGTCTGCCTTCTGTTGAGCGCAATCAAAGAGCGTTAGATAGATATTTGAAAAACCGTAATAAATCAAAATGGGCTATCGGGAGAGATTATGAAATGTATGTCGGATACCTATTCTCGCAAAAAGGGTACAACATCCACTACAAAGGCATTATTGACGGATTCGAAGACCTCGGTCGAGACATTATCGCAACAAAGGGAGGCGATGTCTGTATTGTCCAATGTAAGCACTGGGCACAATACAAAGAGATACACGAAAAACACGTTTTCCAGTTGTTCGGAACGACAATGGAATATTGGATTAGATATTTCGGTGGTGCTCGCAATCAGAAAAGTTTTGAGGCATTTTCAAAGTTGCTCAACGAGCAACATTTAAGACCAATATTCTTTACCTCGACGAGTTTATCACAAAAGGCAAAAGAGATGGCACAAGCGTTGAGTGTAGAAGTGATTGAAAACAAACCACTTGGCGAGTTTCCGAGAATAAAATGCAACATCAATGTTGATGAAACTGGTCGAAAGACCAAAATTTATCACCTGCCTATGGATCAACAATACGACCGAACGATAGTTGGCGATAAAGAAGGTGAGTTTTACGCGTTTACCGTCAAGGAAGCCGAAGACGCTGGTTTTAGGAGAGCATTCAAACATAGATTTTAGTAAGGGAGCGAGTAGCGCCGTTTTATAATGTTCCTCAAAAAAGATTCGCGCAAAGGATATAATTTCACCGCAGTCAACATTTTTTATCGAGAGACCGAGGTGCTTCGTCTACAGGCTTTTTTTGTTTTGCGATAATAAGATACTATAGAAATATGCAGCTAGTTTTCTATTACGATTTAACAAAGGACGTGGAGAATTTCACAAAATCAACTAAGTCCGTAAATAGAAAAAATTATACGGAATTTCAAAATCTGTACACTAAAATTAACGGGGAAAATTTTGATGTAGAGAAAATAAAACATTTTATTGAGGAACACATCAAAACAAATAAAATTGATGTAGAAAAAGAAATAAATTCTATTCGTAATAAGTGGCTCAAAATTGAAAACGTCTTTATTGAAAGAGCAGAGAAAACTTTTGGGATTAAGTACCCTGCGGGCACAATTACCGTTTATTTAACGAACAACGAGCGCTGTACTTACAATACTCAAGAAAATTACTTTTTTGTAAAAATCGGGTCGCAATTTTCAAATAACATAATCATGCACGAGATCTTTCATTTTTATACTTACTATGCGTTTGGTAAAAAGTTATTAGAAGATGGCATAGCAAAAGATTTATATAATGATATTAAAGAATCCCTCACAGAATTATTAAATATTGAATTTTCGGATTTAATGGGTGGGGAAATAGACAAAGGATATCCGCAACATCAGGAAATGAGGGGTAAAATTAAAAAGTTGTGGCTGAAGGATAGGAGTATTAAAAATCTCATTGACGAATTACTTTAAAATGCAAAAAGAATTCAAAAATTACGCCTATATCGACGGCGCCAATTTACATAAAGGCGTCGAGTCATCTATGTGGAAACTTGATTACCGGAGGTTTAGGTCATGGATACGTCAAAAATTTAGTGTTACGGAGGCATATTTATTCATCGGGCTTATGTCGAAACATGCCGATTTATATACCTCGTTGCAGTCCACGGGGTATAAATTAGTATTTAAAGAAATTGTTTACGATGGATCTGGGAAAGCGAAGGGAAACTGCGATGCGGATTTAGTGCTCCAAGCTATGAAGGATTACTATGAAGCTTGTCCTGAAGCCGTTCTTCTCGTTGCAAGCGATGGGGACTACGCGTCTCTTGTTCGTTTTTGGCAGGAGAAGAAAATACCTTGTGTCATCGTTTCTCCCGCGCCTATCGCCAAATGTTCAATTCTGTTAAAACGGACAGGGGCGCCGATTATTTATCTCGAAGATATGAAGCATAAATTACTGTTTAGAAGCCCAAAATGAAAAAGCCCCCGGCGCAGACGTATCTGCGCAAGGGTCTTTTTCGTGGTGATAATAGTATACTAACAAGTAGTTATTGAAAGTCAATAGTTATCCCCAGACCGACACTGCCCGCCTTGTAGTTAGCTTCATTTTAGCTTATACTGCGCACCGACATGTTAATCGACGATGTAACTATCAAAGTCCGCGCCGGAAACGGCGGGAAAGGCGCGGTGGCTTTTGAAAAGAATAAATTGGCTCTTGGGCCGACTGGCGCCGACGGCGGCAATGGCGGCAGTATTTATTTTGAAGGCGTTCCTGACTTAATCGCGCTAATTCAGTTTAGAAATAAAAAAGAAGCCATTGCCAAAGATGGATCGGACGGCCGAAGCCAATACCGCGATGGCAAAGACGGCGCGGATTTAATTTTAAAAGTTCCGGTTGGCACGGTAATTCATAAAATTGAAGCCGGAGAAGTTCTGGAAATCGTAAAAAGCGGGGAAAGAGTTTTAGCGGCTCAAGGCGGACATGGCGGTAAAGGCAATTTCAAATTCCGAGCGCCGCATCGAACCAGCCCCACGGAATTTCAATACGGCAAGGAAGGGGAAAGCTTCACTATTCGATTAGAGCTCAAATTAATCGCGGATGTCGGAATTATCGGTCTGCCCAATGCCGGGAAGTCCAGTTTACTAAACGAATTGACCAAAGCTAAAAGCAGAGTAGCGAACTATCCCTTCACCACTCTGGAGCCGAATTTGGGCGCTTATTACAAATTGATTTTGGCGGACATTCCCGGACTTATTGAAGGAGCGTCAGCCGGCAAGGGATTGGGAATAAAATTCTTGCGGCACATTGAACGGACAAAAATCCTTTTCCATTTAATTTCCGCGGAATCCGAAAACCTGGAGCAAGATTACAAAATAATTAAAACCGAGCTTTCAAATTTCAATCAAGAATTAACGAAAAAACCTGAATATTTATTTTTAAGCAAAAGCGATTTATTGCCGCCGGAAGAAATAAAAGAAAAGCTCAAGGCGTTGAAAAAAATAGACCCCAACGCTATTGTTATTTCCACTCACGATTGGGAAAGCATGGAAAACGTAAAAAAGATCCTTAATAGGATATAATTAGAAAAATGAACAAAACTCCTCAACCACCGATACCGGGTTTCATGTCGCTGGGTATTGCTCCGGCGCTTTTGAGCAAACTGGAAAAACTGGGCTATAAAAATCCGACGCCAATTCAACAGCAAGCTATTCCCGTAGCCGTTCAGGGCAAAGACGTGGTTGGAGTGGCTCAAACCGGTACCGGCAAGACGCTCGCTTTTGGTATTCCGATGATTCAGATTCTCCGCAATACTAAGGATCGGGGTTTAATCGTCTTGCCGACCCGCGAGTTGGCGCTTCAAGTAGACGAAGCATTGCGAAAAGTTGGATCGGATTTGGGGATGCGCACGGCGGTGTTGATCGGCGGCGCCCCGATGTGGCCGCAAAAAAAAGATCTCGCTCGAGACCCCAAAATTATTATTGCCACGCCCGGAAGACTCATTGATCATTTGAATCAGAAGACCTTGCGTTTAGATGACGTAAAAATTGCCGTGCTGGACGAAGCAGATCGCATGTTTGACATGGGGTTCGCGCCGCAGATGCGACAAATCTTCCAAGCGCTTCCGCGCGACCGGCAAACAATGCTTTTTTCCGCCACTCTGCCTCCGGAAATTATGAAAATAGCGACTGCCCACATGAAACTGCCGATTCGGGTGGAGGTGGCTCCGTCCGGCACGACTGTGGAAAAAGTAACGCAGGAAATATTTATTATTTCCAAAGAATCAAAAATTCGCTTGGTGGAGAAACTGCTTCAGCAATACTCCGGCTCGACCTTGATTTTCACCAGAACAAAATTCGGAGCGAAAAAATTGAGCAGAATAGTTCGCGAAATGGGACATACCGCCGCGGAGTTGCACTCCAACCGTTCTTTAAAACAACGCCGAGACGCTTTGGATGGTTTTAAATTCGGAAGATATCGGGTATTGATAGCGACGGATATCGCTTCAAGAGGCATCGATGTTACCGGCATTGAGTTAGTATTAAATTTTGATTTGCCAAGCAACACCGAGGATTACGTGCACCGCATCGGCCGCACCGCCCGCGCGGGAGCCGGCGGGCACGCCATTTCATTGGTAACGCCGGATCAGCGACGGGAATTGCGCGATATCGAAAGATTGGTCAGAAAGACCCTGCCGATTTCTCAAGTTCCGGAATTACCCCCGGCCCGCGCTCATACGGGACCGCCGATTCGATCCGAGTCATCGCAACGTCCCTATCAGCGACGGCCTTATCAGCAACGTTCCTTCCGCGGCCGTTTCCGTAGGAGATAGCAAGGTTCAGTTGCGTCACTTTTTTAATTTTGTTACCCTAGAATCAGTTTTTCGAAATCTTTTTTAAGGGGGACGAAAATGTTGAGAGTAAAGGAGGATCAGTTTCGCAAGGTGGTGCAACCGGTGCTAGGCGAGCATGGAGAAAGGGCGTTGGAAATTTTCAGAGATTACGGTCAGAATTTTTCTCATGAAGTGGCGAATGTCCTTTTGCACGCGCTCTCGCAGAGCAAGGTGGAAGAAATTCTAGGAACATTGGAAAAAATCCAAGAGAAAAAGCAGATCTTTCTAAATGACTGCGAAAAGATTCTAGGTTTCAAAAGTTGACAAATGTTATATTTCCTGCTACTCTTATGGCAGGTTCTTTTTAAGAAAGGGTCAAAAATGAAACCGACTCCCAAGCTGGCGCTGGTGTGCCTGATGGGAGCGGGGATTCTGGGTTTGTGCAAGCTGGCTTTCGGGTCTGGATCCGGGTCGGAAGTTGTATTTACTAGGCAATTGCCTGATAAACGCGAGGTGGAAAAAGTAGTACTTTCCCACCGGAAAATCCTGACGAAGATGAAGGTGACGGCGTACTGCGTTTGCTCCGTTTGCTGCGGCAAATGGGCAAAGTATGCCAAAACCTCAATCGGCGACGACGCCAAAATTTACGACGGTGTCGCGGCTGACCCCAAACTCTTGCCGTATCGGACCAAGCTTGAGATTCCGGGAATCGGAATCCGAGAAGTGGACGACACAGGCGGGGCTATGAGGCAATCAGCCAGAAAGGGCATTACGCACATTGATGTGCGAATGCCAACTCACCAACAAGCCCTGGAGTGGGGCGTGCGCTGGCTGGAGGTTCGACTCCTTCGTTAGCGCCTCGGAGCGGAACTCCGGGAGGGCCCGTAGCTTAAAGCAAAGCGCCGGACTCATAATCCGTGAGATGTAGGATCAAGACCTACCGGGCCCATTTTCGCCAGAATCGGACAAACAACCCACGCGCTTGCGTGGGTTTTTCTTTTTAGATATTATTTTTGTAGATCGGAGGACTTTGAAAATGAAAAATGGGAGAAAAATTGAGTATATAAAAATACCAGATCTCACTTACGGAAATGTTTTGGAGGAAGCCAAGATTGTCTGGCCGCCGGGATCAAAAAGCGACCCCCACGATCATCGCAAATCCACCGGCCACATCTGGATTTTGGAAGGCGCCATCTACCAGAAAGTTTACGACAAGAAAACTAAAAAGTTTATCAAATTGAGCATTTACGATGTCGGAGAGTTAATAATAGAAACGCCGGATATTATTCATATCATGGGCAATGCTTCATTGATCGAATTCGCCGTCACTAAACACATTTATTCCCCGCCGCTTAGAATGAAATACTACAAGCTCCCAGAATTGAAAAAATAGCCCCGCTATCGCAGCAGGGGCTTTATTTTTTCATAGATTTCCCGACTAATAAATTCTTTTTTGTAGAGAAGCTCTAATTTTTTTAAAAATCGGGGGTCGGACTTGTCTATCCTTTTTGGATCGTTGAACACCGAACCAAGCCCGCGGTTATACGAATATATTTCTTCAACCCATTCGGCAACGTCTTCTTTTTCATTCATAAGACCATAAGCGGAAACAACTCCGGCGATTATCTTTTCCTCATAATCTTCTCGGTAGAAGCCGTAGCGTTCCCCTTGGTAAACATTGCCGGCGATCGCGATCCATTCGTCTAAAAATCTGTAACCAAGAATGTAAGTATAGGCATGAGCGACTTCATGCCAAATGGTCTCCAGGTCGATTTCCACATGAGTGACACTTCCGTCTGGATAAAACGTCGAGCCTTCATACAAACAAATATCATCAAAAAATGCGTGAGCGCGTTGATTATAAGGAAAATGATCGGCGTTATTTATAAAATTGATACTATTTATGGACCGGACGCTTTTAGGGGCATGTTTCTGAAGTGTTTGAAGGGCTTCTTCCAGAATCACCAAGTTTTTAAAAGTAAGATCGCCGCCTAAATTGATTGCTTTGCCGTTAATCCAAATTTTTGTATAACTCGCGTTAACATGTTTTGTTTGTTGGGTGGTCGTGCCACAGGCTTGCAGCATGACAAGGGCGAGTAAAAAAACGACCCCGGAATTAGCGGTCAACAAGCCAAGGAACCTCAACATAAACTTCTCCTTTCAATGTACGTCTTTTTATAGTATAAATAAGTTGATTACTTATGGAAAGTAGGCAAAAAATACGGGTGGGGGTACTGATGGGCGGGCCTTCCGCCGAGCACGAAATTTCTTTAAAGACGGGCGAGCAAGTGTTGGCTAATATCAGCCCGAGAAAATATGACGCCGAGAAAATAATTATTTCCAAAGACGGCAAATGGCCCATAGATTTGGCTGATTTTAAAAAACGCTTCGATGTTGCTTTTGTGGCGCTTCATGGAGAATACGGTGAAGACGGCACGGTGCAAAAAATTTTAGAAAAAGAAAAAATTCGTTTTACCGGTTCCAGTTCCAAAGCCAGCAAGCTTGGGATGGATAAAACAAAATCATCAGTCGTCTTCCAGAAAGTCGGGCTGACAACCCCGCGATTTTCTGTTTTAAGAAACGGAAACGGCTTGCTTTTTGACTTTCCCGCGGTAATCAAACCGATGGACAGAGGATCGAGCGTCGGATTAAGTATTGTTGAAAATGTCAGAGATCTTGCCTATGCCATCGAGCTTGCCCAGAAATATTCTTCCAATGTAATGATTGAGGAATATATTCGGGGCAAGGAATTGACCTGTGGAGTTTTGGAAATTAACGGTAAGCCGTCGGCGATGATGCCGACGGAAATTCTGCCGCAGAAAGCGAAGTTTTTTGATTACGAAGCGAAATACGAGCCCGGCTCTTCTTTGGAAATTACGCCGCCGAAGCTTTTTAAAGATCAAATTCAGAAAATTCAGGAGACGGCTCTTATTGCCCACAAGGCAATCGGCGCTCGAGGATTTTCCAGAACCGATATGATTTTACGGAGCGATGAGAATCTTTATGTGCTTGAGATTAATACTATTCCGGGAATGACGGAGACCAGTTTGTTTCCACAGGGAGCGAAGGCGGCGGGAGTCAGTTTCCAGAAATTACTCGACTACATTATCCAATCGGCATTACAATAGGAGTATGGCTGAAAAAGACATAAAGTGGTCAGCGCCGGAGTTTCAACATTACGAAAAAAGCGCCAACTGGTATTTGGCGAGTTTGGCGGTCGCGGCCTTGTTGTTGATCTTCGCTCTTTGGCAAAGAAACATTTTGTTCGCGGTTTTTATCGTGATTGCCGAGATATTGTTTTTAAAAATGGGCAGGCAGTTGCCGCATCAGATGGACTTTCGGCTTTCCAATCTTGGAATCGAAATCGGCGGTAAAAAATCGTATAGTTACGACGACTTGGCTGGTTTTGCCACGCGTCGGTTGGATCAGCACGAAGACGGCTTGTCGGAATTGATTCTGAAAAGAAAACGTCATTTCAGCACTTACGTCAAAGTTTTATTTCCGACCAAGCATAGCGATGAGCTTCGCGTTTTTATCAATAAATACCTGCCGGAAATAGAGTACGAGGATTCTCTGGTTGAGCATTTGGCCAAGCTATTAAAATTTTAAAGCAAATTGACATGGTAAAGCAGTTGTGTTACTCTGGCCATTAGAATCAAAGCTATAGAAAGGAGACGGCGAATGAAAGCAAGAAGGAACAAGAGTCATCCAGAACTGCGCGATGGTGAGGTCTTTTTGACAAATGCCTCCGACGACGACAAACTGCCAACGAGGCTCATTGATTACGCCGGTAACTATAGCGATTGGGAATCCATCGGATGGCGAACGAAACGTAGGGGTGTTGTTGCCTATGATATCTATGGCCGACCAGTTCCCGAAATGTTTCCTGTTTTTGTCCAGAGAAACGAACTCATAAGGGGCGGTATTTACCCCGACAAGTTGTGAGATTAAAAATCCCATCTAAAGCGGCGCGATAACCTCAAACCGCTTTTTTATTAGAATCTGTTTTCGTACAAAAAAGAGCTCGATTCCGAGCTCTTCTAAGATTGTTTAAAAAGTAAATACTTCTCTCCAATTTGCCCACGTTAGTCGTCTTTTGACCTTAACCTCCTGATTGTATGGACAGTCATAAAGAATATGCTCCCATTCCGCCGTTTCCCCGCCTTTTATGATTGGCTTATCATCAATAAGGAAACTACCACGGACAATCGTTTTATCTTTTGAAAGAACAATTCGTTTGATGAAATCTCTACCGAGATGTTTTTCTACCCACCGATACTTCTCAAGCACGCAGTTTTCGTATCGTGATAAAGGCGACGTGCAAATACGAACGTCGTATCCAAGTTCAACTAATATTTTCAGCGCCTCAACACTTCCGGCAACCGGCGGTAGATTTTGATAGAACCCCGACGCAAAATAAATACTTTCCACCTTATCGCGCAGTTTTTCTGGATAGTCATCGCGTACGTAAAAAGTTTTGCGTTGGTTAAGGGGAATGAAACGCTCTTCAGGAAACTGGGCTCTCCATGTTTCAAGAAACCCTTTTTCAAAATCAGCTAACGGTCCATCTTGATCTACAAGAATTATCATCCGCCACCTCCAATTGATTTTTGTATTTGATCTAAATCCAGAAATACCACAAGATCCCCAATCAGTAAAGGTTTTGGTTAGAACCTCTGTTTTCTCTGTTTTCAAAGAAAAATGCCACGGATTTACCGTGACATTTTAGCATTCAGTGCGGACGCCTTTTTTATCATAGAATACAGATCACCGCTCCAGTAATTGATCCACTCCGTTCCAATTGCATCATTAATAAGTGTCGCATGATGATGTGGCAAACAACCAGCAATATTCTTTTCTTCGAGTAATTCTCGTAAACGCTCGATAAATAGCACTCTTGCCGTCTTGCCAAGCAACTTCGGTGGAAACTCGTAGAAGAAAGAACCCTCGAGATTATACAAATGTTGGTAGTTTATCAGAACAACCGGCTCAGAAACAACTAGTAATATTCTGTTTTTGCCATACGCAGATGCATATTTTTGATACACACGACGATGGAGAGGAGACGTATGAATCGGCTTGGTTGCTGCACAGGGTACCAAAAAAACTTTCGTTTTGTCGCCCAGATACTCCTTCATCCATCGGAAGTACCAGTCATAGGCACAAAAGGCCGCTACTCCTTGATTTTCATTGCTTACTTGCGGTGGACGAAACTGTTTTGGAACTGACAGTTTAAATACACAAGTGTCATCCATTTTTCCCTCCATTATAAATCACAGGGTCGTCGATTCCTGCCTTCTTAAACCCTTCTATCCTTCCTCTACAAGCTCCACAATTCCCACAATGGAATTTACCCCCAAGCCAACAAGTCCAACTGAACGAGAATAAATCTTTTAAGTTGTTATTCTGCGCCCAATTGATTTCGTCTGCCTTATCCCAATTTTCCCAATCCGCAAGCGGTGCGACAACTTCAATTTTTCCACCTAAAATGCGTGATATTAGGCCAGAAAACTCCATACGAAATCCCTTATCACAATCTGGCAAATCGTCAGATGCAATGTTTCCTAGCGCTAACATTCCACAACTCAATGCGTGGGTATAGGGCAGCGCAAGCGCTCCAAGAATGAGATTGCGCGCGGGAATGCCTAGTTTTTTTCTTACCCCCACCGATAGAAGCATTTTCAAGTCGGGAAGTGAAAAGTTTGCGCGAAGTAGTGGGATATTGAGACGCTGAGAAATTTTTTGCGTTGCAAGAAGTTCCTGCTCTAAATTAGATTGTCCTCTGTCAACAAAAAATCCAGCTCTTACAGGATACCCTTTCCCTTGTAAGTAAGCCGCTGTAATGACAGAATCAAGTCCGCCAGAAAGAAGAACGACAACACCGCATTTGTTCATTGCGGAAACCTCCTCGTCTAAGTGATGTTAATGTGCGAAGCTATGTCAAAACTACCATTCGTAGGCGGTACTTGCAATAATAAATATACGTTTTGGTTAGAACTTCGATTGGCGCTGTTATAGCTATAAAAACACGGGCCTATATTGGCCCGCGATTGTTTAGTGTTCAATGATACAATATTCACTTCTTTTTATCGTCGGTGGATGCCCCAATGACGCAAGTAGGGTATTTAACCCCCTTCCATGGCCAACGAGAAGAACTGTTTTTTCAGAGCTCATAGATGGAACGTCATTCAAAAAACTCAGGTGACGCTCAAGAACCTGCTTTCTGTTTTCTCCACCATATTCGCAAAAATCATAAGAATCATATTGCTCATTCCACGCGCCGAGAATCTTATCACCATATTGTTCAACAGCTTGTTTACGAGTAAGTCCCTCCACAGTGCCAAAAGCACACTCTCGGAGCCTTTTATCAAGGACCACTGGTACGTGCAATGTTTCTGCGATGATATTCGCTGTCTGTGAGGCTCTTTTTAAATCAGAACTGACAATGCAACCGATGCCGAGAGGTTGTAATTTTTTCGCAAGCGTTCTTGCTTCTTGCTTCCCTCCTTCGTCAAGCTCAATATCCGTCTGCCCCTGGATAAGCTTCCTCCGGTTCCATGACGTTGTAAGGTGACGAACTAATACAAATGTTTTTTTCACGATTTTCTCCTAGGCCAGAAAGATTAAATATCTAAATCCAGAAATACCACAAGATTCCCAATCAGTAAAGGTTTTTATTAGAATCTGTTTTCCACGCATAACGTGCATAATGTACATAAAAAATCCCACCGTTCGATTTCTACTAGGTGGGAAAATTAGTTTTTTGGCTATCATTCAAGAAGGTTACGAAACGTGTGAACATACGTGACGTAGCTACCTAAGCTTTTTAGCGTCTGCCTCGTTTCCGCCTTGAGTGATACGAGAAGTGATTCTTTCGTGCCGAGCGCTTGCATCCACTCTATGTAAGTACGCGCTGCTTGCTTTACAAATTTTTTCCTGTCTCGGATCATGCCCGGTGATGGGGGAAAATGATTGCCGCCCCACAGATGCGCATTTGCAAGTAGCGCTTTGACTTCTTTATCTATGAAGGAAACCGCTGACGTGGTGTTACCTTGCTTCAGTTCACTAATGGTTGCATCATACTCTTCGCACTCCTTCTTCATTCTCTGGTGGATCTTTTTATCTGACTCCAAGTCACTACGCAAGTCACTAGCCCAATTATCTTGACAAAGGTATGGACGATGACAATCTCCAATCGCAATCGGATAATCGTAATCCCCAATCGATATAAGCGCGTTTGAATAAATCTCTCGCATTCTACGTACTTTGAGAGTAAGCATGTTTCCATGGTGACGAAAGACGTCTTTTATTATTGTCGCGCCCTTTTCAAGAAATAGAAGCACTTCTTGGATGACCTCTTTTCGTGACTTCATTCTGTTTGCATCAGCCATATGCCAATACCTCCGCGATTCATTAAGATCTGGAGAAAGCTTACCAGATAACATTATAGTTGTCAACAGCAAAAACGATTCAATTTTTCTTTTTTATTTCAAAAAATACAAATGAAAAGGCCGCCGTTCGCTTTCGCTACTAGGCGGCCTTGGTTGGGCTGACGATGGACTCTTACTTTCCCATCAACCTCTGCAGGAATCCCCACTTCGGCTTCGGATTCAGGTCGTTGCTCACTTCCCAGCGAGCACCTGAGTTGATGAGGTGCATGACGCGATCACGCAACCCCATCACATCCTTTGCCGAAGTGCCCTGCACGGTGATAACCAGAGCCCGAGAGCCAAAGCGGAGACGATGCTGGTCGTCACGCTCGGACTCCTTGAACCCGTTGCGGCGGACCTGCGCCTGCGCGTTGCCGAGGTAGAAGTAGGCTTCCACCGGCTCACGAGGGCCACACCATCCGGCCAGAGGGTCCGAAGACGAAACGTGGAGCTCCATCTTCCAACTCACCGTCATCCCTTCCGGAATAACGAAGTTGCTCGGGAGAGAGACCAACTGAAGCTTACGAGCGACGACTCCGTCGCGATTCAAAAGAACTAGACTCGACATGGTACTGCTCCTTTCTTCTTTGCGTCTTGAGTGGTCCCAAGATCGCTGAGTGAATGAACAAGCCACCACGGATGTTCTATTGCTATGGTAGCATATTATATCTATTCTGTCAAACTCAACAAAGCCAGATTCAACTCTGAAGTGCAACACTCGTTACTTCTAACGGGGTTCTGTATCCCAGCCGTTTTCTGGGCCGACTATTAAGCAAACACTCTACCTTGGCGATATCTTCATTGGTTATCATACCGAAACATAAATGTAGCTCTTCGATTCGCTACGCTCACTCAGAGTCCTTCTCCGCGTGCGTGCTTGCCATGAGCAAGCACGAGCGAAGCGAGTGCGCGTCGAAGGGTGCGCTCGAGAGGAATTTCGCTTCGCTCCGTGGCTGCCGCCCGGAGCTCGCCGAACCATAACGCCGCACCCCGGCCCCCTAGCCACGATGTTTTGAGGGTGAAGGCGTATTTTTAAATACGCCGAGCCCGAGAAACGAAGTAATGAGAGAAAATAGCCGCATCCCTTCGGGTTGTTGGCAAAATGACGTCTCGACTCGGAGCTCATCCTCGGAGTAGAATTTCTACACCTTCGGATTCGCTCCTTCGCGATACTATCCATTTTGCCTAACAACGCGTCAGAGATTTATGTGAAAGGAGGTGGCTTACACCTTCGGGTTTCCAGCGACCGCTATCCTATCGGATAGCGGTCTGCCTTCCAACACGGGGTGCGGCTCAGGTTCGATTCCTGAACATAAAATCAAAAAACCGGAGCAAGTCCGGTTTTTTAATTTGTGCGCTCGAGAGGAATCGAACCTCTATTACGGGATCCGCAATCCCGTGTCCTATCCGTTGAACGACGAGCGCATGTGCTTATTTATACAATTTTATTTTGAATTTCGCAATTTTAGTAAAAATATAGTCCCGCGAGCGGGACTATTTTGAACAAGCCAATGAGATCAGGACATGAAGAATAAGTAACGGCCAGGTGATGAGAACAACCAATAAAATGAAAACATTGAATTGTTTTTCTTGCCCTTCCAGATGTTTTTTTGCCTGGCTCGCAAGGTGAGGGTCCGCGAATCGCACCGCATCACTGCTGACGACAATTGTGGTCAGTTGAAAAAAACAAAAACACAACAAGATCAACAACAGACCAATGCCGAAATAAATCCCCGTCCAGAAAAGGAAACCGCTCATTGCTTATTCCTTTCAAAGTTCAGTTGGCTTATTGTAGCCTAAATTTCTAAAAAGTCAACCCCGCACCTATCCGAGACCACTACCGCCTTCGGCGAGGTGACGAGCCGTGAGTCTCGGATAGGTGCGGGGTCAACCCTCGCAATCTTTTCACCCTTTCTTCCATTGGCGGGTGAGTGGAAAACAACTGCGTCAGAAGTGACGACTTGAATGGGTTTACTATAAACATGTGCGCCGTCGCTTCATGCTTCGGTTGGCCGATAAGCGGGCGCGTTCGGGAAGCCGAATGAAGTTTTTGCAAAGCGGAAGCGAGGCCATCGGAATCGCCTAAAATTTTAGCGCCGGTTTCGTCAGCGAGATATTCACGTGATCGGGAAATCGCGAGGTGCAGAAGAGTCGCGATGATCGGCGTGAGAATCAGCATCGCCAGCGCGCCGAACGGATTGCCGCCGTTGCCGTCGCGTCCTCTGCCGCCGCCGAAAATCATGGCGAAATAAGCGAATTGAGCGAGGTAAGAAATGGCGCCGGCGAGAGTGGCGGCGACGGAGGAAATTAAAATATCCCTGTTTTGAATGTGGCCCAGTTCATGGGCTAAGACACCCTCAAGCTCTTTTTCATTGAGAAGCTGGAGAATAGCGGGAGTGACCGCGACCACGGCGTGATTTTTATCCCGTCCGGTGGCGAAAGCGTTTGGAACCGGCAGGTTTACGATATAGATTCGCGGTTTCGGTATTCCCATTTTCTCGGCAATGCGCGCAACTATCCTGTGGGATAGCGGGGATTCTTTTTCCGAGAGCGGTTTGGCGCGATACATTGCCAAGACAATTTTGTCGGAAAACCAATAGGTTCCGAAATTCATTACCGCGGAAAAAATTACGGCGATGACGACGCCGTCCCGCCCGCCGAGCCAGTAGCCGGCGGCTACTATGAGGCCGGTCAATCCAGCCAATAAAATAAATGACTTGAATTTCATAAAATTTTATGCTATAACAGTAACAGGTTTTTGACAGAAATTAAAGAAGGGGGTCTTTGTGATTAACGAAGAGATGATCTGGCATTTTCAAAGCGTGCTGGCGCGAGAGGCGCGAAAATTGAAAGGGAAACCTTATAAGCTGGAAGCCAAGCTTTCAGACGCTCCCGAAATCTTTTCCTGCTCCTCGCTAACCCGTTATTTGTATAGGAAGGTCGGCGTTGAGTTGCCGATATTATCAATTCATCAGGCATTGTGCGGAATTGAACTTTTTCGTCCGTGGCAATTTGAGTCGGGCGACCTTCTGTTTTTCAAAGGCGTGCATCCACATCGAGGAGATCTTTTATTCCCCGGGCGTGAGATTAATATCGGTCACGTCGCCATGAATCTTGGCGACGGGAAAATTATCGAAGCCCGTTTTAAAAAGAGGCGAGTGGCTGTTGTGAAATTATCTCCTCGTCGGGAATCAGAAGTGCTTATGGCTAGACGCATCTTGCGTCTTGACAAACATTAATAATCTGGTATAATTGGAGCGGAACTTTAAGGAGGATATATGGACTACTCTGTCGCTTATTACGGGATCCTGGCTTTCTGCATTTTGGTCATCCTGGGTGGGTTGATCCATGCTTTCTTCCCGTCGCGTCGTCCCCAGCTTGTGCAAGCAAGCGTCGAAGAGGATTTTCCTGGAATTGCCGGAGATTTTCCGGTTTTCCCCGAGGATTTCAAACCGGCGGTTCGGGAAAAGTTTTCCTCCGTGGTTGGCTATAAAAGCCGCCGCCACGGCAACCGACTCGGAGTGGAGCTCGGTCGCGACAATAGCGGCCGGATGATCATTCATCTGGACGGCCATCCTTCAGGAGTGACAGTGCGGCGCCAGCCACACTTGGTGAGGCGGGCACAACTGTTGTAGGTCCTCCGCAAGGCCCCGCTCTACGATGTTCACACATCGGGAGCGGGGCTATTTAATTTCCAGCCGATTTTTGATAAAATAATTTCGCATGGTGCCTATAGCTTAATGGCAAAGCTCCGCTCTGTGGCAGCGGTCATACGGGTTCGATTCCCGTTAGGCACCCCATCAGTGGTCTCGGAATGAAGGGGTTGACCCCGCACCTATCCGAGACTTGCGGCTCGTCACCTCGCCGAAGGCGGTAGTGGTCTCGGAATGAAGGGGTTGAC
>JACOXP010000006.1 GCA_016182295.1 Candidatus Harrisonbacteria bacterium | reverse complement strand
TTTTGACGCTGTGCCAATTACGTCGTTGTCCGTCCTTCCTGTTGATCCGGTCAACAATGTAGGCAACTACTATACCTATGTGACTGGCGGGAGTTGGGCATTATCTACGCTGTTTGAATCTGAAAGATACGCCGAACAAGCGGCTACGGACGGCGGCCCTGACCCCGCTCAATATGAAGTCGGCACTGATTTAACCATTGCTCCGTTTGTCAGAGGAATGGTTGGATATTGGAAATTTGATGAATTATCTGGACCATTTCTGGAAGATTCTTCTGGTAATAATACCGGAACGGCTAATGGGGGGGCTGTTTTCGGATCTGTCGGCAAGGTGGGAAGAGCCGTAACTTTTGACGGGGTCAATGATTATATAACGATGGGAAATAATTCAAGCTTGTTTCCGTCATCAAAGATCGCAATTGCATTTTGGACTCGCCTCTCATTGCTTCCCAACGGCGTGGCTGATTTTACCCAACATGTTGCTGGCGGCGGATCAAACGTTTTTATAAGAACAACTTCCGGCAATAAAATTAATTTCTCTCTTATTGACGGTGTTGGGTGGAAAGGAGTGACATCCAATACTATTTTGACGCAAAATCAGTGGTACCACGTAGTTGGCAATTATGACGGCGGTTCTATAAAAATTTATATCAATGGGGTCTCCGAAAACACGTTTCCTGCTTCTGGAAATATTAATAAAGGAATTCCATTTAATTACTTCAATATTAGCGGTGCTACCGGAGGAACGACTGCAAGAATTACTGGTTTAATTGACGATCTTCGTCTCTACAACCGCGCTCTCACCAATAGCGAAATACAGGCGATGTATAACGCCACTAAATAATTAAAGGCGGTTAAACAACCTTAATCGGTTTTCAACAACTTTTTCAATTTCCTCAATCGCTTCCGGCACCACTTTATATGGAGTGATCTCTTCCGGATTTTTTTTAAGGCCGGCTTCGATGCCCCTTCTCCAAGCAACACGTAATTCGGTACTGATGTGAATAATGCTGACACCCGCGTCAATCGCCGCCAAAAAATCTTCATCGGTATTGCCTGATCCCCCATGTAAAACCAGAGGCACGCCGGCCGCTTTGCGAATAGCCCGGATTCTCTCAATATCCAACGCCGGTTCGGGAGCGTCGGCGAACATTCCGTGAATATTGCCAACCGCCGGTGCTAAAAGATCAACGCCGGTTTCTTTTACGAATCTTTTGGCGTCTTCCGGTTTGGTTAAATCCTCCGGTTTAATCGCGGCCCCCTTGGGAATCTCCTTTCTAATCGTCGAACCGCTTCCGATATCTCCAATTTCGCCCTCAACTAAATTTTTTTTATTTTTGGCTTTCGCGTATTCAACAATTTCTTTGGTCTTTCTGATGTTTTCCTCCAACGGCAACTTTCCGCCATCAAACAAAACCGCGTCATAACCGACATCAACCGCCGCTTTGGCTTTCTCCATCGAATGGGTGTGATCGGCGTTCAAAAAAAGCCGGTGGCCGTGTTCCTGGTTGTAGCTTTTAATTAAATCCACCGTATGATGAATTCCCAAGTAATCCCTTTCTCCTTCGGAAGTGCCGATGATAACGGGCACGTCCAATCTCTGGGCAACGTGGGAAATAGCTTTGAGCATTTCCAATTCTCCAATATTAAAATGCCCGATTGCGATCTTCTTTTTTTCCGCTTCCGCCAAAAGTTTTTTTAGATTTCGAACCATCCCTTTAAAAGATATTTTCGACTATGTTCCTCCAGCGCTTGCTTGCTAAAATAGAATTCAAAAATTTGATTCCAAATCGCTTCTTGATGATGATAAAGATATTTCATAAGCTCCTTTCTTTTCACCAAAGCCATAACCGTATCGACTAAATTAAAACTTACTAATATATCCACGCCCGTTTCGCTTTTGAAAAAGCCGCCCACGGTGCCGAGGCCGTTCCAGAATTTCAAATCATCGGAAAATCCCGGCAGTTTTCCCTCAATCTGCTGGATTTCATCCTCGGCTTTTTCCCAATGCAATGCCTCCGGATTAATGCGAGGCTCGAAAAGCCGCCAGTCATTTTCATCATCCTTAGCCAAATATCTCTGAACCACTAAAAATCTGGGTCGGCGCGCTTCGGGCAAAACCGGCGACAATGGCTCTTCCACGACATCGCCCCGTAAAAGAGAAATGATATTTTTGGCAAAATTTTCCCCCAAAGCCCTGATTTGTTTGAATAAATCGGAGTAAAATTCGACTTCGTTAAGGTAATGGGTAAGCAAACTTAGAAGACGCAGTGTCTCTCCGGATATTCCCAAAAATACCGGAATAACAAAAATCACTCCCAATTCTTTAAGGTGGCTTACATTGTGATATTTTTTGGCAACGAACTTTTCCGCCGCTTTCGCCCATTTTTCATTAAGCGCCCTGACCACCACTTCTCGTTCCTCGAAGTCATCAGGTTTCAAAGATTCATATTGTTTGAAGAAAACTCCATTCAACCATTCCGAACCCTCAAGAAAACGAAGGGCGCTGTAAACTTCTAAAATATCTTCTTTTTGCAAAAGCTCTTCAACGTATTTGTAACCCAGGGCTTTTAAGATGTTTTTGGGCGGTTGGGCTATAAGAAATTGCTTAGCCTTTTCCAATTTTAGGAAATAGCCCTTTTTCGGCGGGTGAAGTTTTTGGACAAAATCCGTTACCCTCTTGGCTGATTCTAGATGATCGGGTTTTTCAAGATGCAATGACTTATAAATAGCCACGTCATCGGCTTCAATTTTACTGATTAAAGCGTCGTAAACGTCAAGAGCGCGCGAATTGCGACTTAAACCAAGTTGAGAAAGCCGATCATTGAGAATTTTTTCGTTTTCTTCTGAAAGTTTTTTTAAAACACCGGCTTTGCCAGTTACTTTCAGCAAATCCTGCTCTAGATTTTCCAACCGATGCTTATCGATTCTTAAAATTCTCGCTAAATTTTCTATATGCCCATTCATTATATTAATATTATAATTTCTCCATTTTTATTTCGAAATTTTTCCAGCGCGGATCTTTTTCAAATTGTTCTTTTCTTAACACGCCTTCCGTCGCGCCGACTGATTCCACTACCGAAGTCGCGTTGGCGGAAGCGAAACGGATAGCGTCCTTAATGGCGTCTGGGGTATAGGGTATAGAGTATAGGGCCAAACGAGCGACGAAACCGCTGCCGAAAGAATCTCCCGCGCCGGTGCGATCGATAACCTGTTTCTCTTTGAAAATGCCGGCTCGATAGAGATTTTTTCCATCTGAAACGGTAACGCCATTTGGCCCGTCGGTAACCGCCACTATACCCGCCACTAATTCATCCATTCTTTTGAAAACTTCTTTTTCGTTTTCAAAAGAAATGCCGGTGATTTCCGCCGCTTCGCTTTTGTTTAAAACCATCAGGGCCAATTTATCCAACCCTTTTAGAATTTCTTCTTTTTTGTGTTTGATGTGGTGTCCGCTGGGATTGAAAGCGACACTGATTTTATTTTCTTTGGCAAAATCCAAAAGCGGTAAATACATTTTGTCCGATTCTCCGGCAAGAGAAAGATACCACCACTTAGAACGTAATTTAGTAAATCGTAAATCGGATAATTTAAAAGTGTCAGAAGCGCCGTGATAACCCAAAATTGTCCGTTCTCCTTGCTCGCTCAAGAGCAAAACTGAATAAGCGGTCGGTTTTTCGTCGGTTTGAGAAACTAGCTTCGTATTAACCCCCTCCAGTTTTAAGCGCGCTAAAAATTCTTTGGCCGGTAAATCTTTGCCGATTTTGGCGGCGCAGGCGGTTTTGTAACCGTGTCGCGCGAAAGTTACCGCCGCGTTGGCGGCGTTTCCCCCAATGGTGAAATACACATCATCAACGCTCAATTTTTCTCCATAGGGCAGGGCGTAGGCCTTTCCGGAAGGCGAATTTTTATCATCAACTAAAGGATAATCGCCTTTCAAAAAATTATCTCGCGTCGCCGAACCAATAGTAACGATATCAAACATTACTATCTATTATATAAGTAATTATTTTCTTCGCAAAACCTTCTTAACGGCATGACGGATATCTTTAGCGTCCATGCCGTATTTTTTGACCAAATCCCAGGGATTGCCCGACTCTCCGAAAGTATCCTGCATTCCGATAAATTCTTGCGGCACCGGGTGGTTTTTCGCTAAAACTTCAGCGACGGCGCTGCCGATACCCCCGTAAATTTGATGCTCTTCCACCGAAACCGCCGCCCCGCATTTTTGAGCCAAACTGGCGATCTTTTCTTCATCAATCGGCTTAATTGTGTGGAGATTCAAAACTACCGTCCCGATTTTCTCATTTTCCAATTCCCGCGCCGCCAAAAGCGCGTTGTGGACTAAAACTCCGGAAGCGACAATCAAGGCCTGCGGTTTTTTCGACTGCCAAAGAATCTCCGCCTTGCCGGGAGTAAAAGGGGTTTTTTCGGTAGTAACTACTGGGGATTTTTCGCGAGCAAATCTGATGTAAGTCGGCCCCCAAAGTTTCGCCGCGGCAATGGTCGCCTTTTTCGCTTCTATCCAGTCGCAGGGCACAAACACTCTCATATTCGGCAAGGTTCTCATTATCGCGACATCCTCGGTTGCTTCATGGGTTGCCCCATCCGGCCCGGTCATAATTCCAGCATGATGTCCGGCGATCTTAACATTGGAATCGTTATAAGCGATGGTGGTGCGAATCTGCTCCCAGTTACGACCGGGAGAAAAAGTGGCGTAGGAAGAAATAAACGGAATTTTTCCGGACACGCCAAGACCAGCTGCTACGGCGGCAAGGTTTTGCTCCGCCACGCCAAGCTCAAAAAACCTTTTCGGGAATTTCTCGGCGAATTTTTGAGATCTCGTCGATTCCGTAAGATCGGCGCACAAAACAACAATATCGGGGTTTGCTTCCCCGGCAATCAAAAGGCCGTCGCCGTAGCCATCGCGGATTGCTTTCATTTCAACATCTTTTTCAAAAATTTTCGGATTTAACTTGTTTGCAAGCATTGTCCAGTTTATTTATGTTCGCTTTCTATCTTGCCGCCCAAAGTTCTCAATTCTGACAACGCTTTTTTCGCTTCCTCCTTATCCGGCGGCTTCCCATGCCAAGTATAATCGTTTTCCATAAAACTCACTCCTTTTCCCGGAATGGTGTGGGCGATAATTACCGTCGGCTTTTCATAAATGGCGTGGGCTTCATTAACAGCGTCTACAAAGGCCTCGATATTGTGTCCGTCCACCTCAATAACGTGCCAGTTAAAAGCTTCATACTTTTCTTTCAACGGTTCGATCGGCATAATTTCTTCCGTGAAGCCGTCAATTTGGATATTATTACGGTCGATCACGCCGATAAGATTGTTTAACTTATTTTTTCCGGCAAACATCGCCGCTTCCCAAAGATTTCCGGAATTGTGCTCGCCATCGGACATTAAGCAAAAAACTTTATATTTTTTATTGTCTAATTTTCCGGCCAGCGCCATTCCCACCGATTGGGAAAGACCGGAACCGAGCGGCCCGGAAGTGGTTTCAACGCCGGGAAGAGCGGTGCGGTGGGGATGACCCTGCAAACGAGAATTGATTTTGCGAAGAGTTTTTAATTCTTCAATCGGGAAATATCCGGCGTGAGCCATAGCGACGTAACGCACCGGGCAGATGTGGCCGTTGGAAAGCACTAGTCGATCGCGATCCTCCCAATTGGGGTTTCTCGGGTGGTGATTCAAAATATGGAAGTACAAAGCCGTGAAAATATCGGTCATTCCCAACGGACCGGCCGAATGGCCGGATCCCGCTTCCAAAAGCGTCTCAATCAAATCCTCGCGGATTTGATTCGCTTTCTCTTCTAAGAATTTCAATTTTTTTTCGTGTAGTGGCTCAAGCATTTTTTAAAGTCTCGTAAGCTTTTTTCGGATCTTTATTTTTAAAAATATACGAGGCGGAGACCAATATATCGGCGCCAGCTTCTTTTAAATCTTTGGCGTTATCACCATTAACTCCTCCGTCTATTTCTATTATAGCATTTGGGATATTACGCTTAATAAACCTGATTTTGTCTAGGATTTTCTCGTTAAATTTCTGCCCCGCCCAGCCCGGTTTAACGCCTAAAAGCTGAAAATATTTAAAGTCGTCTTTATGGGCTAGTAGCCGCTCCGCTTCCGTACCAGGATTTATAGCTAACATCGCTTCAGCCCCATATTTTCTACATTTCTCTAAAATGTATACGGAATCAGTCATCGCTTCCAGATGAATAATCACCCGTTTGACCATCTTGGTCCGTAGCCAGGAGTCAATCACTCCTTCCGGATTGGAAACCATCAGGTGAATCTCTAATTTTAAATTTTCAATTTCTAATTTTTTCAACTCTTCTGGATTTCCCCAGATTTGAGCGGGCGAGAAAATGCCGTCGGTAACGTCAATATGAATCCACCCCTCCTTCGCCAAGGCTCCGGAGGGCAAGTCGCTGAAAAATTCTGCCGCGGTTTTGATCTGCTCTTCGGCAGTTTCAAAATCCGGAGCGTTGATGGCGGGAATAATTTGCATCCTTATATTTTAACACTTCTGTTCTAAGTTTCTTAGTATTCCCATGTTTTAAAAGCCCTAAATAAGATTGAGGGGTTTCCTCTTTATTTATTTTAAATTCGGTCGTTCAAAGCCGTAGCCGTGAATAAATACCAACCTAATATCCGGAATTATTTTAACAAAATTAAAAACCCCCCGCATGGCAAGTGCTATGCGGGGGTTGGGTGGCCAGGGCTGAAGTTCAAAGAGTCCTAGTCCTAAGAAACTTGCGACACGGCGAACGCGAACCCGTAGTCACGATCCCACCTGCCGCCAGGCCTGTCGTTGTACGCGTTGAATGAGGCAGGCCAGTTCGGCGTTCGGCTTAGAGAGCTTCCTCTTGTCGGCCTCGGCGCGAATCTTCTTCGTGATCCGGTCGTTGTCCTCGAAGAGCATGCCCTTGAGAACGACGACTTCGGTCGTCATGCCGTTGGTCGGCTTGAAGTCCGACGAACGGAGCACCTTCTTGGCGTAGTTTCCGAGGTGGAAACCGTTGCCTTCCAGACGCTTGATCCACTGGAGGCCGGTGGTGCCGTCGGAAGTTACCGAGAAGTAGATGACGCCGTCCTGTTCCTGCCAGTTGCTGGCGGGTTTGGGAAGCGTCAGCTCGCCGCGGTTCTTCCAGAACTCCACCAGGCGGTCCCGGAACTCGGGATCGTCGATCGGGTACTGAAGATCGGTAAAGGTCAGACCCGCTTCCTCCAGACGCCGATAGCACTCGGAAAATCTCCCGAGCACCTGGCTCGCCTTCATCGCCTTGGGGTTCGCAATGGATTCACCCATCGCACACCTCCTTTGGTTCGCCATAGCTTTAGCAACGGCGACCTTTTTTAAATATCCCGAAACCGTCGGGAATCGCGGTTTCCTTACATTAAGGAACTGCTCGAATTATACACCAAAATTAGAATTTGTCAATCTAGCGTAATTTTCAATGGCTTATTAGTTTGTTATTTCGTTATTCTATCCCATTAGCGCGCCATGGCTTTTTATTGGGGTAGATGAACAAAAAATATATATTTAACAACTAAATGTTGAAGTGATGCCGCAATTTCTCCACCCCCTCAAAGTGGCTGACGTACAAAATAAGAATAAATCGCCTAATGTTAAAAACTGAGCAAATAAAATCAATTTCATTTTCACATTCATAAGGAGTAATAAAAACGCTTTTTTGAATTGCGTAAAATCCGAGTTGCCTTAATTTTTGTCTAAACGCATCGCGAGCTTTCTTTTGATAATGAGGAATATCAAACATAACCAATCGCCACTTGCCATCCCATTTCTTTTGAGCGTTGAGCTTTATATCGTCAATATTATAATTCAAAATTTTTCTCTTGCCTGAAGCAGTTAGGGTTAATTCTATTTTGCCATCAGACAATTCTTTATAATCAAGCATTTCCCTTACCTGTAATCGTTTTAAATCCCGCAAAAATCTTTCTCTTTCAAATCCTTTTTTCCGAAAATATTCTTTAATCAAACCCCGCGCTAATTGAGCGCCGCTAAATGGGGAAGTGGATGAAAGAGCCAAAAATCCGCCGGCCAATAATACAGTTTTGAGAATTTTATAAGATTTTGAATTGCGTTTTAATCTCATTTTATTAAAAAGTTGTTTAAAAAAATTAAACGCTTTTAAATTCTATCAAATATCCCATTAACACGCCATGGCGTGTTAATGGGATAAATAGTGATGATTTTCGTATTTCAAAATTTGGAAATCCGCCGCTTGTGGCGCTCCTCTCCCGAAAAAGGCGTCTTCAGCCATAATTCCACGGCTTTTAAGGCCTTACGTTCTCCCAAAAATCGCGCGCCGATCGCCAGAACATTAGCGTCGTTATGCTCGCGGGAAAGTTTGATAATGGCTCGGTCAAATTTATATAAAACCGCGGCACGAACGCCTTTGTAGCGGTTGGCTACCATCGCTTCGCCCTGGCCGGAACCTCCCAAAACAATGCCGAAGCATTGTTTTGACCCTGAGCTTGTCGAAGGGCCACTCTGAACACACTCACTGACTGCCTCAGCGGCCTTGCGAACGAAATCCGGATAGTCATCGGATTCGTTATATGAAGCCGCCCCGAAATCATTAACTTGATACCCCTTTTCGGTTAGGAATTTTTTAATTTTTTCTTTTAGTCCAAACCCCGCGTGATCCGAAGCTAAAAATATGGTCATATGGAAAGTATAGAACAAAGCCAGCGTACCAGGAAGTGAAAAAGGGTATTTAAAATAAAAACCCCCCGATGTTGCCATCGGAGGGTGTGTTCGAATCGCTTACTAAAGCGTACAGCGTCTGCAAGACATACCTCACCATATCGGTGATAATGCCGCTCGGCGCCGTTGGATCCATCAGCCCATCATTCTTGGTGTAGCCGAAAAATCCAAGAGAATGAATCAATTCCTGTTTGAGTTCATTTCCTCGATTCCGGCTGTCGCTCCAGCCGTGAGCCAGGTGGATCACGGTTTTCTGGAATGTGTACTTCCCGTCAGTGGAAAACCTCTCGGTCGTCCCAGTGCCGAACTCTCCGACAAAGCTGTTTTTCACTACTTCGATATCAGCTTCATCTCGATGATGGCCATTCCCGTTCCCGTTACCATTGCCACGCTTGTACTCATAGTCGCCGACGATGATCATCCGGCAAGCCGGACCGATCAGCGGATTGATTTCGTCAATCAATCCCTGAAGCAATCCCAACTCGCCCGCGTCGGCATTCGGAAACCAAATCCGGATGTCGCCGTCCTGCCATCTCGCCGTCTGACTTTTGAAATACTGCGCGTTGAACTGCCAAACGGGGTCATAATTGACCACCGGCGGCGGTTCTTGCGGCAACTCTTGGGAAGCGTCACACGTTGTCGTCGTGTTGTAGAACGTGTACTCATCCCCCTCATCGCGACAGCCGGCCGTCACTGCGAACAGCGCCACGGCCCCGAAAAGCGCGAATGTCTTCACGACATCCTCCAGAAAATAGGGTTAAAGTGTAAACGAAACTGCCCAAAATATAGCATACTATTGGCAATTTGTCAAGCGTGTTCAAAACTCGGAAATTGTTCTGGCTATTTCGTCTAATAGTGCTTGCATATTAGCAAGCGTGTTCGCCATTGTATTTAGATTGTCGGCAGATGAAGTAGACGGATTCCAAGTAAAGCTGTTGTTGTTTTCGTTGCTCTCTGAGATTTGATTGTTGTTGTCGACAGTGAAAGTAACACTTTGACCGGTGTAGAACTGTTGGTCGTAACTGGACAAATAGGCATAGTAATTGACGCATTGGCCATTTTTGATGGTGTTTGCGTCTCCGGCAATATTGCTGGCTCCAAGGTGAGCGGAAGTTCCATTATTGCTAAAGAATTTGTAGCCAACCGGGTAAGCGGTTAATCCAAGATCATCGATGCTCTTGGAGCCGTCCATGCAAATAGTTGTGTAAAAGTAACTTCCGACTTTCGAGATATTCGTAATGTAGAGGTCGGAGATGCCTAGGAAATCTAACGAAGAAGTTGGGGTTGGGGTAGGAGTTGGGGTAGGAGTTGGAGTTCCACTCGGAATCGGGGTGGGTGTGGGGGTTGGAGTTGGGGTGGGAACCGACTGGGAAACAACACTAAAAAATCCATCACTTTGGTCATATACGTTAGAGTTATTATTATCTAACAAGGCGATCGAATAATCCGACCCACTAGGTAAGCTTTCTGGGACTGTCCAAACTATACCCTGCTTCCCCGCTCCCGAAGAAGAATAGTCTTGATACAAAACTGGCACGCCGTTTTGGTAATAAAGGAAACCGCAGAATGCTTTTCCAGAAATACAAGAGGTTCCCTTATAAAGACCGATTTTAACACTATCTCGAATATCAACGTGCGACCAACTAATTGTGTAAGTCTTGTAGTTAGAGCCGTTACTCTTCTCGAAAACTTCACCGCCATTTGGATAGAGAACCTTCAATGGCGCTTCAAGTGTAAAGCCCACCCGATTACTGTCACAACCACCGGCGCAAGCATTAGTTACTACTCCAATTTGGTAAGCGTCGGGAGATACATTGGCCGCGAAAATTCCGCTGATAGTAAAAGTCAAAGATTGCGACGAAACAGAGGATGGAACAATAGAGCCAACTATTTGGCCATTTGAATTATAAAACTCCACACTAGATGCGCCAGATAAGTTTGTGCCGTAAACGGTCACATTGGTATCCACGGTTCCTGAACCAGGAACAACACTAGAAATTGTAGGCAATAAGGTTGTTGACCCAGAAACAGTAACCACTTCAGTAGAAGTATAATCACTCGGCAAACCAGGAACCAAAAAGCCGCTCATCCAAACATAATCAATTACGCTGGGGGTGAGATTAAAGGGATTATCTGACCAAATAAAATCATTAGCGCCGCTTTCGTTTTTGATTCTCGGAGCAGTATTTGTAAATGTTTCTTGCGCTGAAACTCCAGTCAATGGCGAAGCGCAAACATTAGCTGACAAAGAATTTGAATCACAAGGAACATTCTGCCAGACAGAATCGCCAAGCATTTTAGTGGCAACCGATCCGGAACCACTTACAATTCCTCTGACATCAAAATAACGAACCTGTCCAGCGGGAATTCTAATGGCATCCAAAGTGACAGAGCTTTTATCTAATGACGCGGCAGAAGTATTGAAGAAAACTTGAACATTGCCATTACTTTCAACCGCTCCCGTTAAAGGCCCGCCATTCAGTAAGCCGGAGCTGGACCCGCAAGATGGCACAGTGAAACTGGCATCGCTATAGCAATAGACTTGTATGTTGGAAACGTTTGCGCCACCGTTTGGAATAACATTAAAAGTAAATTTATATAGACTAATCCCATTGGCTCCGGGTGAAGCGCTCACACTAAAACGATATAATGAATCGCTAACATTTGGATCGACGGTCCCTCGAGTATTGAGCTTTGTAACGGTTGGAACAGCCTTCGCTAATCGCCTCCCCGGACTATTTGTATTAAGCCCACTAGCCGAAATAATAGCGCCCGAAGAAAGCCCAGTTCCAGTCAGGCTTTTAGCGCTATAATCAACTGCCAATAAGTGACCGGATTTGGCAAGCCCGCTTCCTATTTGAGCAATATCACCGGTTATCGTCAAAAAAACAGAACCATCTTTGGGGACTGTTACACCACCCAGATTAACAGTGGTGTAATCACTTGTGAAAACCGATTCTCCTACCAGGTTGGGGCCCGCCCAAACACGAACTTTAGAAATGTCCGATGGCGAATTAAGGTCACTATGACCTAACTGTAATTGCAATTCGTTCAAATATACATCTTCTCCAGTAGCGCTGATTCGCAGAATTGCAAAATTTTCATCGTAATTGCCTCCTCGCGCAAACCTTAGAGGTAAAGTTGACGAATCCAATGAAAGCAGAAGCGTTCCGGCCGCAACAGCGCTCCTTTTGCTTGATGGAGTTGGGGTAGCCCTCGCGATTGGGGCAGTTGTGGAAATACAATAAATCTCATTTAATTTCGCGCGAGTGTAGGTCCCAACATAACCGGTGCCAGGAATGGGGTCGAAGTTGTATTTTTCCTGAAAAGCTATAACACCAGCGCGGGTAAGACGGAAAAAGTTGCCCGTTACCGGACCATCATAAACATCTTCCAATAATAAAGCGTTTTGGAGAGCGGACACGTCCTGATCATTTTCCAATCCATAATAAAGATCGCGATTGAAACAATAATTAAAAGTTTCCACTCGCCCCCCTGAAGGCGGTGGCTGCGCTTCTAAATTTTGAAGCTGCGTCTGCAATTGGCTAATCTGTTCAAGTAACGCCTGAACTTGCGCCCGCAGTTCTTCAACTGTTTGAGCTGATACCGGCGAAATTAAAGCAAAAACCGACCCGACCACTAAAAGAGCGGGGATTATAAATTTTTTCATAATGCTAGTATTATACCACTAAAGCCCCCCCCCCTCACGACAAGAGCGGTTATACACAGACTATTGCGGAGGCGAGTGATTATCTCCTCTATTATTGTATTCGGTTTTATACCCTGGATTTGCTTGTGGACGATATTGATTCGGGTATTGTATATCGGTTTTCACAGCATGGCCCACTTCTTTAATAATTTTAAAGACGCCGTAGGCATCCGGAACATGAATAAGGGCATACGGCCATTTTACGCTTCCAGCGCCTCGCCGCCCCTGACTGTATGAAATAGGCGCCCCCGCGGTGGCGATAACAACCGTACCGGCATCCTTCGTAAACAGTTTATCCCATAATCCCACGTGAACTTCAGAATTTGTAATGGTGTCAAAATCAACTATTTTGAAGTCTCTGCCAATTACGCCACTTTGCATAATCACTCGTTTATGAGTAATGGCATAATAGGTAAATCTATAAACAAGCAGCGTGTAAATCGGGATGCCAACCGCGAAAGCAAGCGGAAATAAAATAAAAATACTGGAACTCGGCCACAAAAATCCGACAAAAACCCAACCGAATAATGAACCCACTAAAGAACTTACAAAGAAGGGTAAAAACACTGGCCTTTCTTCCCATAAAACCTTTTCATCTGTATCCAATACTTTGTGTATTTCACGACTATGTTTCGCCTTAGCCACGAATACTCCCCAAATAACCGCGATTACAATTGTGGCTAACAAGCCGAACAGCGCCGTTTTTAAGCCGGACAGTAAACCCGCGTTTAAGACATCACAAGGAACGGGTTGGCCGTTAATAGTGCATTGCGCGAGGACGGGGTTGATGAATAGAACAAACGCGCCAAAAATAGTTAAAGTTGCGGAAATAATTTTGCTCATTTGATACTGATTTTACAATATCGTCAAAGTTAATTTTTTCATAACGAGATCAATATATCATGCATCGCCGGAGCGCAACAACCTAATTATACACAGACTATTGCGGGGGCGGATGATTATCTCCTGTATCAATCCCCAAAATCTTTAACTTGATATCCTTTTCGGTCAGGAATTTTTTAATGGCTTCCTTCATCTGGAAGCCGGCATGGTCTGTTGCTAAATAAATAATCGTAAAAAAATGTTTACCTACCTCCTCAATCCGCCCCATTCAACGATGGTAAAACCATTACGCTTTGGAACGAACTTCGGCAGAATAGGAGATTTAATACTGATCGGATCGTTTAAAGGTTTGGAATACATTGTAACTCTTATAAGAGTATCGGGATAAGGACGAATATCTAAGGGGGCTATTCTATTTGTTTCTTCCGTATCAAAAAAACCTATTAAGTAGTAATTAGAATCATGGAAAAAGGGTAACCAAGCTTCAATAAAATCATCCGTTTCTTGGGCATTAAGGCCATACTTAGGCAATGTTGAGAGTAAAAATTCCTCAATTTCGTTTTTTGGAATCATCCAGCCGCGATCCGGTAAGAACATTAAATTGGTTACTCCTTCCCAAAATAGACGATCGTATTTTTTCCCGCTAGACCGATCTATCAATTTAGAGCCTGGAAAGGCGGTGATATGCCAAGCAAATTTATATGGAGGATCGCTAGCGATAAGTTTGATAGAATCCTCGATTTCTATCGCCACTTCTGTTTTTACTTCTGGATAAATATAAATTATCGGCTCTGCTGCTGTGTAATATGTTAAATCCCGAAGCTGTAATTTGATCTTGCCTCCACCAAAAGGGTGATCAAGATAAATAAACGGTTTTGTTTTTCTAAAATCCTGAAAAGATAATGGGGGACGTTTTTTTAGTAGTCTTTCGCGTTTTTCAGCAAAATAATCTTTCTCAAACCCATCAAAATCACCGCCAGTTCTCCTGATAGCATTTCCCTGTTCCCACGCAGCTATATCATCAGAATCACTTAAATCGTAGATACTCACCTCACGCTCGATCATTTGATTAAAACTCGTGAGATATTCATCATATAAACTAGTCAAATCCTCATTTCTATTAGATAGATAAATAGGAATTGGTTGTTTGCTCGCAACCCTCCAAAGACCAATCTGAATAAAATCTTCGGCATTCACATCTTGTGACTGCACAACGCAAGCTGGCATTACCCTCCCCCGTTCAAACCCCCGTTCAAAATATACGCAGAAATAGTCGTCTAATTTTCCTTGACTGCCGTCAGTAAATATAAAGTCTCCGTTTTGAGTAAAAAGATCGTAGTAGTCTAAACTTCTGTCTGGCAACAATCTTACAAAATTCTCTTGAGAATCTTTCAATATTTTAATATTCTCGCGGTCATAGACAATTGTTTGATAATCAGATAAATTCTCCGCAAAAGCTGGCTTACCTAAATTATTGAACATAGGTTTTAAAATAAAGTTCCCGGTTTCAATTTCCTTAACAGTTTCCAAACCAGGAATTACAAAATTATAATCATCCTCATAACTGTAGCCTTCAAAAATCGATTTTATGCTTTCTTCCAGGCCAAAAGATTGAGATTTAAGAAAAACGATCTTGTTGGGTAATTTTATGAAACGTACTATCCCCCAGCGACCTTGACCTTTATACCCCTCTTCCCAAACTATCGCCAATATCTCACCGCCATTATACTCAGGGGTTTTTAAGGTCCCAAGATGATATAAGACATTGCGCAAGCCAGTTGTTTCGCTTACCTCAGGGAAATTTACTTGCTGTTCAACGGAAAAATTCCATTCAACTGGGCTACTTGGGATGCTGGCTTCTTTGTTGTATTTATAGAGATACAGTGTGCCAGAAATAGCAAAAGACAAAGCAACAATTCCTAATATAACTCCGATTGCGCTAAATCCCTGCCTGCCGGCAGGCATGGCTTTTTGATTCATTGTTATATTGTATCATAAATTTCGATACGTTTTTTCCGAACGGCGGCTTAATTTGATTAAAAATATTTTGTCGTTTCTTTGTTGATAAATAATCCTTAAATTGCCTTTACGGATACGGAAAATAGCATCTGCGCCTTTTAATTTTTTAATATCCAGGTTTTTAAAATGCCCAGCTTCCAACTGGGCAAAGATTATTTTAACCTGTCGTTGTTCGTCAGCGGTTAATTTCTTGAACGCTTTTTCGAATTTGTCCATTTACGAACTTTGGCTAATGCCGCCTTAATAGGGAGACCGCCTTTTTTAATTTTGGTAAAATCCACTATTGTCTCCCAAACCTCATCCTCTTCGCTAATCGGGGCAATCTTGAATATCGGCTTGGAACGGCGGACGATGACAAAAGAATCTCCTTTTTGGATGGATTTAATATAAACTTCGGTGTTTTCCCGCAATTCTTTTAATCCGGCTATCTTAGTCATATTAAAAGATTATCTTAAGATAATCTTTTGTCAAGCTCATAATGTCTCTGCCGCTTTCAAAACATGATTAACTAAAGTCGTAACGTACCCCCACTCGTTGTCGTACCAAGACAAAACTTTCACGAAGTCGCCGTCAATGACTTTGGTGTATTGGAGATCGACGAGAGAAGCGCACGGCAGGCCGATTATGTCGGAGGAGACAACCTGATCATTAGTCACCTGTAAAATTCCCTTCCAACGCTTTGAGTTGGCGGCGTCAGTAAAAATTTTATTTATTTCTTCCACGGTGGTTTTCCGTTTGGCAATAAAAGTGACATCAGCCAGCGATCCGGTGACAACCGGAACCCGATAAGCAAGACCGTCAAATTTTCCCCACAATTCCGGCATTGGCCGGGTAACGGAAATGGCGGCGCCGGTAAACGACGGCGTGATATTTACCGCCGCCGCGCGCCCGCGGCGGAAATCTTTTCCCTTAGTCGGACCGTCAACAAGATTTTGCGTGGCGGTATAGCCGTGCACCGTCGCGAGCATCGCTTTCTGAATCCCGGGATTTTCGGCCATTATTGCTATGACCGGATGGGAAGCGTTGGTGGTGCAGGAACCGTTGGAACTGATTTTGCAGGTTTTGAAATCTTGTTCGTTGATTCCCATCAAGATAGTTTTAGCGTCGGGACGCTCTTCATCTTTCGCCGGAGCGGAAATTACAACCTTTTTCGCTCCCGCCGCTTTTACATGCGGCTCTGCTTTGGCGAAGCCCTCAAAAACACCGGTGGCTTCCACCACCACGTCAATTTTCATATCTTTCCATGGCAATTTCGCCAATTCTTTTTCTTGAATGACGGTTATCTTTTTCCCATCAACGTCAATTTCACCGCCTACGCCGCTCGGATCTCTTTTGAATTTAATATCTTTACCGTAAGTCCGATAAACAGAATCGTATTTTAATAAATAAGCCAGGTTCTCGATGTCGCCTAAGTCATTGATAGCGACTATATCCAAACCTTTATGGCCATAGGCCTGCCTGAAAAACAGCCGCCCGATACGACCAAAACCATTTATGGCTATCCGCGCTTTCATACTGACTATTGTATCACAACCGCATCCCCGATTTTCAATCCAAGCCGGTCAAATTCGCCGGCTCCAATTTCAAGCACCATATCCACCGGCTTCGGAGCCATGTAAATTTCCGGGTCTCCGAAACCATAATGCGGCGGGGCTTCTTTTTCCACGCCGACTATTTTCCCATCGCCTACCCAAACTATATCAATGGGGAAAAGCATTCCCTTCATCCAAAACTGCGGCAATCCGGATGCTTCAAAAACAAAAAGCATTCCCGCGCCTTCCTCCAATCCGGAACGGCCGGAAAGTCCCCGCGATCTGGAAATTGGATCACCGGCGATTTCTACCTGGATAAATTGATTGCCAACCAACAACGCCTTTTTTGGAAGATTGCTTTCAGCGCCTTTTTGTCCAACAAAACTCACTCCCAAAAAAGCGATTATCATTAAAGCGAAAATTCCCAACGCTATTAAAAATTTCTTCATTTTCTACAATATACCAAATGAAAAGCGACTATGCCGAACGCCACCGCGACGTTCAGCGATTCTTTTCTGCCCCTCATTGGTATTTCTAAAATTTTATCGGCCTTTTTAAGTATAGATGACGCAATACCCCGCACTTCATTACCAAGAATAAGCGCCGCGCGCGCGAGGGTATGGGGTTTGGGGCGTAAGCTATAGTACGCCGCAGATTTCCTATTTTGCTCAATAGTCCAGATTTTGTAGCCGTCTTTTTTCAGACGATCAATCAACTTGTTTGCGGAACCACACCTCTCCCAAGCGACACTTTTCTCCGCCCCCAGCGCCACCTTTGCGAATTGTGGCTGGATTTTCCCGAAGCGATCAACCGGCTCCGGCGTAATGCCGCAAAGATAAATTTTTTCTATACCGGCGGCGTCGGCGGTGCGGAAAACAGAACCGACGTTGTGCAGGCTTCTGATGTTTTGCAAAATCACGACCATTCCACTATTATATAGCTTGCCCTAAATAGAATCGAAGGGTTTGCTCATTTACAATTCTATATTTAGGAGGTTGTTAAATGCCCGACTGGAAACTCGGGATGTTCGATTGGAACGGCACTCTTCTTGATGACCGTGATTTAATGAAGGGCTGCCTTCAAGCAATCTTCCGGCGCTACGAACTGCCGACGCCTTCCTGGGAAAGTTTCTGCGATGAAGTCGGCTTGAATTTCATGCCATTTTATCAAAAGCATGGCATTCCGGCTGACACAAATCCTGATGACCTGCGGGCAATCCGCAAGAAATTCATCAAGCGTCGTTGGCGCCAGGCAGGTCTCTACTCAACAGCCAGAACCTTGCTCTGGGCCTGCAAGAAAAACAGCGCCGCTAGAGTAATTGTTAGTGCGGAGCAAAAAGACCTACTGGAAAAATGCTTAGAAAATTTTAATCTTCATGACTGTTTCGACGCGTACTTCGCCCAAGCTTATGACAAAGAAATAAAGATTCGGGAAGTATTGAATACTTTCCAATGCAAACCCGAAGAGGCCTTTTACGTGGATGATATCGCCGACGGCATTCTCGCCGCTAAACGAGTGGGCGTGACCAGTATCGGCGTGGCTCATGGCTACAATTCCAAAGCTAAGCTTGCTTCATCCAAGCCGGACTATCTGGCGGATAATCTTTTCGAAGTGATAAGAATTCTTTTTAAAGTTGAACCTTTAGGAGAACGGCCATGGGAATAGAACGCGTGATCATCGGTTTGGTTGGAAAGCCAGGCGCGGGCAAAAGCACTTTCAAATCGACCCTGGAAGCGGTAATGCGCGAAGATGATTTCTGGCCAAGCGTAGGAACGGTAAAATTTTCTGACTCTTTGTTTGAAACTCTGAAGCATTATGGCATTCCGACCACCAGAGAAAATCTGCAGTGGCTCGGACAGCAGCTTGAATCAAAAAGAGCCGACGCCGTAACTGTCGGCTTCCTCAATAAAATGAGGGAAACGGAAGAGAATCCCCGCAAGCGTTACGAAATCATAATCGCCGACGGAGTCCGTTGGCTTCCCGACGAAACCGCGATCAGAGAAATGGGCGGGATTATGGTCTATATTATGGCCGATCCGGCTCTTCGTTATGAGCGCGTTAAAACAAGAAGAGAGAAAGAAAGCGATGAAAGCAAAACTTGGGAAGAATTTTTGAAAGAAGACCAGGCGCCGAATGAAATCCACGTTCACGAAATCGGATGCCGAACTGATTTCAAGATTGACAATAACTGCACGATTGACGGTTATAAAATCCAAGCGCGACAGTTTTATCAGGAATTTATCAAACCTCTAAGAAATAAAGAAACTCCCCACTAACCATGGGGAGTTTTAAATCTCTTTCTTTAGAATTAGGTGTTTCCGTGGAAGCACATAATTCTAAAACGGGTGAAGTAATCGTTATTAATGTTGCAGTACTGAACACTGCAACACTCGTCAGAATCATCCGGGCTGAAATAACAGAAAATGCGCTCTTCCAAATCTGAGGACGTTCTAGTTTCTTTCATGCAGGCAACGATAACTTCATTAATAAGAAATTTTTTTCCGCAATACACGCAGCTCTCCTGATTGCCGACGTAAACGGGCAAATCCATATCGTCGTTCATTTTGACCTCCTGAAACGACGGTTAATTTCGTCGTCATCCATATCGTCCAAGCTTCCCTTCGCCAAAAAGGTCGGATGAAAATCTTCGCTTTTTCCTTTAGCTCTGGCAACGCCTCTCCGAATGCTACGTCTCAACAGCGCTTCTTTGATGAGTGAAAGAACACCGTGTAAAAAAAACAACACCGCCATCGCGAGCGCGAACCCAAGAGCAAAACCGGACACGCTAACCTCTCCGAGACGTCCGCAAATAAGAATAATGGCGATTGCGGAAATAACGGGGAAACTAATTATTGAACAAAATACCTTTCGCCTGTCTATTAAAGAAATGAACCTTTCGATCCAGCCCGCTATTTCTTCCCAATATTTCATCGGGGCCTCCAATAGTAATGGCAACGTTCTACCCCCTATTCTATCTAAAAATTTTTAAAAGTCAATTAAAAAAAAATTTACTCCAAAATTGTCACTTTATTGATGACAACTTGCTCCAACGGCATGTCTTTTTCGTCAGTATCAACCAAACTGATAGCGTCCGCGACGTCTTGCCCATCAACTACCTGCCCGAAAATCGTGTAATTCGGAAGCAACGGCAAATCGTCAACCATTATGAAAAATTGGCTGCCGTTGGTGTTGGGTCCGCGATTAGCCATCGCCATCATTCCCTTTTTATAAATACCCGAAGCATACAATTCCGATTCAAGATTTATTTCATCTTCAAAATCATAGCCCGGCCCGCCGGTCCCATTGCCGTTGGGATCGCCGCCCTGAATCATGAAATTTTTAATGACGCGGTGGAAAATAAGACCGTCGTAAAATCCTTCCTTGGCCAAATTCACGAAATTGGCCACGGTTTTCGGAGCGACTCCCGGCATAAATTTTATCTTTATCGTCCCGTGATCGGTATCCAAAACAGCGAACACGTCTCCGGCAAATCGGCCGTTCAAATTCGCCTGATTTGCTTCGCTGTCCATTCCGGAATTCGAACCTTTGGAAAAGAAATAAACTCCGCCGATGGCCAGCGCCAGCATTAATACTGCCGGTAAAATAAATTTGGTATTCATAGTCAATATTCTATAATAAAAAGGATGTTTCAAGCAATACGCTTATTAGTAGTCCTGGCCGTTTTGACTGGAATCGCCGGGGTTGCCTTTTATTTCGCCCCCAACAATATAAAAGAAAGGGGGCTGGACTACATCAGCGGCATCTCTTTCCTGCCCGGCGAAATTAAAAAAACCGCCGAAGACATCTACGCCACTCCCGCTTACAGGCGGGAAAAGCTCCTCGGCGAATTAGATAATAATCTTTTTACTCTCCGTGAAATTGTCGAAGCCAATCTTGATAATCCCGAAGCGGCGGTCGAAACTCTCGACCGCACCAAGGAAATAGTTGAGGAAGTGCTGAAGCAAAACGACGACCCGGGCGTCATCAATCAAATCACCGCCGCCGTCACCGAAAAACTTTTAAGCAACAAAGAAAAAATTTGCCCGACTCCATCTGAAGTCGGGCAATAAAACTAGTTATCTCTGGTCAGTTCCCGTGAGGCCGCTTTCTGCAGCATCGGCTTGAAGAAGGTTTCGTATATGACGGAAAATTTCATCAGTTGATCCGCGTCAATCTCCGGCAACGCGTCTACTTTGTGTTTATAGGCGCACAGCCCGCAGATCGCCACAACTCCTGACATTTCGGGAAGCTCCCGAAGGTACCAGGGTAAATGCCCAATCACATCTGCGCACTTTTCCTTCGGCACGACAAAAATACATGGCTCTTTGATAGGATGGTTCGCGGGGTGAGAAAGGTCAAGAGGATTGACATATCCGTAAATTTTGCGCGCCTTTTCGCGATCCATTAAGAGGCGAAGGAAAAACTCGTCTTGCCGTAAGCCATTTACGCCACACACCCAGCAATTCGGTTTCGTGGGATTGGTTTGGGGCGGTAACGGCGCGAACCCTCTTTCCTTTTTTCTGTTTAGTCGCTCAATCCCTTGTTGGATCCTTGCCTTCTGGCTTTGCTCCAACTGATCCTTTTTCTGTAGAACACCCTCGTGTGTTCTACAGGCGCGTCTTCCCCCACCGATGTGGTAAGTCTGCGCCTTGTTGACTTGCTGATTGCAGTACGCGCACGCCACCTGTTTGATCGGCATACTTTCCTCCTTAAAAATTAAAATCAAGGTTCAATGCGGCAATTCTATCACGCAAATCTCATTTCGTCAACCATTGCGGGATCAATCCGCCTGAAAATAATATTTTGTCTTATCAATTGCCGCTAAACTAAACCCCTGGTTTCCTCCCCCAGATGTGGAAAAATCATAATAAGCCACGGTAAGATAATCAGTGTCCGAAAATCCCGTTTCTGAAATTACCTCAAGTTCTAAATCATTTTCATTTATTTTATCGAAATAAAAAGCTCTGTTCATTACTCCTCCGCCGGTTCCGCAACGTTCCGCGACATCCGGTATTATCAAAGAATAATGATGAGAATTTCCGCCGGCGCAACCGGGGTATTTTATATACAATATCCCTGACAAATCTTCGGGCTGCCAACTAATAGCGGTATTTAAGTAATTCGGGGCGCTGTCCGGAACTTGATTAAGATAGAAAACTAAAATTTTCCAGGTGTTCGGCTTGTTGAAAATAGTCGGCACGAACGGATATTCGGCAAAGTTGATTTGAATTCTTGTGCTGGTTGCGACATTCGGGTCTCCGTGAAAATCAATTCCGGTAATCAAGCTGGGGACTTCAACGATGGTTTCTGGCAAGGTTTCCGAAGAAAGGCCGTCTTTGTCTATGGATTTTATGACAAAGGTATAATCCCGACTGGTCTCTTTAACTAAGGTTGAGTAACCGCTATCCGGGGTTGATCCAAGAAGCGAATAATCGGAATTGATTTTCGCGTAAATTTCGTAATTTAAATTCGATTCGGCAGTCCAACTAAAATCAACGCTGAGTTTGTTCGCCTCAGCATTGAAGTCTTCCGCGGCTGCCGGAGAATTGCGCGGCTCCGGCAAGCTTTGGGTGTTTTGCGGATTCGGTGTTTCTCTTAATTCAAAATCGTTCGCTTGATCAGTATCGCAACCATTTCCCAAGTATTCGCCGGCGTTTTGAGCCGAAACACAATCGCTTCCAGAAAGTGCTTTTCTTTCTAAACTCATTCCCGCGGAAAATCCGGAAATATTATTGACGTCATAGCCGACAGCGTCAACTGAAACAGGGCTGGTGGTGGAAATTTGCGAGGTATCGCCAACCAAATAAATAGTGGCGTTTGTGTTATTTAAACTTCCGCTCGCCCAAACCATATCCGCTTGTGGCGAACCCGGCGAATTGCCAAGCCAAATAAGAAAAAAGCTTTTAGGCGCGATAGAATTTCCCGTCTCAAAGTTTTTCTTGCTTATAGAACCGCTTCCGGAAACATGCTGAACGGACCAATTGGAAATATCAACGGCCTGATCCCCGGGATTGTAAAGCTCAATAAATTCTTTGCCGCTGTCGCTTCCCTCGGCGTCAAAAAGAAATTCGCTTATTAAAACTTTCTGGATAGTCGGTCCTGGCTCCGGTGTGGGGGTTGGCGTTGGAGTTTGTGTTGGAGTCGGAGTAGGAGTCGGAGTAGGAGTCGGAGTCGGAGTAGGAGTTGGCGTCAAAGTTGGTTGCGGGTCAGATTTGGGAGTCGGCGATCCCGAACTAGCGCTATCTGGATTTTCTCCGGAGCTATTCTCCGCTTTAGGAGTTCCATAAATACCGTTTTGTTGTCCGCCGCTATAATTTCTCCAGGAAAAATTATTCATTCGCTCCATCGTGTGTTTATTGTTATTGCTTCCAGCCGGCCAATTCGGATTGGCTATCACCTCATCCAATAAATCACAGCTTGTATTAAACAGCCGCAATCCCTCGCTAGTATTGGAAAGAGCGCCTGTGTAGATTTGGTCAGCCGAAACGCCGGGAACGGAGTCGTCGTCAGTTCTCTCAAGCAGGTAAAATCCTCCAGCCGGAATTTTTCCCGAAAGTTTTACTTTGATATCCTCTTTTGCGTCAAACATTTGCCAATCAGCAACCTCCAATTCGGAACCGGAAATGTTTTTCAATTCAATCCATTCAGCATTGGCGCTCGAAATTGAGCCCATCCAGGCAACTTCGTTGATTATTAAATTTTGCTTGGTCGGCGATTTGCTAGTTGTAAATCCGCACCATTGGACTTGTTCCTGCTCAACTATGGTTTCAAATTGTTCATTAAGAATTTCTATACTATCAATCACGCTAGACGCTTCTTCAATTTGGGCAATTTGATTTGTTTGATCTGTTTTGGAATCATTGATCAAATCCGAACTGGTAATTTCAATTTCTAGCACCGGCTCGTCTTCCGAGTCACCGCCAAAAAGATTTCTCACCGCGTCAACAATTTGAGCGAAGAAGGATTTCTTTTCTTCAATATTTGCCAATTCTTTGCGCGTTTTTTCAACGTCTTTAAAAAATAAATCAATCACTCCCGCCCCATGCTGAACCGCTTTTACAGAAAGGCGGTTCCAGTAGTCATTCAGTACTGGATCTAAACCAATTAAAAGCGCTCCTCCTCCAGATGACCATTCAAAAATTCCGTTGCCCCATAAAAGTTTGTAATCGCCAAATTCTTTATCTGTTTTAAATCCGTAACTTTCACCATCGTATAGAGCAAAATAATCTGGTTCTGGCATTTTATATCCATGAGTTAATCCGACTGTATCTCGACTATAAAAATTATTATTAGAATAATTGGCTATGGAATCAAAATATTCCTCCAAAGTTTCTAAAATAACTGGTTTTTTATATAAAACTTGGAGCCGCACGGCATTATCCGGATTTTCCAAATTAAACCGCTCGGTCCAATCCTCGTAAGGACTGCCGCCTTCTATGGGCGGGTGGGGATCGTTGCGGGTATGGTCGGGCACTGAAGCGTCCTGAATCAAATGCAAAACGTGACCTAGGGCGTAAAACGCTTTTTCCTCATCGCCGGCAATGTATTGTTTGACTGCCTGTTGCCACGTGTAATCTGACTGAATCGTAAAACCTTCCAAGCTTCTCTGCTGAATGGCTGTCAAAATTGACCCGATGGTTGCCGCGTTTCTATAAAGGCTGCTCTTCTGGGCTTTGTCGTCCATTGCCCATTTTTTAGACTTATAGCCGTTTCCATAAATCCCCGATTCTAGACCCCTGTCGTTTACGGGGTCATAAAAATGATTCCAATATCTTGGAAACTCATCTTCTTTCCGAGTGCCGTCAATCAAATACGGCCATAGTTCTTCGTCTATTTTACTTTCAAAATGCTTGTTATACGACTCCAAGGTCGCTTTAGTTAAAAAAGCGTGGGTTTTGGTACTGTACGCACTCGCAGGTTGAGTAGCAAAGAAAAATCCCAGTATAACCGGGATTAAAATTACAAGCTTTCTATTTTCCATACTCCGGAATAAGTATTAAACTGCATATCGATCCGAGCACCGACCTGCTCGTTGTCGGCATATAGAACAAATTTAAAATCATTTTCGCTAATTTTATTTTTAACGTCTTCTTTTGCGCGCGTTTCTATATCATTCGCCATAATTTCTAAAAGTCCTTTATTTTTTATTTCGTTAAGGCGATCAACCCATTTTTGTTTGCTTAAATTGTCGTCATATAAAAAATACTTACTCGCTAGTTCGATATCTTCCGCGCGAAGGGCTTCAATAAAAAGATCCAGCGTTTCCTGCGGAGTTTTTCCTCCGTAAGTGTCGGCGCGCATCGCTTCTTCATACTGCCGGAACCCTCGCTCGGCTTTTTCCGTCTGATTTTCTCCCCGAAAAATAAAATAGCCGCCAACGCCTAAAGCGATAATAACCAAAAAAACCGCGACAAACTTAAAATAAGAATTTTTCTCCATAAAATATAATGCCCCTCATTCTACATCTTCAAACCCCCCTGTCAACCCCCAAAGTATTACTTATTGCCCATATGGGCAATAAGTAATACTTTTATATTTTTTCATGCTTTGAAAAAGTAATCGTTTAATTCTTCGGATCCGTCCACTGAAACTGCTTCTACTATCCGTATATGTGGGCTGATGCCTAAATATTCCGCAATAAAATCTATTTCTTTCCTACAAGGATAGGGGTAAACCCAAACACTTTTTTGTAATTGATAAAATCCGATGGTTTTTAATTTAAATCGCCAAAGTCTGCGTTCCTTTTCAAAATTATTCGGGATATCGAATATCACTATCCGCCATATCTTGTCCCATTTGGTAGTTTTTGCTATTTTAAGATCGTCAAAATTATAATGTAAAATTTTGTTTTTTCCTTTTTCTGAAAGAATAAACTGAGTTGAGCCGTCAGGTAAATGTTTTTCTTCAATAAGTCGTTCTTTTCTTAAATCTTGAAAAGTTTTACGAATGCGTTGGCGACGAGATTTATTTTGTTTGTAATACCAATCAAATATTTCTTTACCAACGCGTCCCAATCCTGGCATAACGGCCAGAGTGATCGTAATTCCAGCGGCCGCGGATAAAACGGCCATGGCAATTAGAATTTCTTTAGCGATTTTCCCCGCAAATTTTCTTTTAGCCATTAAGGTATGATTTATTGCCCATATGGATGATATCCTATACTATTTATTTTTCGTTTTATTGTTGACTGATTTCTACTCTGACAAGGGAGTTGATCTGCCAAGCAGAAATTTCCGGATTGAAGATCAATCCGATTAAAAGTCCGGCTGTGCCAAGCTGGTCAGTCATAAGATACTGCTCCTCGGTGTCAGAAATCTTTTTGAAAAATTCCGAAGATCCGATTCCGTTGGCCATTTCCTCCATAAGGTCGCGGTCTTTATTAACCCGCAAAATTTCTTTCCAAGTCGCCCTGCCCTCTTCGTTGGCGGAAACAAAATAACGCTCGGCCCGATCAATATTCTCATCTCGAATCGCGTCCACAACTTCATTCATTGTTTCATCGGCGCTGTTAGCTCCGATATCCATCGGCAAATTTTCCGACCCCCGGAAAAGGAAAATTCCGCCAATAATGACAATGACAATGACAATGCCGGCAATACCCAATAATTTAAGTTTATTCATATTGTTTCAATACTACTCCTTTTATTTTTTGATGTAAAAGGGGTCTCTAGAAAAAGTTACTTGGTATAGCCGCCCCTCGTCCCGCCTTCTTTGTTGAGAGTTTCGTAGATATTGAGAACGGCTTTAACGGCATCGCCGGCGGAAATATTGTTTTGCTTGTATAAGACATCGCTGGAATCTCCCGCCGCCCAAATGCCCGGCTGGGAAGTTTGCTGAGTTTTGTGATCAACGGCAATTTCTCCGTAAGCGCTTAACTTAACCAAATCTTTGACGAAACTGATATTGGGCACGGCGCCGATTTCAACAAAAATACCGTCTAACTTTAATTCCTTCTCCTGACCGCTTTTTAAATCTTTGTATTTAAAACCGGCGACGAATTTATCGCCCAAAATTTTTGTGGTCTGAGCGTTGAGAATAATCTCCACTTTTTTGTCTTTTTCAATTTTTTCCTGTGTTATCGGATCTCCTTTTAATTTATCGCCGTATTCCAACAGATAAACTTTGGTGGCGTAAGCAAGTAAATCCACAACGGCTTCTAAACCGGCATTGCCGCCGCCGATGACGGCTACAACTTTATTTTTAAAAATGGGCGCGTCGCAGGTGGAACAATAAGAAACTCCTTTGGCGTCAAGCTCTTTTTCTCCCGGTACGCCCAGTTTCTTCCGGCTACTTCCGGTAGTCACCAAAATTGTTTTGGTTTCCAGTTTCTTTCCTTCTTTGGTGGAAATAGTAAAGCCGTTTTTGGCTTTTTCAACTTTTTCAACCAAGTCCGGCTGGAGAAGATCAATATCTTCCTGGGCTCGCAAATGCTCTTCCAGCATTTTGGCGAAATCCAGGCCGGAAACGGACTTCGTGCCAATCCAATTTTCAATACCGGCTGAAACAACCGATTGTCCGCCGAAGGATTCGGTTATCAAAGCGACTTTCATTTTTTTTCTGGCCGCGTAAACTCCAGCTGCGGCCCCGCCCGGACCGCCGCCCACTATCACCAAATCATACATCATGTTGTAAGCGGGCGAGCCTCGCCCCGCCGAGGCGGGGCGGGCCTCCAATAATTACTAAATCGTACATTTTATAAGTTTAAAGCTTTTTTAAGCTCCGATTCATTGAACCCGACGGTAATTTTACCGTCAATATCGATCACCGGCACTCCGAGTTGCTGTGATTTCTGCACCATTTCCTCCCGCGCCTTCTCATCTTCGGCAACGTTGAATTCGGTGTATTCGACATTGTTCTTCTTGAAAAACTCCTTAGCCATCTTGCAATAAACACAAGTTGGGGTTGAATAAATTTTAATGTTTTTTGTCATTTTATTCTTTTCCTGCCAGCTGCCACATAGACAGCAGCATTATTACCACGCCGGCTACGACCTGACTCCAAAGCGCCGACGAAACTTTCCAATAGCCTAAAATCCAAGGGGAGACGATTAACCAAAGACCGGCGATCGTTACTCCCAACGACAATAATTTCATAACCTTATTATAAAGCATAATAGAATTTGTCAAAAACCAAAACCCCGCCAGTTGGCGGGGTTGTTGGCTTTAGCGGTCACCGCCGAATCGGCGGGGGCCACGAAAAGATTGGACGCGCGCTCGATGGCAATCTCGGCAAAGGAGCTTGTCCAAGCGGGCCGGATCAGGCTCGAACGGAAGTTCGGTGATCGGGCCATTGCATTTGGCGCAGTGCCAGTTGCCTTGCACCATCTTGCGAGGTCCGGAATTATTAAATTCCATTTATTTTTAATTTTTGTCTCTTGTTTAAGGAGACGCTTTTCGCCCTTTCGCCTAGTCGAGCAAAAGGGATTAAGCTCCTCTTCTCTAACTAAACTTGTACGTATTATATACCCTTCATGTAGCAAAGTCAAGTTATAAAAAGCCTCGTCATTAGACGAGGCTTTTACTTCCAAAATCCGGGGCCGACACGCATTCCATTCTCAAGCCAATCCTGGGAAAGCAAATACTTCAGAAACGTTCCAAGAATTCCGTGAGCAAAGGCGATCACATAAAGGTTGCGGCTTTTCAAAAAATAATAAGCGGTACCAACGCCAAGCACGAAACAACCGGACATTAAAAGGGGGTTCGGGAAATGAACAGCGGCGAAAAACGCGCCGGAAGCAAGAGAGGCAAGCCAATGTTTCTCTAGAGATTGATTCAACCGATTAGTCAAATAGCCTTGAAGCAACAGTTGCTGAATCAGAGCCCAGAACGGATAACCCAATTTGGCAAACACCTTCTTCCAAAGATCAGGCCTTCCAAAAACTTCCGGATTTCCACCAAACGCTAACGTAAAAATAATGACCAGCAATGCCGAAGTGAAAATCCAAAAAGGGACGGTTTCTTTCTTAATGCCGATGGAATCAAACTCATCGCCGCGCCGTTTCCAGCTGATAATCACCCAAAGTAGAATCGGGGCGCCAGCAATCCACTTAAAATCTTCTTTGACAATTGATTTACTAAACCAGATAATTGCCATTACCAAAATAAAAAATCCCATCGCTTCCAGAAAAATCCATTTTCGATTACTCATTACCCACCATCCCCTTTGAAAAAGGTTTTCCAAAGAAGATCAACTAAAGCGTGGAGACTGGCAGAAGCAAGAAGCGAACGGGTTCGCCAGAAAACGATCCCATAACCCAATCCAGCTATTGTCGCAAAGCAAACATATGACCAGTTTGGAAAATTGTAACCGCCCGCCTTGTTGTTGATATGCGCGAAGCCAAAAATACCCGCCTGGATAAAAAGCGCTATCCAGATTCCCCATTTCTTTTCCAAAACACTTTGAATAACACCGCGGTAAATCAATTCTTCGCCAATGGCCGGAGTTATTAAAAAAAGCGGGAAGAGCATCAGCGGCACCCAAGGATGTTGTTCCACAACATCCCAGATTTCGAATTTCACGAAATCAACGCGGGCCGCCATCGGCAATAAAACAACCAATAAAACGGCCAGTGTTCCCAAAACCCACAGCAAATGATTCCATCGCCAACGCCAACGACAATTAAGATCGAGGTCGAACCATTCGGTAAAAATAAACATTCCCAAAAGAATGGCGCAATACATCGTGCTTGGAAGGCCGAACGATTTATCTCTAATTGGCGCTTCCACCCATTTTCGCTCAACCCATTTTAATTCCATCGGGATCCAGAGCATTAAGACAAAAATTGCCAACAGAAAATAGAAAACTCTTGGGGAAGACCGCCGGATATCCTCTTTTCTTAAAAACATAAAGAGAAAAACCGGCAAGCCAAGATACAATAAAACGCTCAAATAAGCGCGAAGGTCAAATTGGTTGCTAACGAAGGCGAAGTGACTGTAAGTGATGATTACAAAAAAATAAACAACCAACAGGTTTGCCCAATCTTTAGCCAGCCACTCACCAACCCTGCTCCTCAATTTTTCACTGATAAAAACATAAACCAATACCAAAGGCACTATCGCAGTCGCCACTGCCGATACCCAAACCATTATTCACCTCTAAAAGAACTTATTGCCGATACTATTACAAAAACAAGGGCTTTACAATAGGGTTGCGATTTCTTTTTCGAGATTCATCTTCGGTTCCCAACCAAGTAATTTTTTAGCAAGGGAATTGTCGGCCAGGGTATGCCTTGGTTCTATTCTAGGATCAACGTGAATCTTGGGACCGCCAACTAAAGTCGCGATTTGATTAACGCTATAATTTTTACCCCCTCCTATATTAATGACTTCTCCCTTACCGACTTTATCGCCGTTCATTGCCAAAAGGTTTGCCCTAACAACATCATAGACATGAGTGAAATCCCTTGTTTGTTCGCCATCTCCGACAATCGTCATCGGCGTTGAGGCATTTTTCTGATTCAGAAAAACTCTCATAACAGTAAGGTACGCCCCCGCTTCCGCCATTCGCGGGCCGTAGACATTAAAATAACGCAATGAAACGGTTTCCAATCCATAAAGCAGGGAAAAGAGCCGGCCATATTCCTCGCCGATATATTTTTGAAGACCATAAGGACTCATCGGCTTTGGCTTCATATCTTCACGCAATGGCATGGCTTCAACATTGCCGTAGGCGGATGAAGAAGCGGAGTAAACAATTCTTTTAATTTTCGCGTCGCGGGCCGCGATCAAAACGTTTAAAGTGCCGTTGACGTTAACATCATGCGTCTTATCAGGATCTTCAATGGAAACTTGCACGCGCGGCAGAGCGGCGACATGGAAAACGCCGTCCGCTCCGGAAAAATGAGGACGCATTTCCGCGAGCTTGGTAATATCGGCTTTGACAAATTCAGCTTTGGGATTTACGTTTTCTCTTTTTCCAGTTGAAAGATTGTCTAAAACAACCACCTTGTGGCCCTGATTAATTAACTCGTCTGTAAGATGAGAGCCGATAAATCCGGCTCCTCCGGTTACTACATACTTCATAAATGTCGGGGTGCCGGGAATTGAACCCGGTCTTCACGCACCCGAAGCGCGCGTACTGCCGGTATACTACACCCCGTCTCTGCTAAAGCTACGGCGGGCAAGCCCGCTTTACTTCACAAAATACTTGCTTTTAATTTCCGCGTCAATTCGATTCTGAGCTTCGGCGGCGGATTTTTTCGCTTTCTCGGAAAGCTTAGCAAGTTCTTTTTCGGGGAGTTTTCCCAGTTCCCACACTCTTTCTAACAGAGATTTCTTCGTATTTTGTTTCGGATCATCTAATACTTCTTCTAATAATAGGGCTAGGATAGCGCCGACTTTCGGGCCCGGATCAATTTTTAATTCTTTCATCACGTCTCCTCCGTTTAGTTTAAGCATTTTTGGACCGACCGGATCTTTCTTTACTTTTTCTATCATCGCCTGAAGATAACGGAGGCGATATGGCTGAGCTTTCGGCACTCCGGAACCGATGCGATCGGCTTCGCGCAATTTTATGAGATCATCAACGTTTTCCTGACCAACGCGGCTAATCAAACGACGTACGCCCTTCAGTGAAACGGTCTCCGGATCATAAACGAACATATGTTCTCGCACTAAAAGCGCTACCCTTTCCGTCATTTCTTTGGGAAAACGCAAACGATCCATAATTTGCAAAACCATTCTTTCCCCGACAACTTGATGTCCGTAAAAAGTGCTTTCCGGACCATCGCCCTGCTTGGTTTTTGGTTTTCCAACGTCGTGCAGAAGCGATGCTATCCGCAAATCAAGCGGGAATTTTTTTTGAGCGGCGTATTCGAGAGAACGACGATTGTGTTCAAACACCGTGTATATGTGATGCTTGTTTTGCCCGACGCCAACCCCCTTTTCCAGTTCCGGTAGGATAATCTTTAAGATTCCAAGTTTTTGCAAAAGATCAACGCCTTCGGCGGCGCCGTCGGCAATTAAAAGCTTAGAAAGCTCATCACGAATTCTCTCTTTGGAAATAAATTCAAGATGGCCAGCGTGTTTTTTGGCGGCATCAATAGTTTTTTCCTCTATCTTAAAACCAAGTTGGGCCGCGAACCGCACCGCCCGCAAAATCCGCAAGGCGTCTTCTTCAAAACGCTCTGTCGGATTGCCAACCGCGCGGATAATTTTCTTTTTCAAATCGGCTTGTCCGTTAAAAGGATCTACTAATTCTTTCTCTTCGGGTAGTTTTAGGGCAATGGCGTTAACCGTAAAATCTCGGCGGGATAAATCCTCCTCGACATTTTTGGCAAAAGTAATTTCGTCGGGATGCCGTTTGTCGCTATATTTACCCTCTTTGCGAAAAGTTGTTACCTCAATGATTTTAAGAGTAGGCTCATCAGTATCTATCTTAATTCCAACTGTGCCGAATTGATTTTCATAAACGCTGTCTTGGAAAAGTTTTTGAATTTCCTCCGGTTTAGCATTAGTAGTTAAATCCCAATCTTTTGGAACCGTAGGAAGTCCTTCGACTCCGCTCAGGATTAAATCGCGCAGGCAGCCGCCGACAAGATAAGCTTCAAAACCAGCTTTAGATAATTTTTCAGCGGTTTGTTGAACTTCCTTTGGAAGCTTGAGCATTATCATTAAGTATATTGAAGAGAAAGATTTTTATCGAGCGGCGGCCAAAGATTCTTCTATTAGTTGCTTGAAGCTTGAATATGATAAAGCGCCGGAAATGGGCTTGCCGTTAATGAAGGTGTGCGGCGTCCCCCGAACTCCGGCGGCAATTCCATCATCGTAATCTTTCTGGATTTCATCTTTGTATTTTTCAGAAGCAAGACAGGAATTAAATTTTGTTTGATCTAAACCAAGTTCGGCCGCCAATGATTTAAAAAGAGTGGCATTGAGATTGCCGTTGTGTTCGCGGCCATCGGCTAGTTCGGTTTCAAAAAGCCGGTCGTGATAAGCCCAAAATTTTCCTTGCTCGGCAGCGCACTGGGAAGCGTTGGCGGCGGCTAACGATTCCGGCCCAAGAAAAGCGAAATCGCGATAAACCATTTTCGCCTTCCCTGTTTTGATATACTCCTCGCGAATTTGCGGTTCCGTTTGAGCAAAAAATCTGGCGCAGAAAGGGCATTGATAGTCGCCAAATTCCACGATCGTTACCGGAGCGTTGGGATCGCCCAAAATCACATCATCGTCAATAAGATCTTCGGCGGAGAAAGTATTCGTGTTTTCTTCAAGACTGGCCTGGTTACCAACGTTCTTTAATCCGGTGTTATAAACAAGGGCACCGGCAATCAAAAGCGCCGCAACAATGATGCTGCCGGGCAACAACGCGTCTTTAACCGGTTTTTGACTCTCTTCCATGCTTTACTTAATATAAATCCAGAATGAGCATCCACGTCAAGCTGAAACAACTCATCCTCCTTTTTGGAGATATTGCCGTTTTATACGCGTCGTTTTTTTTGACATTAACCCTCCGCTACCAAGGTATTCCTGATGTTATTTTAGAAACTCATTTTGTTCCCTTCACGATTATTTTCGGCATCTGGCTTTTGGGTTTTTATATCGGTGGGCTTTACGATCTAAGCTTTCTCAAAAATGACCTGGCTTTCAGCAGAAGCTTTACCACTTTGGTTTTTATCAACGGTGTAATCGCCACCATTCTTTTCTACTTTATTCCCGCCTTTGTCATCACGCCAAAAATAAATCTTTTCATCGTTGTGCTGCTTTCCGGTTTGGGCGGTTATATTTGGCGAAGTTTTTACAATAATATCCTAAGCGCCGGCGGACCCGTAAATCGAATTCTGATGATTGGCTACAATAAAACCGTTGAGGAATTGGCCGATCACATCGGAAAAAATCCCCAGCTTGGCTATGAAATAAGTTTTTGGATGAAGGAGGGACTGCAAGATAAAGAATTCGATCATCTGGCCCAAATAATTCTCAACAGTAAAATAAATTTAATTGTCGTCCCCGCTCACATCAAGAAGAATTCCAAAGCGGCTCGGCTCATCTACAAAAATATGGTATCGGGAATAGAGGTTTGGGATCTCGCCGCGCTTTACGAAAAAGTTTTTCAGAAACTGCCGCTCGCCGAACTCGAAGAAGTCTGGTTTTTGGAAAATCTTTCCAAAAGTCACAAAATTTACGAATTTTTCAAAAGGCCAATTGAGTTTCTGTTAGCGGTAGTATTTTCCGTAGTTCTTCTGCCAGTAAGCATCTTGATTTCTATTCTAATCGCCCTTACTTCGCGGGGCCCTATTATTTATAAACAGACTCGCTCTGGCCAAAACGAACATGATTTCATGATCTACAAATTTCGCACCATGCAGTTCGACGCGGAAAAATCCGGGCCCCAATGGGCTGTGACCAAAGATAGCCGCGTGACAACTATCGGTAAAATTTTACGCAAGAGCCACCTCGATGAACTACCCCAGCTTTGGAATATCATCAGAGGAGAATTGTCTTTCGTCGGACCTCGCCCGGAACGGCCGGAGTTTGTAAGTCAATTAAAAAAGGATGTGCCTTACTTCGAATTGCGCTTGTTGGTCCGCCCGGGAATCACCGGATGGGCGCAGATTAACTACAAGTATGGCGCTTCTATCGAAGATGCTTACGAAAAACTACAATATGACATGTATTATTTAAAAAATCGGTCGCTCGCCTTGGACTTTTTGATTCTTCTTCGAACCGTTAAATATCTTTTTACATCACATAAATAAATGCGCTTTTTTTTAGATTGGCTTTTTAAAAACCAAACGATTTCCCAAACAATCGCTAAAAACACTTTTTGGCTTTTTTCCGGACAAATAGTTGGCCGTCTCTTGCGAGCGGCGATTGTAATTTACGCCGCTCGAGCGTTGGGAGCCGCCGGTTGGGGAGCTTTTTCTTACGCTCTTGGAATTGCCGCTTTTCTGACAATTTTTTCCGACATCGGCATTAACGCTCTTATTACCAAAGAAGCGTCGCGCAATCCGGAATTAAAAGATCGTTATCTTTCCACTGCTTTTTTCACCAAATTGGGTCTTCTTCTAATATTGGTTTTGGGGGTAATCGCTTTTTTCCCTTATCTAACAAATATCGAGGAAGCAGCGATGATCATGCCGATTTTGATTTTTGTTTTTGCTTTTGATACTTTGCGGGATCTCGGATCGGCAGTCTCCCGCGCTCTGGAAAAAATGGAAATTGAAGCGGGCATCCACGTCTTGACCAATTTTGCCATTGTCATCTTGGGATTTATTTTTCTAACGCTTAATCCCAGCAGTTACTCTTTAGCTTTTGCTTATGCCGCCGGCAGCGGCATAGGTTTGCTCGCGATTTTATTCGTGTTGCGATCGCATTTCCGCAACCTTATAGGAAACTTCAGAAAAGAACTAATCAAACCAATTATCTCCACCGCTTGGCCATTTGGCCTGATGGGTTTAATGGGGGCGATAATGCTCAACACGGACATTATTATGCTTGGTTGGCTCCGGACAGCAGAGGAAGTGGGTTTTTATTCCGCCGCTCAGAAACCAATACAGTTGCTTTACATATTGCCTAGTTTGCTCGCTTCAAGTATTTTTCCGATTTTAACCAGACTGGTTAAACAGAACATTGCCGAGGCAAACATAATTCTGAAAAAATATGTCAAAAGGGTAGTTATTTTTTCTATTCCTATCGTAATCGCTGGCGTGGCGCTCGCGACTCCAATTATTAACTTGCTCTTCGGCGCGGAATATTTGCCGGCTGTCGTTACTTTTCAGCTTTTAATTCTTACGGTGGCGGTTGTCTACCCATCAACACTTTTGGGAAATGCCATTTTTGCCTATGACCACCAAAAATCATTTGTAACTTTCGTGGGCGCGGCGGCGTTTGGCAATGTGGCTTTTAATTTATTGCTGATTCCGCCGTTCGGCATAGAAGGCGCCGCTGTTTCCACGATAATCACGCAACTGCTAACCAACGCCTTGATTTGGCGAAAAGCCCGCCAAATTAAAGCTCTCGGATAGCGCTGGCCCAACGGTCCAGAGTGCCGCAATCAAGCCATTTGCCTTTTGGAACTTTATAACCAATCAATTTTCTTTTTTCGGCGATTTTCGGAAAAATATCTTTTTCAATCATCAAAAAATCTTTTTTCCAATCGGCGTAATCAAAGACCTCTGGCTCTAATACGTAAAGGCCGGAGGAAATGTACTTTGTCGGAGGATTCTCCGGTTTCTCTAAAAACATTTTTATCTCATCGCCTTGCATAACCGGCACTCCGTAAGCGCGGGGGTCGGGAACTTTTACAAGGGCGATGGTGGCGTGCGGCTGATAGCGATGATTTTTGTGAAACTTCAAAAGTTTTTCCAAATCAAAATCTTTTATCTCGTCGCCATTGGTAAGAATAAACGGCTCTTTCAATTCTCGCTGAAGCTCGCGAATACCTCCAAAAGTTCCTCGAAGCCGCGGTTCCCATTTTATTTTTAGGGTTTTTGGCAAGTTTTTTTTATGTCTCTTCTGCCACCAATGGAAATCGTCCTTTTGGGCGCTATTAGCAAGCACAGCGATGTCTTTAATGCCGTGACGGGTAAAAAGTTCTATTAAATAATTGATTATTGGTTTCCTTTTTACCGTCAAAAGAGCTTTGGGAGTTTCCAAAGTAACCGGATGAAGCCGCGTTCCTAATCCACCTGCTAAAATTATCGCTTTCATTTGCGTTATTTTGACTGTAATTCTTTTAAGGCAGTCTGGAAATTAACATTGGTCGGAGAAAGTCTAATCAATTCTTGATAAATAATAATGGCATTTTGTATCTGATCAACCCGTCGATAAATTTCAGCGATTCTTTTAAGTTGATCGAGGTAATCGTTGAAGGCGGATTCGCCTCGCTTCTCCAAGTTTTTCTGGAGGCGATTCATTTCCGCGATTTCTTCCGCAACGAGATCGTTGCGACTAGCCAAAACCGCATAAATCGCATAATTTCCATGAGCTTCTATGTTGGATGGCTCAACATCAATAGCTTTGCGTAAAAGCTCAAAAGATTTTTCACTTTCGCCGGTAAACAAAAAATTGTTGGCGAGCGCCGTAAGGATTTGCTGTTTTTGGGGACTAAGCGCTAAGGCCGCTTCAAAATGTTCGCGAGCTTTAAGCACATAAGATTCATCGATATTAATGGCTGATTGATAGATATCGGCAATAAAAAGATGAATTCGAATATCGTTAGGATGTTTTTTTAAATATTCTTCGATTTTGGGGACTAGATAATTAATAAAACGGGTTTTAATTTGATTGGGAACGTCTTGGTCGAGTAAGTTTCTGGTTACTCTACCGAGCTGTTCAAGCGCTTCACCATTGCCAAAAGTGTTGTAAGATAAAGCTTTCTCAAAAGCGCTAAGGGTTTCGCCAACGGGATCTTTACTGCTGGAAGTAGCGGCTAAACCACTGATAATTGACCTCGCTTGTAAAGCGGGTTTGACGTTAGCTAAATAAACGATAGGCAAAGCAATTAATCCGCTAACAGCAAGAGCGATTAAGGACGGTTTAATTTCTGCAATTACCCTATCCCTACGCTCAACAATCGACTCGGACTCCCAGTTATTCACGTAGGCAAGAAGTGTAAAGAAGATGATATAGGTGTTGATATTGTCGAAAACGAAAAGATTCTGAATAAAATAAGCGATGGGCAGAACCAATAAAACAAGTCCTTCTTTCTTGCCGACTTTACCGGACTTCCAACCGCGAGCAAACAATACGTAGTAAGTCGTGAAGAGCGAAAGATAAGCCAACAGACCCAAAATGCCAGCGTTTATCAACCAATCAAAAACTATATTATGCGAGCGGTCAAACCACGGCTCCTGATCATAAAGACTTGGGTTGTAATATTTGGAAAAAACTTGAAGATAATTTTCCTGCCCCCAACCAAGAAGCGGGCGCTCTAAAAACCCTTGCGCGCCCATTCCCCAAATCATAAAACGAGAACGGGTGGTTCTTTCTTGAAACGAAATTTGAGTGAAACGAGAAAGAACCGGGTGCTCTCTAACCCACGACTGGTTTTTTATTAACAAAAATAAAGGGGGCGCTATTACCATGGCGATCAGAATACCGATCATAATTTTTCTTACTTTTTCGCCGCCTTTTTCCTTGCGGAAAAGCCAGAGATATAAAATTAAAAAGAGCGGCACGGCAATTGCCCAAGCTAATGCGGCGCCTCGACTTGCCGTAAAAAACATTATAGAAATCAGAAAGGCGATTATTGACCCGTAGAAATATTTCCAACTGCGGCTTTGCGTATTAAAAAACAATATCAAACTAAGGCCTATAATCAAGGTTAAATAGACTGCTAAATAAGTTGGATTGCCAATTGTTCCATCAATACGAGCGCCATTTCCTTGGATTGCTTCTTTAACCCCAAAAATCTGAAGCACTCCATATATACCCACCCATAGGCCGGCGGCTAAAAAAACTCTAAAAAAAACCAGCCACTCTTTCTTGCTTCTGAACAAATTAGTCAAAACAAAAAAATAAGCGCCGAGATGCAGAATTGTAATATAACCCTCCATTCGCTCATAGTTAGACCAGAGGCTACGCATCGGATCCACACCGAATAAATCAGCGATGCCGACAATGCCAACGAAAACTAGAATCGCCCAAGAAAGCAAATTCATTCGCGGACGATATCGTTTATCAAGAATCGCCAAGGCTATGTAAAGAACCAACGCTACTTCAACTAAAATCCGAAAACCAAAATTCCGTCCCGTAATGTATGGAAAATACATTGAGGTGGCAATCCAAACGGACAAAAATGGAATTATAAAAACCAGGGCTTTAATGCCCCAAATATAGTAATTTTTAAGATTGCTTGAACTCATCGATGTGTCTACTCACATCATCATAAGTCAAACCCTGTGATTCCAGCAATCTGCCGTTAAAATCCCATGCCGCTTTTAAAAGATCGTGGACATTATGAAGCCCCTGCTCTTTAGCAAACGCCATAAAAGCAGAAAGGTCTTTGGGGAAGCAATATCCGCCAAAACCTCGGTAACCGCCGTGAGTGACATCAAGATGAGAATCGCCAATCCGGTGATCGGCTGACATACCCTTTCGCACATTTTCATAATTGGCGCCGAGTTTCTCGGATACCGCGGCCAAGGCGTTCGCCCAATTAACTTTTTGGGCAAAATAAACATTACCGGCGTATTTAATCAATTCCGCTTCAGTAGCTGCGATTCTGGTCTGCTGGTACGTACTTACGCCCCAAGGCGACATAAAAGGCGCCTTCGGCAATAGAGATAGGACTAAATGAGCGGCGTCCATGCTTTTTTCGGTAAAACCGACAATCTGCCGATCGGGACGCAACATATCATGCCAGGCGGTTTTTTCGCTCAAAAATTCCGGATTAAAAAGCATTTTATGTTGCGGGTGTTCTTTTTGCAAACGTTCGGTAGTGCCTGGAGGAACGGTTGATTTGATAACGATGATTTTTTCTCCTGGAATTTTTTTAATCGCGCTATCAACAATTGAGGTGTCGCAAACACCGGTCTGCGGATCGCGCGGCGTCGGAACAGTAAGAAAAATAATGTCGGCTTTATTGAGATCGCCAACACATTTTTTCGGATCAATATCATAAGCAAAAAGATCTTCTCCGGATTTATATCCTCTAAATTCTTCAAAGTATCTTTTGAGCTGGGCGCCCACCCAACCAACTCCAACAATGCCAATTTTGGGATTTTGCATATTTATTACTAAAACCTGATTTATTGTAAACTCGTTTCTTGTATCAAATAAGCTTAAATTAAAAAGGTTAAAAAATAAACCCCCGCGCTATAACGGTTTTGTCCGTTTAGTGCGGGGGTATAAACCCTTGTGAATTAGGAGGTGGCAACTGTCTTGATCGCCTGGATGATTACTTCGGTATCAGCGGTCGGTTTCAGTTTTTTCTGCTCGGCCCGCTGACGAACCGCGATTTCCTCATACCGGTCACTAAGAGCCGACATGTAATGTTCCAGGTCTTCGCCGGTGAAAACCGAATCCGCCATTCCGTTCAAGATGTAATCATACTTCTCCGGATCGATCATGCCACTGCGGGCTGACTCGGCTGTCAATGGCAGGAACGGAATGACCATCGGAATGCCAAGAAAAATGGCAGTCGGCACATCGGTCGAAAGCGGGTTCATCACAATGAAATCCGCCGCCGCCACTCGTTCCTGCGGATCCTGAATGCAGCTGCGAATGATTGGCTCGAAAATCGTCCGAACTTTGCCGGACAAGCGCTGAAGAACGGGATCATACGGAGCCGAGGCGCGAGCGACGAAGTTTTTCCGATCATCAACGTAAAACGGCGCGTCTTTGTCTTTGGGATGAAAGGTCGGCGCGAACACAACGCGGGAACTCGATTGAGCCAATAGGCCTTGAACCGCTGGCTCCAAAATTTCCAAAACGCGCTTGGAATCCGCACCGCTGTTCACAACAACCAGCAGGTCATCGGCTTTTAGTCCGAGTCTCTGGCGCAATGTTGCGCGCTCAATGCGGGTCGCTTTTTGGAAAATGTCTTCGTTGTACGAAGACCCCACCGCGCGCACGTCCCGATAAATCCATTCCGCTTTGCGAATGGCGTAAGCCGTGCCCCGATCAAAGGTCAAGAAATGAAGCAATTGTCCGGCTCGCGGATGCTGCGTGGCTTCTTTCGCCCAAGCGGCAATTCCAAGCCAATCCCGATACATCGCCACCGGAATTCCGGCGTCCATCGCCGCTAGCGCGTACTTCAGTTCGAGGCCGCTCCATTTCGGATTGCCGCGCTCAAAAGCGCTGATGCCAGTAAGCACCATGTCCGGACGAGCTCCGGCAATCACTTTGCTTGGATCATCCTCGAACGTATGGCAAACGATGTCCCTTTTTTGGAGCATCGAAAGCGCGACGTCGTTCGCCACGAACGACACATCAAAATCCGAGGACCCCAACGGCTTCATCAAAGCATTGACCGTCCCCGCCATCTCCGCCACGAAAAGAACCCTGGTCATACAACCTCCATTAAAATAGATTTTGGAAAGAACTGCAACGCAAAGAAGATACCAAAAAAACAAAAAATGGTCAAGGTCGGGATTTTTATTTAAGCCAAGTTGCCCTGAATAAGAGGGTCGAATTTTTTTAAAGCTTTGGAGGTTTTTTTACCGATTACATCTTCATATCTTTCAGATGGCAAGCCGCCAGCATACTGCTGGGGGCGCATCGCGTAAACCATCTCTGCCGTAATCACCGTTCCCGCCGGAATATCTTGACCGGCCATCAAGGATTTTCTAAATAATGGCCGGAAGACCGCTTCTCCTTCTTGTAAAACTTTGGTTTTGCTGCCCATTCCCCTTTTAGCAAAATCGCCATTTAATACTTTCTGCCTTTCGCCGGCGTCGTTAATAACTTTTTTTACGCCGCTGACTAAATCCGATAATTCTTGAGGCGTCATGGAAACTTTATGATCAGAACCCCATAAAGTTCTGGCCATGGAAAAATGCTTTTCCAAAATCGTCGCCCCCATCGCTACCGCCACCAAATCGGGCTCGATTCCAATAGAGTGGTCAGAAAAACCGATAGGCATATCAAATTTTTCTTTGTATAAATCAATCGTCTTTAAATGAAGTTCTTCGGGCGGGCAAGGATATTTGGAAACGCAATGCAGCAAAGCCACCTTATCGTTTTTTTCGCGAAGAAATTTCACCGCTTGTTCCACTTCCTCCAAGGTACTCATGCCCGATGAGATAATGATCGGTTTTCCGCTTTGCCGCAGATAATCCAATAACACAAAATCTAAAATATCTCCGGAGCCGATTTTCCAAAGATTCACGCCTGCTTCGTTTAAAATCTTCGCCGCCCCCTTGGACATCGGCGTGGAGAAAAAAACAATACCTTTCTGATCACAATATTCTTTAAGCGGTCTCCAAAATTTATCCACGGGTGTCGCTTTGGTATTGCGAGTCACCCAAGTATATCGATCGCTTCCCTTTTTATTGAAATGGGGCGAGGTAAAGTCGATATTAAGCACTTCATCTTCCACATTATGCGTTTGGAATTTAATCGCGTCCGCTCCGGCTTTCGCCGCTTCGTCAACTAATCGCATCGCGTTTTTCAAATATTCCTCTACCGGCCGGTCCTCTTCTGTCTGAATAAAATTCTTCCCGGCCTCGGCGATTATAAAAACTCCCTTTTGAATTTTTGACCAAATAGTTTCTGGGTTCATGTGACTTATCTTAATAGAACTCGACTATAAGTAAATAAGTTGCCCAATTGATAAAAAATTGTTATGGTATTGGCCATGAATCCCGAAGCCCCAGACGAGGAGATTTTGCGCCAATCATTTCGCGATCCGTCTCAATTTAAATTCCTGGTTGCCCGCTATCAGGATCCTTTTATTCGCAAAGCGATGGGAATTGTTCGAAGACAAGAAGACGCTGAAGATATTGTTCAAGAAACCTTCGTTAAAATTTATAAATACGGCAAGAACTTCCAAAAGAGAGCCGGTATAGAATTCAAGAGCTGGGCATACAAAATTTTAATGAATACCGCTTTTACGCGATATCAAGACGTCAAAAAACGATCTGATTCAACGGAATATCTTGATCCCGTTCTTTACGACGAAGAAAAACCGTTAAGCTACGATGATAATTTGGGCGCGGTTTCCGACGCCAAAGCGGCAGTCAAGGCAGTCATTGAAAAAATGCCAGAACACCTCGGCAGAATTCTCGGATTTTATTATCTTGAAGACAAATCATATAAGGATATCTGCAAGTTGGAAAAAATTTCCATGACCACCCTTAAAATGCGACTTTTCAGGGCTAAACGGTTGTTTAAGAATTTGAGCGCTGATTCAATACAATGAATAAACTTCTCTGGAAAATTTATACCATTTGGTTTTTACGTCGCATCTTACCCTTAATTCTGATTCAAGTCGCGGTTTTGATTATCGTTTTGAAATTGCTTGCCGGAAAAATCTTTCTTGGAAAAATTATTGAGAATGCCTCAATCGCCTCTGATTCCAATATCTGGGAATTTGCCAAGTATCTTTTAGGCGCTTTCCTGCAGACCAACATCGCCGTTCAGATATTTATTATGCTCATTTTGAGCGTTGGGGCGCTAATTTTAAGAGATTTAGGAAGAGCTATGTTTAGCTATCTCAAAACTTTCCAAAAATAACTTACGAAACCAAATCCGAAACATCTAAGTTATAGAAGTGAAGCCAAAAGTAAAAGCTATTGTACTCATAGCAAAAAGCCCGCCTCACAGGGGCTTTTTGCTTTATATGGACAGCGGTTAACGATTATCGATTAAGAGAATAAAATTACCACAACGCCGGCAATAGCTATTGCCACGCCGACAAGCTTTTTGCCTATATTCTTCTCTTTGAAAAATAACCAGCCCCAGAAAACGCCAAACAGAACTCCCGTCCGCTTAACGGCAATGGTGTAAGAAGCGAGGCCGACCGCTAGCGCGGAAACATGAAGCACGTTGCTTCCCGCCATCAATACGCCAAGAGCGAGCAAAATAAAAACCCCGGGGATTTTAAATCTTGGGGCGTTATTATCCATCGTTTGATCCGTGATTTTCACAAGAAGCGTGCCGTGTTTCAATAAAAGATAAATCGCGTAACCGCCGGCCATTATCGCTATGGCCATTCCCGGAGCAAAGACCCGATCTGAATAAAGAATCATTAATTTATCAAAATTAACCGACAGGGAATAGATAAAAGCGACTATTATTCCTAAAATATTACCCATCGTAAAATTAGGAGATTGGGCGTGTTTGTGGCTAACTCGAAACACAAACCAAAGACCGGAAACCGTCAGCAAAACTCCGATTATGCCAATCATAGATGGAGTTTCTCCAAGAATTAAAAACGAAGTGAGAATCATAAAAACCGGCGTCAGAAGAATCATCGAATAAACCGAAGAAAATTCGCCGAGCTGATAAGCCCTAAGTAGGGTTGGAAAGGCGATGGTATTTAAAATACCGGTCGCGAAAACCGCGAACCAAAATCCTTCTTGCAAAACAGGAATGCCTATTAAAAAATATGAAATGCTGATGAGAATCAGCGAGGCGCAAGCCATCGCCACAAAACTGATTGTGATTTTTGAGTATCGGCTAACCGCTACAGCGGTTTTGGAAAGGGCTTGCACCCAAGAATTGGTCAGGGCGGAACCTAACGCCAACAAGAGCCAGATGAACATGATTAAAGTATAAAATAAAACTCCTCGCCTAAGCGAGGAGTTTCCGAGTAATGAACCCCCAAGTCGTCCTGTCCATTAAAGCAAAGGCAATGACGAAAAGGCCGATGCCTACGAGTTTCGAAATCGTCAGAGATTCTCCGAAAAGCCAAACGCCGGCCAGCATCGCGGTAATAAGATAAGCACCATTCATCACGAGCTTTTTCAGAGCAATACTAGCGCCTCCTTTATAGCTCAATAAATTGAACGACCACATACCCACCACAATGGCGCCGATCACTATCGAAACCAGCCAGAGGTTCCGCATAGGTTTGGAAAAATCGGCAAATAAATTAAACGATCCAAGCACGGTCACCGCTGCTAAGCTTAAAACAATTGTGGTCAAACCGCCCCAGAAATTCTTAAAAAATGGATCGACTTTTTTTACTTTCTGGGTAATGCCTTGGTTAATCGCTACTGAAACAGCGATCCCGAACGACAACCAAACCCAAAGCGGCAACTTCATCGCCGTCGCTGGAGATGGCCAACCGAGAACGGAATATCCGGCGAAAATCGCCACAGAAATCCCAAACCATTCCCTTCCGGAAAGCTGCTTCCCAAAAAAGAATCGGTCAATCAGCGCGCCCGGAATGATGGAAAGCGTAATAATAAAAGTGTTAATGCCGACTTCGCCGCCTAAAAGGAAAACCGAGAAGGAAAGCACGCTTGAGACTACGGCAAAAAAGCCAAAAAGGCATGAGCCGAGAATGCCAGTTCCATCCCGAAAAATCGGTTTTTTACCGACGCGACAAACGATCAGGCCGCTGATAGTCTGAACCAATCCGATAACCAGTGTCGCAAAGAACGTGTGCGCCAGAGTGGTACTGACATTGCCCACGACTTTCTGTAGCAATTTGGAAACGGTTTTGGTTCCAGCTTCCGCAAAGGTCCAACGCATCCAGCGTTCGCCAATCATTTATAGCTCCTTTAAAAGTTTTTGAAAGAACGGCTATAGCTTAACAGGAATTTTTATAATTGCAAGCCGAACGGTGCCAACACACAAATGTTGGTGCGGCTGGCCGGCGGGAATCCAAAGCCAATCGCCGGGTTTGAGAATTGACTCAATGCCATTTTTAATTTGCTTGGCTTTAATTTCGTTCTCGTTCAAAGATCCGTCGGCATTCTTTTTGACCCAGGGATCAACCATTTCGCCACCGTAAATAAATTTCACCTCCCCCTTCAGACAAAGCCAGAGATCACCCTCCTTTTTGTGAATCTCCGCTTCGTTGTCCAAAACCTCTTTGTCTTCCAAAATATTTAACGGGAGCTTATTGGCCGCAGCCAAAGATTTGAGCGGTTCCAAAAGTTTCTTGCCCCGCGTTGGAGCGGTCGCTAAAGTTTTATCAATTTCCGATTTACGAACCAGAAAACATTTAGCTAAGTTTTCCATGTTATTTCTTAATATATTTTTTTACCAAATCGGCGATAAAATCCTCGGTGACTTGCATCGCTTCGTAAGTAGCTCCGCCGAGATGAGGAACAATCAAAAGGTTTTGATTTTCCCTGGCATAGGCAAGCAGCGGATTACCCTTCAAGTGAGAGCCATCACCCGCTTCGTTCCACACTACGTCCAGCGCCGCGCCAGCCATCCATTTATTTTTCAAGGCTTTTAAAAGCGCCTTTTCGTCAACAATCTCGCCGCGCGCCGTATTGATTAAATGAGCCGTCGGTTTCATTAAACGAAAATGTTTTTCTTTGATCAGGTTGGTGGTTTCATTGGTCAGCGAAGCGTGGACCGAAACAATGTCAGACCTCTTGAATAATTCCTCCATGCTGACTCGCCGCACTCCGTAACGTGAAAAAACTTTTGGCGCGAGATGGGGATCGCAAGCAACAACGTCCATTCCAAAAACTCTGGCGTATTTCGCGACAATCTTCCCCAAACGGCCGAAGCCGATAATGCCAAGTGTTTTGCCCAACAATTGATTTCCCTTAAACAGATTCCTGTCCCAGCCGCCTTCACGAACATGGTCAAAAGCCCACGGCAGTTTTCGCACCGAGGCCATTAATAAAGCCATTGTCTTTTCCGCGGTTGAGGGAATATATTTCAGAAAACTGGTGCGGCCGCGGAGGCAAATGATTTTAATGCCACGTTTTTTTGCTTCAGCCACGTCCACGTGGTTTAATCCGGTGGTCGGCGTGGCAATGACTTTCAAATTCGGCATCTTATCCATCCAGGAAGCGTCAATTTTGTAAGCTAAACGCAAAACGATAATATTCGCTTGCCGTAAAATCTCATCGCGTTTTTTTCCTTCCAGTTTGGGCAATAAATAAACCGGCCCTAGCGACTTATAAGCCGCAATGGCCTTTTCTGAGTAATCCTTTGGTTCTGCGATGAGAGTAGTCATATTCTTAATTTACAACTCCAGAATTACTTATTAAGTAACTTGTAGATTTGCACCTCGGTGTTTTCATAAACAAGCTTCAGACTGGGATTCCCCCAAAAGGTTCTGCCACCATTCAATTGTTTTTCCCACGGCCCATAATAAATATAATCAATATCCACTTTCTCCCAATCGGCCTCCAAGTTTTTATACCGCGTCAACAATTCGTCAAGCTTCCGATCGCGCGCTTCGGTAAGATCACGATCGTTCAAAAAATCCTTTAATTTACGGTTCTCGAACCACCCCCCATAAAGCTGGAAGAGCGGTTTGTTTAAGTTTATTCCCGTGTCCGGAAAACAATCAAATGCCGAGCAACCCCGATCAAATTCACCGGCTAGCTGCATTCTCAAATCGGCTGGCGGCACTTGAAAAAACTTATTGGCAATTAGGAATCTTTCCTCAATTTCAAAATTTGAAGCGAGCGACAAAAGTCCTCTTGGAACGAACGGTCGAGCCGAAGTGTAGCTCATCAAATACATAGAAGTAACGTAGGAAGGGGTTAAAATTTTCGGCTCGCTTTCCAGATTATTATTAATCCACCGCCAGGAATCCACCACTTCGTTGGGAAATTTATAATAAGCCAAGGTTTCTGGGTTGGGATTTGAATAAATGGAAATCGGATTGACGGCATACTTGGCAAAAACCAAAACGCTTAGTAAAACCAAAATTCTCCCGGACCATTTTCCAATTACCGGCGCCTGCCGGCTCCAACGTTTAAAAAAATCGTAAATTAAGGCGATAAAAATTATAAAAAAAGCTGGAGAAAAAGCATTGTCCCATTTTGCGGGAGTTATAGTTTCTCCAAGAACGACCTGGATATTTCTGGCAACGACAATTGCCCCGATCAATGCCAGGAAAATAACCCCCCATTCTTTCGGCCGCCACCAATCCTCTCCGTCAATTTTCCTCGGCTTTTTAAAGAAAGCCAGCCAAACCAAAATTGCCAAAATTAAATAGGCAACATAATCCTTATAATGCCTTGGGCCTATACCCAATTCTCTAGTTTCAAAGACCGTAAATCTGTAAGAAGCGTCGACTGACCCCGGATTTTGATTAAACAGCCAAAAGTTTACAAAAAACGGCAGAAGAACAATTGCTAAAAATCCCAATAATACGCAGTAATTTTTAAATAGTTTTTGATTCGTGCCGCGGCGCCAAAAAGCGTAAAGGAAGGTCAAACCTATAAAGATGGTCCAATAAATCCAATGATGAACGTAGGTATAAACTAGCAAACCGGACAATACGGCCGTTGATAATGCCATTTTGACCGAAGGTTTTTTCCAAAAAATTAAAAAGGTTAAAATGGCCGCCCAATATATCGGATAGGTCAGCAGGGGCTCGTCAATTCTAGCCAAACGCAATTTATCAATTTGCGTTCTCACGAAGGGTACAAACTGTTTTACGGTATAATCGAATAAAATTTTTAAATCTCCCTTAAAATCAAAATTAAAAACGTTGATCAACGCGGGAGTCAACGCTCCAACCGCGGAAAAAAACAACGCCCATCGCCAAGAATTAAACAAATATCGGCCGGTGAGATATAATAGCGCGAAAATAATCGCCGAAAAGATAAACTGAGCGGCAAGATAAGCGGCGTTCATATCTCCCCGAAAAACATAAATTAACCCTCCCAACAAAAGCGGCGGCACGGATCCAAAGGGAGTCGCTTTATAACCCTCCAAAGACAAATCTGTAGGCGGAAAACGGCCGTCGTAAACTTCCCGCGCGCGGGGAAGATAGCTGTAGACTTCATCGCGGTAAGTTTTCAATTGAGCTAAAACGAATTCATTTCCATCTTGCTCATAGTGATATTTAATGGCGAGCGGCGGAGCGATAAAAAGCGATCCCACCACCAGTGATAAAATCGTTACCAAAAGAATTTCCTTTTTGGAAATTGTCATAAATTTATTTAGAAAATATGGCGGAGAAAAATCCCAACAGTAACAGCAGAATAACAAAATATAAGGAGATCATGGCGTATAGCCATAGTTGAAAAACTAAAAAGACAATGGTAGCCGCCAATATCGGCAAGGAGGCGGCAAAAAACAGTTTAAACGGATTATACTTGGCAATTATCGTGAAGATAATCTGCAGGGTTCTCATGGCATCGTGGATATAGCTCACCTTAGATTTTCCTTTGCGGGCGTGGTATTCGATCGGAAGATAACACACAAAATATCCTTTTAATATAAAAATCAATGTCAAAGATGTCGTGAAAGAAAATCTGTTGGAAAGATCGTTAAAAAATGGCATTACCTTGCTTCTTCGGAAAACTCGCAAACCGGAATTAACATCCGGAATTCTTCGACCAACAACGAACTCGCTCAACCATTTAAAAACGAGGCGCGCGGGGTTAAGGAATAGACCAGCCCAATAATGCTTTCCAGTCCTTGCTCCCACCGCCATGTCAAAACCCTGATCAAGTTTTTCCACCAGATCAGGAATTCGATTAAGCGGATAAGTCCCGTCAGCGTCAGTAATAGCGACGTATTCGTGGGTTGCCGCCTCAATCCCACGTTTCAAAGACCGGCCATAGCCGGCATTAGCGGGATTCCGCACCACTTTCACTCCGGCCATTTTGGCCACCTCGCCAGTTTTGTCACTAGAACCGTCATCCACCACAATTACTTCATATTTAAATTTCCCCATCAATACTTCCTCTAACCGTCCTAGCACATCGCTGATTCCAGCTTCCTCGTTAAAGGCCGGTATAATTACGGAGAGTTCTTTCATGGGCTTGATTATAGCAAAACTATTTAAAAACTCGAGCGCGAACAATAATGTCCCAGCTAAGCAACCTCAACGGCCACGGAAGAAATCTGTCTAAAACCTTATCAATCATTACCATTTTCCAACTAATCGGAGTGGCTAACCACTGGGGACGCAACGCTACTTGGGCTAATGGCTTGGAAAAAAATCCTTGAAATTCCAATTGGTAGTCAGTAAAACCGTTGCGGTCTAAAAGATCTGCCAATTCTTTTTTGGAAAAGAAATGTTGATCCGATGAATAGGAAGCATCCACCCTGGAACGCAACCATCTTGTTGCCTGAATTAACGGATTACCGCGCTGGGGCTCTATAAAAACCAAGAAGCCTCCGGACTTAACGACCGTTCTCGCCGATTGAAGCGTTTTATCCAATTCCGCCATCGGTATGTGATGCAAAATGCCAACCCCCAAAACAACATCGGCGGAATTTTCAGGCAATTGAATATTAGTAACGTCCTGTGGAAAGAAATCAACCTTAGTGTTTCCGGAATGAAAAATTTTTCCGGCCTCAACCATTTTTTCCGAATAATCTAGACCGATATATTTTTCGTACTTACCGGACAAATATTTTGCCGGGGCTCCGATTCCACAGCCCAAATCTATCAATGTTCCCAAGTTTTTCCTTTCTTTCAAGATCGGCTTAACGGCTCTTTCGAGCTGGTAACGGCGGGCTAACCTGGACGAGGCCAGTATATCTTTCTTTCCGTATTCAACGGCAATCCGGTCAAACAGAGCTCGGTCAATATCTTTCTGATGATTAACGTGACTGCTCATTTTGTAATTTTTTCATAGCCCGCTCGGCCTCTTCCCAGTCTTCGGGAACGTCGATGTCAACTACGTATTTTGGATTAATTTCGCAGCGGGCGACCGTGTCGCCAAAAAAATTAGGATCTTCCGAATGAAAAAGCAAATCTGTTTTAAAAAGGTAGATTGAGCCAACACTCCAATAAGTTTTCGCGAGGTCTTGGCGACGGGCGGTTCTCTTGCGAATTGGGTTTCCGCTAAAAAGAGAAAGCATTCCCCGATCATCCACTACCATCGCCTTGTGCGGCGTAAAATGATTAGGTATTTCGGAGACGCTCAATACCGAATCGGCTCCGGTTTTCTGGATCAACTCCACCGCTTCCCGGACATGAAACGCTTGCCGAAGCGGAGAAGTCGGTTGAAAAATCATGACATAATCCGGATAATAGTTTTCGTTTTCTTTCAGCCACTGAACGGCATGCTGCATTACCGGTAAATGCGGAGTCTTGTCTTGAGCCAACTCCGCCGGACGCATAAACGGCACTTCGCAACCGTATTCTTTAGCCACCCTTGCGATTTCCGGATCGTCCGTCGATAAGATTAGCCGATCGATCACTCCAGAATTTTTTGCCGCTTCAATTGTATAAGCAATAAGCGGCTTGCCCAATAATGGTTTGATATTTTTCCCGGGGATTCCTTTGGAACCGCCTCGAGCCGTAATTACTCCTAAAACTTTAGATTTCATGAAATTTCTTTTGGCTGTAAAGATCGACTTTTTTTAATATATCGACAATTTTTTTACTGGTGTCGGGTTTGTAATAAATATCGGACTTAGGATATGCCCCGTGCCGCAATTGTTTTCTAATGGCATTTTCTATTTTCCGAGTGTCATAGTCAACGTCTATAACGTTCCCCCCCCGTAATCGGTTGCTTTGTCTTGTGCCTATATTAACCACCGGAACGCCTAAATAAGAAGATTCCTTGATGCCCGCCGAAGAGTTTCCAATAAGCGCGCTTGATCTACGCAATAAAGCAATAAAACCTTCCGGCAGAAGATCGGTAACAAACCGAATTTTTTTATTCTTAAGCCTCCCTTCTTCTCGGTACACTCTGATAGCTTTCGCGACTTCATTGGTGCCAGCGTCGCTGTTCGGCCAAAAAACCACGGTGGGCATGTTTAAACGATCTATGGCTTTTAAAGTAATTTCCATATTTTTACGATTATTCTTTTCCGTGGTTACCGGGTGCTGCATAACCATCAAAAATGGCTTGCGGGTGTTTATTACCGTTCCAACGCCGGTTTGATTTACTATTTGACCGTTATTTTTTTTATCAACATTGGCTGCGAATTCAATATCAAGAGATCCGACATTAAAAACCAAATCGGGGTTTTCCCCCATTTGGACAACACGTCTGCGAGAATCTTCATTGGTAACAAAATGAATATGAGATAACTTGGTAATAGCGTGACGAACGCTTTCATCAATCGTTCCGGTAACGTCTCCGCCTTCAATATGCGCCACTGTTTTATTCAAATAAGCGGCGACCATCGCGGTTGCTAATTGCTCGAAGCGGTCTCCACGAATCAAAACGATATCGGGATTGAGTTTGTGAAAAGAATTGGACACTTCTAGAGCGGTTAATCCGGCGGTCTTTGCCATTGAAACATGACTGCCGCCGTCGATAACATTATAAAGAATTTCGTGCACTGGAAAACCGGCGGACTTTATAGCCGGCAAAAATCTTTCTCCGTACTTATCCAAAAGAACTGAACCGCCAACTATCAACTGCAGATCGAGGCCCGGAGTCTTTTTAATCAAATCTAACAGACCACGCTGTCGAGCGTAGTGGATACGACTCATTATTGGAAAACAAATCTTTCGTTTGGGTTTTGATTTCATCATATCTGTTAATTAATACGGACGGTCCTGATCTCCGTCGCTTTTCGTTGTATACCAATTATACAACTTATCGGCGGGTTGTTTTGTTAATTCCGGATTAATCAGCTTGATCGCGAAATTCAGATGCATCCGCTTAGTGCTGATAGGATGAAAAAGGATGGGAATGGATGCATAACCGGCAGAATCGCCATCAAAAAATCCTAAATCTTCTAGAGATTCTATGCGGTTTTGACCGCTGAAAAAATAATCTAAGCCATCCCAGCCAGATTGACGACCGTACTCGATCACCTTTCCAAGAATAAATCGTTCGGCCGCCGCGTCGGCGACAAAATCAACCAATCGGCCGATTTTTACTCCGATTGCTTGATTGTCTCGATAGACATTTTCGGTTCGAAAAACCGCAAATCCGGAAATTCCGTCAGAACCCACAGCGGCGAATATTTGGTATTTCATCAAATTCGTATCTACATAACGCCAGTTTAGATACTGACTGCTTCTTTTAATTGTAATTGGGTAACGGTTTTTGACTTTCTCCCAGAAAATATCGAAATTCTCATTAAATTTTTCTACTGGTTCCCAGCGCCAATGCCTAACGATTACCGGATTCGTGGGACTGGCCGATAATTGACGTGTATCATCATTAATTATCAATTTTCTCATTGCTTCGAGGTTAAAAATATAAATAAATCTTTTCAAATTCTCGCCGACCCAGCCAGATTTTATAAACATCGGCCAAGCCTGTTGATTGATGGTATGATCGATAGCTAAATCGTTGAAATTAGAAGCTCGTTCCAATAACCGATAGCCGTAGCCCAAACTGCGGAGATCTTTTTTAATTATCAAATTAGCCAAGCAATTTGCCGTAACTTGCCGGCCAAAACAATTATAAGGAGCGGTAAACATTCCAAAAGTTCCAATTAACTCTCCCTTGCTAAAGAGGCCGAGTGTTGTATAACTATCTTTTTGTTCATTAAACACATTGTCGAATTGCCAATCATAGTATTGCTTGTTGGTAAGGATGTGATCGGGACGATACTGATCGGCATTAAAATTACGCAATTGCTCCCATTCGGATTTTTTAATAAATCTTATTTCCATGATTCAATGGTCTTAATCATATTGTTGATAGAAGAAAAATTTTGGGGCGACAATTCTTCCATTTTTACTGATATCTTTAAATCTTGTTCCAAAAAATTCAATAATCGTATCATCGTGAAAGAATCTAAGATTCCCAACTCTAAAAGATTGGCTTTGTTATCAACAATTGTCTTTTGAGTTTCTTTTTCCAGAAATTTTTTAATTTTCTCTTCCATATTCATTTTTAAGTTTAACTCGATCTATTTTGCCATTGCCAGTTTTTGGCAAACTATCCCTGATTTCGATTTGCTGTGGGATCATATAAAGCGGGAGTAATTTTTTCAGATCAGATTTTAATGACTCCGGTTTTTTATCTTCATTAACGCTTACAAAAGCGATAACTTTTTTATCCTCAATTTCAGAAGCAGTTACAGCAATCACGCCTGCTTCCCTGATATATGGAAGGGAATTAATTGCCGATTCAATATCTCCCAACTCAATGCGATTACCATGAATTTTCACCTGATTGTCCCTCCGTCCAATAAATTCATAATTTCCGTCCGGCAACAAACGAACCAAATCCCCCGTCTTATATACCCGACCTCTGCCAGGATAATTGATAAATAATTCAGAGGTTCTTTGAGGATCATTCCAATAGCCCCTCCCGACACCAAGTCCGCCGACATAAAGCTCGCCGTCTACATCAAAAACCTCAACATTGTGGCAAGCTTTGCCAATCGGAACTAATCTAGTCAAATCTTTCGGTGGTTCGTGAACGCGATAAAAAGTGCATTGCACGGTTGTTTCCGTTGGCCCATACATGTTAACAAATTCTTTATCCGGATAAATTTTCATCCATTCCGCCAAAAATTTTGTTGGAAATCCCTCGCCATTGAAAAATATTTTTTTCAGCGTCGGCATCCTGTCTGGTTTGACTAATCCGGCAACCGCCATTTGAACCATCACCGAAGGGACCGAGTTCCAGATGGTCAATTTATTGTTTTCAATAAATCTTACTAACTCTCCGGGGAAAATTGATGCGTCTTCAGGCACTGGATGCAAACTAGCTCCGGATTTAAAGGCGCAATATAAATCAAAAGTTGAAAGATCAAAATTCAACGGGGGGTGCTGAGACATTCGATCTTCGCTGGTAATACCGAATTCTTCTACTGCCCATTCGGTCGCGTTGATAATATTTCCGTGAGTTATCACCACGCCCTTCGGATTGCCGGTTGATCCAGAGGTGTACATAATATAAGCGGCATCGTCACTGTTGTTGGCGTAACTCAAAGCTCCCGCGCCTCTTTTCTCAATATTTATTTTTTCTTTATCTATCTCAAAAAACGGAAAATTGGACAGCACGGCATGTTTTTTAAGGTCTTTCGCAAACAAAGACGAGCAAATTAGAAATTTAGCGTCCGAATCGCTTAAAATTTTGATAATTCGCTTTGGCGGCAATTTGTAATGTATCGGAACATAAATAGCGTCACATTTAAGTATTGCTAAGATTGAGGCGATCGAATACGAAAGATTCTGTTTCTTGAATATAAAAGCAACGCGATCGCCCCTCTTGACGCTTTTTTCTTTTAAATATCTGGCAAATTGGTTGCTGAAATTATCAATCCAGCCAAAAGATTTATTAAAAACTTCTTTCTCTTTTTCAGATAAGGCATCTTCTCCGACATCAACAGCTAACTTACCAGGGTCGTTTTTGGCGGAAATAGAAAAATAATCTTGTATTAGTTTAACCATAGAGCAATAGCGGCGGCGTATTCTCCGTCATGAGATAAAGAGAGCAGTATCTTTTTTCGACCTTGAAGCTTCACCATCGGCCGGCCAGAACTGCCTTTACGAATCTCGATTTGTCTCGCTTTATAAATAGTCCCACCAACCGCTTTGACGATTGCCTCCTTTGCGGCAAACCTCGCGGCAAAACTCGGGTAAGGATCTTTTTTACCAAGACAATATTCAATTTCGAGATTAGTAAATATATTTTTATAAAAAGACGGTCGCTTCTTATAAGGGATTCTTCTAAAACGATTTATTTTGATTATATCGATTCCGATTCCTTTCATGACCATTTATTAAACGTTTAACAAATCGAGGATGTATTCGGCCACACGTTTCCCTGACCTGCCGTCTAAATAATGACACTGCTCCTCTCGAATCCTGCTCCGACCGTCGTCATTGAATTGAGGATTTTCAAGATATCGCTTGATAGAATTAGCCAAATCGGCGCGTGTCCTTACGTAATCCAAACCACCGGTTCGCAAAAGAGTGCCGCAATGTTCATATTCATAAACCCAATCAGTGGAAGGATAATTTGGAAATTTAATATTCACGCTGATAAGAGGTTTATTGAAAACCGCCGCGTCCATTGCTACCGTTGAGGCATAAAGAATTATCACCGAAGCATGACGCATTGTATCAGCCAATAACCGAAAATCTTCTTCGTCCATATCCCAATCTACTCCGCGTTTCTTGGAAAAACGCTTGCCAGCTTGCTGAATGACCACTTTTGTTTTGTATGGATAAATATCAATGATATCATTTGGCGGCAAGCGGATTATTAGTTGGAGGTCATTCGGCAATTCTCCGCTAGCAATCATTTCATCAATTAAGCTGGCCATTTGCCCATCAGAATCAATATAGGTCTTTCCCTCCGGACAAAAAACTACGTATCGCTTGTTAGGATCCAAGCCAAATCGTTTAGCAAATTCCTTTTTGGAAGACCTTGGCGTTTTAAAATGATGGTCGAAATGCGGTATGCCGACTATTGTTATATCCTTTTTCGACATATCAGCCAAACGAATAGCTTCATTTTTCACTATCCGATTATGGACCAGCATTTTGTCCGGCAAAAGCAAAAGCATATTTCTGGAAGTTAACTTGTCCCAGGAGTTTATCAATCCAACAGAAATTATTTTTCGCCGTTTTGCTTCTCTTAGCATTGACGTCTCGATATCGCTGAAAAGATGAGCTAATAGAACCATTTGTGGCTGGTATTTATCGTAATAAGAGGCAAAAAAATCGTCACGCACTAAATGAAACGCCGCCCAGCGAGTTATAATTCTTGACAATCGATTAGCCAACAGGCGATTGGTAAGCCATCGGAAATAATAATTAAAATAGTTGCCATTTTGTTCCAATTTTCTGCGGCGTTTCATGTCTAAAGTGCCGGTTTTGATCAGATTATATTTTAGAAAACCAAAAATCGGCGCCGACCAGTGCGGCCGATAATCATTGGCTATTTCATAAATAACGTTTGGAGCGTTAAATTGTGATTGGAAATAATCACGCTTAACTTCATTGTCAGTAAATAGAACCAAGCGGACATTCGGCTGATTGATCAATTCTTTATAAATGTCTGTCCGGATAATATTCCGAAATTCCGTTCCTTGAAAAACGGCTATAAATACGGTTTTCATACTTATTATCTTAAAACTCCTAGAAAGCCAAAAATTCTTCAAACTAAGGACTAGGACTTATTAATAAAATTAAAGTAGATAACTGCTAATAATGCTATTACTCCACCTCGGAAAAAACGCATTTTTTTTCCTTCGGCTATGGTTCGCGGTCGATATGAAACAGAAACTTCATAAAAATTCAACCGTTTCTTTCTAGTGGCTTGAGCCGCTCTAGCAGCTAGCTCGGGTTCTATGCCAAAACGATTAGAGATCAACTTAAAACCCTTCATTAAATCGCTACGGAAAACCTTAAAACCAGTTTCCATATCGGTGAGATAAAACCCGGTGCACAAATTAGAAAACCAGGTTAACGCCTTATTGCCCAAAAAGTGAAATGTTTGTTGAACTCGAATAATTCCTTCTCTGCGAAACCGAGAACCAAAAACAATATCTGCTTCCATTTCTTTAAATGGCGCCAGCAATTTGGGGTATTCATTTGGGTCCAATTCCAAATCCGCGTCCTGAATTAAAACAACATCGCCGGACACTAAAGACAATCCAGATCTAATGGCAGATCCTTTACCGGAATTTTCTTCTTTTTTCACGAATTTCAATTCTTTGAGATAAGAATATTTATTCTGCTTGGTCAAAACCTTACTAAGTTTCTCAACAATCTCCGCCGTTTCGTCAGTCGAACCATCATCAACTACTATCACTTCCTTTTTAACCGGCACGGCAAAAACTGCTTCTAGCGCCTTTTCAATTGACGGCCCTTCATTGTAAGCAGGGACGATCACTGATAAAAGTTCTAATTTCATAAAGATTTTCTGTAGTAATCGATAACGGCTTTGAGAGTGTCATCAAGGGTAAATTTAGGTTTGTACCCAACAATTCGTTTAGCTTTAGAAATATCGGGGACTCTTACTCGCATATCTTCAAAAGTTTCTCCGTAAACTTTCCGATAAGGAATCATTCTTAACTTAGACTGACTCTTCATCAATACTTTGATTTTTTTGGCTAAATCGAGAATAGTTATCGGTTCCGGTGATCCAAGATTAAAAATTTCTCCATGTGATTTTTTAGAATTTAAAAGTTTTAGCATTCCGTCAACCACATCGCCTACATAACTAAAGGATCTGATCTGAAGACCATCGCCATAAATAGTAAGATCATCATTTCGCAATCCTTGTTGAACTAGCCGAGGTACCACCATTCCGTAGGTTCCAACCTGACGAGGACCGACTGTATTGAAAAGGCGGACCACCACAACTGGTAACCCCCGTTCTCTCCAGTACGCTAGGGCTAAAAATTCATCCGATGTTTTGGATAATGCATATCCCCAACGCTCATTGTAAACAGATCCGTAAACTCGGTCTTCATTTTCTCGAAACGGCAATTTGTCGCTTTTTCCATAAACTTCGGATGAAGAAGTTAATAAAACTGGGATTTTTTTCTTATCTGCCAGTTCTAAAACATTATGAGAACCGGAAACATTTGTTAAAAAAGACTGCAGTGGTTTTTCTACAACCAATTTAACCCCAACTGCCGCGGCCAAATGATAAATTTGTTGGCAGCCGGATATTGTTCTTGTCAAGAGCGATTTGTCCAAAACTGATCCTTTAACAATAGTTACGCCGGGTAATTTTTCGACCCAGTTAACTACTTCCCGGCTGGCGGTTGAAAAATCGTCTAAAACAATAACTCGGTCTCCATTTCTGGATAAACGTTCAACTAAATGACTGCCTATAAACCCGGCCCCTCCAGTAACTAGAATGCGCATGGGAAAATTATAGCTCAAAAATCAATTTTGTCGATTTTGTAGATTTCTACTTCAGGATTTTGATATATCAAACTTAGATTAGGCACGGCAAGAAAATTAGGGCTACTAAACATTCGTTCTAGCGGCCCCAGATAAACGTATTCCGCATCAATATCATCCCAATTCAAATTTAATGCCTTATATGACGCCGTTACAGAATCGGCGTATTCAAGTATTGTTTTGCTCTCGCGGCCAACCATTTTAGAAACTTTGGCTGAATCCGCGACAAAGAGAAAACGACGAGTTTTGTCCAAATTAAACACAGCGTCCGGCGGGCAATTTTCTCCACATTTAAGAATCAGATCGCCAATAATCCGATGACGAAAAACATCTTCTGGGACTTGGAATAATTTATTCGCGTTTAGAAATCTTTGTTCCAGCTCTATTGTTGGCAGAGCAGAAACAAATCCAGTAGCTACGTAGGGGCGGGCTGAGGTATAAGTAGTAAGATAAAAAGACGTCACTAATGAAGAGGCAACGATTTTCGGTTCTTTTCTCAAATTGGCGTTAATCCATTTCCAGGAGTCAATTAATTCTCCGGAAAAACGGTAATAGTCCTTGGTTTCCGAACTCGGGTTTATAATCGCTAAAACATTGACGGCTTTCTTGAGTGGAATTAAAACAATTACAGCTGTTAGAAACCAAATCGTTAAATGGCCCCATAAGGGTTTCCGAATTGAGATTTTTTTTATCAGGTCGAAAAGTAAGACGAATAGAAGCACATACATTAGAGGGGCTATGGCTCTTGGCGCCAGAACTTGTTCCACCATAAATCCAGTTATTGTCTGAATGTTCCAGAATACAAAGAAAGCTAAAAGCCAGCTTAAAAAAAATATCCCCCGCCTTTGATCTCCGCCTCGAAAATAAAGCCAGTAAACAGCGCCGACTAAAAATAAATACGCAATATAATGCCTGAAGGCAAATTGCTGTATCGGCCAGACATCCCGGCCGTAAGTAGCGCCCAATCTCAATCCATGATCCTGGCCTCCGAGTATTTGCAAAGTTTCTAGGTAATTCATCGCGTAAGGAACGGCCATCAATCCAATAATCACCAACAAAACAAAGAAATAAATTAACTTATCTTTGTTAAACCAACTAGGGGTTCGCCATATTGAATACAAACCAAATAAAGTTAAAACTCCGATTATTATCAACCACAAAATCCAATAATGAAAATAGGTATAAAAAAGAAATCCCATTGGCAGAGCGGCAAAAACAGCCGTCCGCCGCTTAGGCGACATCCAAAATGTATAAAGACCGCCAATTGCTAAAAGATAAACCGGCAAAGTTAGCATTGGATCGTCAATTCTTACTAAATACAATTTATGAATTTCGGTTCTTACCAATGGTACAAATTGTTTAACAATTGTTTTCAAAATACTTGCCGTTCCGCTCAAGCTCCACCCATAATAAATGGTTGCCAGCGGGGTTAAAACGCCCAATAAAGAAATGGTTAGCGCCCATCTTCTTGATTTGAAAAATAAATTTCCCAGCCAGAAAAAAATCAAAAATATCAATCCGGAAAAGAAAAACTGCGCGGCTAAATAAGCCCAATTCAAATCGCCATCAAAAAGAAAAAGAAATGGCGCGAATAAAACGCTCGGCACGATACCAAGAACTGATGGCCCAGTCTCTCCGGAATAAACGTCTGTTGGAGGAAAATGACCATCGTACACTTCTCTCGCTTTTGGCAAATACACGGTCATTTCATCTTTGTAGGATTGGAGGTTTGCTAACAGAAATGGTTCGCCATTGCTCGCCAAATCCCGCCAAACCAAAAACGGCGGTAGTGTATAAAACAATCCAACCGCCACTGCCAGCACAACAAGAACAAAAATTTTTCTACTGTAAATCAGCACCGGCGTTATTTTAGTATTTTTGCCAGCGCTTCGACGCTGCGTTTTGGGGATTGACCATCCCTAAATGGCATATAGCGATCAAGGACGAGCTTGCGTTTTTCTCTATCTAACCCCGGATTAGTCAAGTATTGTTTGATAGTTAAAGCAAGCTCTTCTGGGCTTCTAACCAGTTTTGCAGAACCAACGTCCAGAATGGGTTTGAAATGAGTCTTTTCGGTGTCGTAATGACCTGGTTCATAAAAAATCACTACCGGTTTGTCAAATATCATCGATTCCAAGGACATTGTAGAGCAATAGTTGAAATTAATATCCGTGTGTTTAATAGTCAGTTTTTGATTTTCTAAATCGGAAACGCGCATTTCAATTCGGTCAGCTTGATTAACCATCGGTTGCCCGGCTAATTCCACATTAACATCCGGTAGCCCAGAGAACTCTTTATAAGCTTCTGGCGTATCGTGGGGATGAATTCTAATAAAAACATTGGCATAGGGAATACTCCCTCTCTCGCGGAGTTCGAACAATTTGCGAAACCATTTTAACTGAAATGAGTAATTCTTGCTTTCGGTAATAATTAGAATGGTTTTCAAATTAGGATTCAAACCTTTGGTTTTCAAAAACTCATCACGGCTAATTTCTTCTTTTCCTTTCTGAAAGTAGTGATCAAAACGCATTACGCCTGTTGCCATCACTTTATTCGGATGATATTTGTGAATTTTGATCGCCTGTTCCTTGATGATATCGTTCCAAACCAGCAAGAAATCACATCTCCGCATTAAGTGGGCTTTCTGCAAAGTAAGATTATCCCAATTGAAATTAACGGCCGCGGTCGGCACCCCCAATCGTTTGGCCATCAAGATCGCTTCGGCTTCGAAAACAGTCATTCCCGGGGTGGAAACGGCTACCGCGGATGGTTGATATTTTTTTACGGCGTCTCGAAATTCCCTCGGCACTTTTATTAAAAATTTTTCAACCGTGGTAAAAAAATCGGTTGTCAAAATTTTTCCAAAAGGCCTGGTCAAAAATCTAATTAGTCGAGCCCGGCGATCGGAAAGAAAAATGTTTTTTTGATAATACTGGGCGACTCCCCTCAAATAATTAAATTGGTGGATTCCGTCTATTCGGAAAAACTTGAACCTTCCCAGCAATTTGGAGTTATGGGTTTTCCAACGATGGTAAATCACGTTTGGCGATTTAAGATATTCCCGCTCGCCGGTTTCTTGATCAACTGTTCTAGTAAAAACTATAACCCGAAATTTTTCTGCCGCATGCTTCAAATACGGGGTGCGTAAAAGATCCGAAATCAGACTCGGCGGGACAAAAAGAAAGATCGTCTTCATGCCTCAATAATCGGGTATTGAGCGTCACGCTGGGGTTTATTTTCTAAATAAAGCTCAATCATCCCGTTTGAAAAATTTTCTTTCATCTTTAACACCGATTGCGCGTTGAAATCTTTGTGTTTAAAAACCTTTCCGATATCGAGACGCTGGGGTTTCGGTTGAATTTTTCCAGCGCTGTATTCGCGGATACATCTCGTTAGAAGTTCGGCCCCGGCGATAATATTTCTGTAGCCTATATCATGGGCGCCGTCGTCAGGGTTAATTTCCGGCCGAGATTGCCCCAAAATTGATCCCGCGTCTACTTTCAAAACCGCTAAATGGACGGTAACGCCGATACATTCCGGTTCTTTTTCCACAAATGGCCAAAAGGTGGTCGCCGAACCACGATAATAGGGAGAGAGGCCAAGGTGCATATTGATGATTCGTCCCTTATATTCACTTAAAAGCGGATCGCGCACGATGCCACTGCCAAAGAGAACTACGTAATTGGGATTCAATTTTTTAATCCAGTCGTATACTTTTTGGCTATTAGCTTCCTCATAGTCTACCCTCATTATTTTCTCTGTCGGAAGATTAAAGTCTTTCTCAGCGCCAAAATATTCGATTTCTTTTTCATCACGCTCACGGCTGTGCTTAGCAATAATCTCATTTTCCTCCACCGTGTCGCCTTGCCTTAATGGACGCTTGATTTCGGAAATAACTCCTTTAACCTGAAAATCTTTAATTAACTGATTGGTTACAAATTTATGCCTCAATGCATTGGCGGTAATAATAACCAGTGAAATGTCTGATTCTAATTTACTCATTGTAAATTATGTAACTCCTTTAGGGAATGTTTTGTTTTGACGCAATAAATCACATAGTGAAAGTTTCGGCTCTTGAATAAATAGGAGCTGTAAAAACCTATTTTAATTCTCGCAAAGTCGCCATAGAGTTTGCGTATTTGGTTCTTGTTCTTAAAGCAAAAAATTGTGCAGTTCTGTTGCCCAGTTTTTTTTGCGGGACGATAAGTAGACAATCCAATTTTTTTACTACAAAGAAGATTTTGCTTTGTGGATATCATTGATGAAAGAAATTGCCCTTTTGGCTTTAACGCTCGGTTAATTTCCTTAAGGATTGCTTTAAGTCCGTTTTCATCGTTGTAGTAAATGGATTGCCAAGCCACAACAATATCGAAAAATCCGTCCTGGAATGGCAACGCGCTGGATTTAACAAGATACAGACGCGCCTTGAGCTTATTTTTCTTGAGTCGTTTTTTGGTTTCTCCGACGCGGCTCTCCGCGATCTCCGTGCCATAAACATCAAATCCCGCTTTTGCCAAATACTCCAGATTCTGTCCCTCCCCAAAACCGATGTAAAGCAGTTTTTTCTTTCGGCCCTCCGGGAAAAGATATTTTTGGCATCGCACGAAATTGACGTCCAAGTTCATGGAAGAAATTTTGAGATTATCCCAAACAGATTTATTGCGTTCAAAAATTTTGTTTGCTTCCTTTTTCATAAATTATCGTAAATTTAAAAAGTCTCGGAGATCGTTCGTGTCATACCGAGGCATTAACAACGGGTCGTCTGAACCGGATACTCCACGTTTCTCTATTGTGACAGCGTGTTTGAATTTTTCATCTCGCAAAATAGATACGGCCGCCGGCTGATAGCGCCCATGAGGGTAGGAAAACACCTCTGGCACAAATCCCAAAACCGAGTCCAAGCCGGCTTTATTAAGATTGATGTCATTTTTGATTGCTTCCGGATTCATTGTGTCTAAGGCGTAATGTTGATGGGTGTGAGCGCCAATTTGCATACCCGCTCTCTGTAATTCCCGAATCTCTCCCGCCCCCATAAATATTTGACGAGAAAGCCGTTCCGAATCCAGTCCTTGTTTTTTAAAACAATACCGTAAAAACTGGGCTTTGATATCCTCCGGCAACATTATTAGCGTTTCTTTAAAATTAGCCGTTGGAATGTCCTCATGAAGGCGGCGTTGAGTTAAACGCCGATCTTTCGGAATAAAATATTGTTTTTGGAGATCCGAATAAAATTCCTTTAAATATTCATTAAAAAGGTTAATTAGGTCGTTTATCGCGATTTTTGATAACAAAACATGAATGCGGTGAGCGGGCGGCAAGCGGCCTTCTAGAGCCGCGGTGATGATGAAAAAAGTCGCCGTAGCTGAGCCTTTTTTAAGAATCGGGAGGGTATTTTCATATTGATCGCGTAAACCGTCATCAAAAGTTATCGCGCATACCCTTTCCGCGTTGTTATTTTTGGCCGCCTGAAAAACGTCAACCAGAGAGCCAAATTTGTAGTTTTCGGATAGGAATTTGACTTGGCGATTAAACTCATCAATTGAGCAGGGATGGATACCGGACCAGTTTCGACTGGGATTTTCCACGTAATGATAATTAATTACTATATGTTTATCGTTTATAGAGTACTTCATTTTTGAATATCTTTTAGATCGTTGGCGTCAAAACGAGGCAGCAAAAATTTATTTTCGATTCCGTTGATTGATCGTCTTTCGGTCGTGGCGGCATAGTGGAAACCGAAATCCTCTATTAATTTTGGGTGTTGGCGGCGATACTGTCCATGCGGATAAGAAAATAAATGAACTTCTTCTCCTAAAAGATCAACGAGTATTCGTTTTGAATTCCTAAGTTCGTTTGCCACTTCATCATCTTTTAAAACCGGAAAGGGATTGTGACTGTCACCGTGCGCTCCGAATTTCATTCCTCCCGACTTCATTTTAACAATATCTTCCGGCATTAAAAAAAGCTTTCTGGCCTCAAGATTTTCGTCCCACCCCAATTGAGAAAATAGCACGTTCATAAATTCATTCGCCACGGAGTGCGGCAAACGCGCTATCGTGGTTTTAAAATTTGATGTAAGCAAATCATCATACCGCTCGGTTGGATCGATAAATTTGTCGGTGGGCATAGGATTTCTAGAAAAATTGTTATAATGATCTATTAATTCGGGGATTGTCAGCTCTGATCTTAATCTATAGATTTTATGCGAAGTGGGCATTTTCCCCTCAAACGGACCCGTTATGACAAAAAATGTTCCCGGCGCTCGCTGTTCGCGCAGCAACGGGAAAACTATTTCCAGATGGTCTCGAGTGCCATCGTCAAAGGTTAACGCGCAAAAACGGCCGGACCGTTTTTCACGGGCGGCTCTATAAACTTCATCCACGGCTGTCAAAGTAAAATTCTTTTTAAGCCACTTTAGCTGATTAGAAAAAGTCTCCGGCAGGCACGGAAAAATTCCGCCTAAATCCGGACGATCTTCGGGATTTAAAACGAAATGATAATTGACGACAATATACTGATCGCTATTTGAAATCATTTAAAAATTTTTTCGATCTTGATCTGAATCGCCGGAGGTAGTATACCATTTGTCGAAATTAAAGAAAGTTTCGTTGGAAATTTCAGGATTCCTCTTCCAAAAAACCGCGTTAATAAACCAATTCTCATGAGCTACCGGTTGAGTCAATCTTGGAATTTCCGTTGATAATACGGAATCATTCTTTAAAATTCCGGCTTCCGCGAAAAATGAATCAAAACCGGAAAACAAATTGTAATAGTCAAGAAAAACGCATTTTTCCCGCCGGGCATAGCTGATTACAAATTCGGCGGCTAGTTTTGCCCATTCCGGATCAGTAAAAAATTCCAACATCCGACAAGCTCGGTAGTTAGTGTTTCGAATCTCATCAATGCGTAAAACAATCACCCCTTTTATCTTTTTTTGATTGTCTTTAACCACAAAACAGCGATATTCAAAAAACGGAGCTTGCGGATATCGCCAGTTTAAAAAATCGGCGTCGCGCGCTCCGCCTTGCGCTACGGGCGCGAAACCGCTGTGCCAAAACTCGTTATAGTCTTCTGCAAAGGCGGAAACCGGCTCAATATTGGCAAAATCGCCATTCTTAGCGGGGATAATAACTTCCCGCAAACGATCCCGAACTCTTGGATCATTTCGGTGGTTAACTAAATTTAAAGCTTCGTCAGAAAAAACCGCTAAATAACGATTAAGGTCTTGATATTGATAATTAAGTCGCTCTAAGACATTCCTTGATTCTTTGGTCACCATATTTGCCGCCAATACATCCACCGGCAGCTTTTGCAAAAAATTAGTTATAAGAGCACCCAAACCACGATGGCGAAAATCCGGATGAACCATCCAATTAGAAGTCCAGAACATAGAAAAGTTTCTCCCAAAAAAATTGAATTTTTGCGCTCCGCAAACCCAATGAGCCAAGATCCTTTTATCGTCTCTAAGAACCAGAACTGGAAGTTGTCCATCCGGGAATCGATCTCGGTAATTCGGATTTTTAACCGTGTACCAATCAAAAAAATCTTTTCTGAGCAAAATATATTTTGGAGAATAGCTTTCCCGATAAAATTGTTCTAGCAAGCTCCGATCCTTTTTATCCAGAAATTCGATTTTCATTCCTAAAAAGCGCCGCGTTTTTTCAAGAGAGCCCGAAAATCCCCGACATTTTTCAATCCCACTACCTCATCCAATTCAAATTTGACGTTGAAATTTTTTTCAACTTCGCTAACCAAAAGAATACTGTTAAAAGAATCCCAGCCGGGAGTATTTTCCGGACTGGTCTGATCATTGACCGATTTGACATCAATCGTTAAAACGCCGGCAATTATTTCTTCAAGTGTCTTCATAAAAATTAAAATTAATCCATTGTTTGGCCACCGGCAACAATGATATTCTCACCGGTAATAAACTCGGCTTTTTCTGAAGCAAGAAATAAAACGGTTCTCGCCACATCTTCCGGAGTTGCTAAACGACCAAGCGGAGTCTGGCTGATTAACAATTCGTCAAATTTTTCCGGTATCCGATCGGTAAATTTATTGCGGATAAAACTCGGGGAAACGGCGTTTACCGTTATGTGATATTTACCCAATTCTCTGGCTGCCGCTTTAGTCAGGCCCAATAGCGCGTATTTGGCAGTTACGTAATCAGCCAACCCGGACGGGGGCTGCCCAATCACGTAAGTGGTTAAAATATTTATTATTCGGCCGCCACCCTGCCTCTTCATCGTCGGCACAACCAGCGGCAATAAATCAACAAACGAGCGTGTTTGAACATCAATTTGGTCCTGAAAATCGGACCATTTTTTTGACTCTAAAGCTCCGTGTTTTACCGGAGTCGATAGAGAATTGATCACCGTATCAACCCGCCCAAATTGTTTCATTGCCTTTTCCACCAGCCCAGCCATCGCGTCTTCAGACGTCAGATCAGTAGCGTAATTGCCCGAACGCCCATGGGCGCAAACCGAAGCGCCTTCTTTCTGGAATTCCGCCGTTATCGCAGAGCCGATCCCTCCGGTTCCTCCCAATATAAGAACTACTTTGCCTTTTAATTTAAGATCCATAAATTACTCTAAAAATTTTACCATTGCCGACCCGTCCACCAAAATTTTCCCGTTAGTATTCTTAATTATTGTGCTTAATTCCAATGTTCTGGTTGAATCCGATTTTGATTTTATCTTGCCCATAACAATAAGTTTGTCTCCCAAACGGCACGGGTTTTTAAAATTTGCTGTTTGGGATAAATATAAACCTTTCTTCCCGGGACACAACATCCCCACCAGAGCAGAGAAAAAACTGGCCAAAAGCATCCCATGGGCGATCCGTTCGCCGAATTTAGTCGTTTTGGCGTAAGAATCATCCATGTGCAGAGGACTGAAATCGCCGCTTAATTTGGCAAATTCATCGACTAATTGCTTGTCCACCAAGCGTTCGAAGGAAAATTCCTGATCGATCTTTATGCCTTCGTAATTCAAATTGCTTAACTGTAAAGTAGGATTGGATTTCATAATTTTAAGAGAAATTTACTTTTATGTTTTCTGGATATGGGTAGGGGCTGTTTAGGTGATGAATAAAGTTTACAGAATCGGCGGATTTGTAGACAAGCCCACTATTAAAACCGTTATTTGGATAGAAATCTTCACAAAGCGCCTTATTTTTTTTGGTCGGAATAAAAACCCCTATAAGTTTGCTGATTTTGCTCCGATTCGCTTCTTCAATCACGCGAGCCAACAGCGTCTTTTCTATTCCTCGTCCCAGAATACGGCAGCTCATTAAAAAATTATCAATTTCCCAAACTTTATCAACTACGGGCTTTGCGGCCAAGAAACCTATAATACCGTAATCGCCAAAACGATCCATTGCCTCAACAGCCCACATTTTATAATTGTGCCGTTCATTAAGCAGAGTCCTGATTTCATCTTCACTCCAACGCTTGGTCGTCATATTAAACTGGTTGGTCTTTTGAGCCATTTGGGCGATACGCGGGATAATGGGACTGTCCGATTTTATTTCTCGAATAGTAACTTCCAAATTCAATGACTTTATAAAATCTTCCACGTTATTTAATGAAGATCGGGCGCTTCTGCGGATTTGCTCCTCGGCATACATTTGACCGCGACGTCGATCTTCATCGGTAATTTTTAATTTATGGAAGCCGGGATAATTTTTCAGGCTTTCAGGGCTTAGAATGGCTACTTCCGGAAATTTATTGGCCACGATATTCCTCTCGAACGGACTATCATCGACAAAAACAAAACTGTCGGCCCCCAGCATTAACTCATCCGTCAATTCTTTCATATTGGTTGCCTTATCCTGCCAATTGATCCGCCAAGCGGCAAAATGATTTTTTCGTAGAATCATTTTCGGATGCTTTTCAATTGCTTCCAGCACGTCTTCTGAATTATTTTTACTGTTTATCGCCAGAATTACTCCAGTCTCATAAAGATAAAGGGCCTGACGTTGAAAATCTTGATCTGGTTTTATTCCCTCAAGGCCGTCTTCACCAATTACTCCTTTCCACAACGTATTATCAAGGTCCAACACCAAACATTTTTTGGTAGCGCCGCTCACGGCGATTGTTTCTTTCATTAAATAATCGGCTAGTGTAGAAAATCCTTCTGGCGCCACGCTGAAATCTCCCATCTCTTTATATTTGGTTTGCCAATAATTACCGACGACCGCTTTTATTTGATTACTGTCCATCAGCATCACCTTGCCAGAAAGTTGGCTGGCTAGTTCTTTGTAATGATTTGCCTTTTCGCCGTCGGCGTCGAAAAGAAAATAAATTAAATCCGGCTGGAATTTATACAGGCCGCTTTTTTTATCAAGAATTTCCTGAGCGCATTGATCATAGGGGCCAAGATAAACATCCGCCCAGACATTGTGGAAAATTGCCCGCGTTCTAAAAATCTCCGGCAATCCCTTAATGGTAAAGTTGCTCAAAAAAGCGGCTTTAATGCCGCGGAAGTATTCCGGTTTTTCTTTTTTGCTGTCTTCCAGCTGATTCGCGATCGACAAGTGATCGGATACGGTCGCGCCCGGATTTTCCATCAGTCGAAAAACAGAATTCTGAATTTCTCGAAAAGTCATATCCCCGTTTCTAAATTAAACCTGTTTTTAGGATAAAACGTTTCCCAGGAAATCCACATTCCGTTTATAAGCAAAACCGTCGCGCAGGACCACGAATTTTTCCAAAAGCTGTCGGCGATTTTCTTTATGCAACATCGGGTTTTTTAAATATTGATTGGTTAAATCAACAAGTTCCTCTGGCGTTTTAGCTATTGGAGAAGCGCCCGTCTCAATAACCGGCCAAAAATGAGTTACCTTATAGCTTGTGTCATGATTAAGGGTTTTCAAAAAACCGATATTAACCATTGGTTTGTCAAAAATTGCCGCTTCCAGCGCCAGGGTTGATCCATATTGAAGGTGCACATCTCCGTATTGCAAGGTGTATTTCAAATTCATTAAATCCTCCTCGTCCATCTCAATTTTATTGGAAACTGATTCGGCGGAAAACTTCATTGATTTACCAGAATAATCAACATAAACATTCGGTAAATTTATAAATTCTTTATAATTATCTCGATTATCCAGCGGGTGAGGCCTGATCAATAGGTTAACGGGGGCGGCTAGACGTCCTTTTTCGCGCGCTTCCAATATGCCGCGAACGTGATCTAATTGCTCGACGTAGGTTTTCGGCTTGCTACAAAAAACTATTGTCTTTCTTTTGGGGTCTAATTTTTTACTTTTTAAGAATTCCTCACGACTAAGTTTGCCTTCTTTTCTAAAATAATGGTCGAACTTGTTAACACCGGCGACGAAAACTTTAGCCAGATCGTAGTGATGAATTTTCTTCGCTTCCTCTTTAACAATATCGTTCCAAACAATCAAATAATCAGTTTTTCTAATATGGTTGCAGTTGGTTGTCAAATTATCCCAAGTAAAATTAACAGCCGCCGTTGGCAGTTTCGATCGTTTAGCCAATAAAATCATTTCTGCTTCAAAAGGATTAAAACCCGGCGTGGCCGTGATTACCAAACTTGGCTGGAATTGCTTGAGATATTTATCAAATTGAAGAGATCGAGGGTGTAAACGGCTTTCAAGTTTTGTAAAAAAATCAGCCGTCAATAACTGCCCAAACGGCTTCGCGAAAAAACGGACCAAACGTCTCTGCCAATTGTTTTTGAAAGTGGGTCGTTTATAGAAGTGTCGGACCGATTCGAGATAATCGAACTCGGTCATTGCCGCTATTCTGAATAACTTAAAAATGCTCCAAAATTTTGGCACTTCCAATTCCCACTTTACATACTGGACATTTGTAGAATGAAAATAACCGACGCGCTTCGCTTCTTCTGGACCGATCATCGGCATAAAAACCACTACTTTGTATTTGGATGCTAGATAACCGATATAACGCGTGCGCAGAAGATCTGTTGAAAAAACGTAATTGGGCACGCACAAAAAAACTGTCTTCATATCTTCTATTTTGTAACCGCGTAGCGAGCCAATAGGTTTAATTCGGTTAATTGACCGGCTGACGGCAGCGCATAATATGTTTGCCAAAGAGACGCTTTCGATGAATAAGTAGCCGTAAACATATATCGCTCTTTGGACTTGGCGTAGCCTCCTTTGTGCAAACCGCTGGTATCGCCAAATATTACCGTACCGGCGCGGCCGGTACAAACTTTTATTTCGGCTGAGGGGATAACTTTTTCCACCGCTCCATCCGGAGGGTAGTAGCCGACTGGCGGACGCTGGGGGAAAATTTCTCTCCATTTTCCTCCTTGGTGAGATTTGGGAATGTAAATAAACGGGCCGGCATCTTCATCAATATCGTTTAAATAAACAAACATTTTGCACATCCGTTTGTCTTCCGGATCGCGATGCCAGCGCTGTGATTTTATCGCCAACGATCCCTCCGGCATCGGTATTGTTACATTTAAAGAAGCGTGGCGGAACTTGGAAAACATCTCCATATAAGCGTTTACTACTTCCAGCGATCTTGATTGTAGGGATAATTTAACTAAACTATTATCTAAATCCAAAACCCCAGCCGTTTCCCAAAGAGCCATTAGAAATTCCTTGCCTTTTTTTATTTGAGCGGTTTCAGCAAGTTTTTTTGTGTAACTTTGCAATTCCGGCAAAAGATTTCTTCCGGGAAATAATTCGTCAAGATGAGTAACGGCGATGCCTTTTTCTTTTATTTCTTTTATGATTTTTTCCAAAACAGAATCGTGGTTTTTGGGATGTCGATCGTATAATAGCCGCCCCTCTTTATTTAAAATGCCGAACCACACAGGCCAAGATGTTCTAATTGAATAGTACGGTCTCATTAAAAATCTGCTGAAGTGTTTCCAACAATACCGGAAAATCCAAAAATATTTTTTCATTTTATTTATAAAATAATTTTATCTCCCCATTAAATTGAATCTCAATAGGCGAAGCTTGTTCCGAATTATAGCGACCATTGAGATTTTCAACAACCAAAACTCTGGTTCCTTTATATTTTCTCCCAAAAGAAGCTAGTTTCCAATAAATTTTATCCAAGAACCGGTTCTTAAAGTATTTCTTCCAGCCGCCTTGATCTGATTTTTTCGCGTACCACCAAAATCTAGCCGGAAAAGAAATGTGATTTCCGTCTAACGCCAATCCGCGTTTAAGTTTTTCCAAAGCCAGATTATAAGCTCCCCTCAAAACCGTTGCCGCGATCGCCTTTCGCGTTTTTTGAGCGACAACACAGATCTCTCTATCATTAGTAAGAGATCTGTTTATTACTTTATATCCGTAACGCCTTAAAAGACCGGTGAGCGCGGTTTCCGTGAAAGAATGGAGATGCGGAAAGAAACCAAGAACACCCACCGAGGGCTCGCCAATAAAATTAGGGATAACGGTAACGAGATAATCTTCTTCTTTCTGTAATTCAGAAGCGATCCTAATCATCTCCGCCGGATTATAAACATGCTCAAGAACGTGATGAGAATAAATCAGGCTAAAAGGAGCCAGTTTGCTAAGCTCCGAATTCTTTGCCGCTTCGTCAAAAGGAGCGGCTATAGTTTTCAAACCATAAGCTTTGGCGGCAATTGCCGCGCGATGAGAAGAATTTTCAATTCCTACCAATTTTTCAAAGCCCAATCGGCGAAGCTGATTTAAAGATTTGCCGAATCCGCATCCTATCTCGCATACATAACGGCTTTTATCAATATTCAAAGTTTTGATGGCGGAGATAGCAAGCTGTTCTTTCCCGCTGTAGCCGGTTTTTAATTTTTCTTTGAGTTTCTGAGCTTTTTTTTGAACATCTTGATTTACGGCATCATCCCAGGTTTCCAAATAAAAACGATTGATCCAATCTTTGCTCAATTTGTCTATGTAACCGATATAACCGCAGTTTGGACAGCAGCCAATACGTATTTGTCTTCCGGAATTGCCGACCAGGGTAGCGATGGTTTTCAGCTGTCCGTCGTCCGCCGGACAATTGAAATTTATTATTAAAGGAATTTCCTTAGAGATTTCCAATAGCTTCCAGCCGCGCAATTCCAAAAAATCTCCGATTCTGAAGCCGGATAATTTCATGCGATTTTCCGCCTGATAACTCTAGCAATATTTTTAGGAGAAAGCCCATGATGCTCCCGCAAAAAATCGTGGGGGCCGGCAATATGAGTGAAAGCGTCTTTCGCGCCAAAGCGATGGAACACTCCGCCGAATCGATTTTCCGCCAAAATTTCCGCGACCGCGCTGCCCAATCCTCCAAGAATATTATGATCTTCTAAAGTAAAAATTGCCTTGGTTTCCTTGGCCGCTTTTTTAACGGTGGCTTCGTCCAGTGGTTTAATTGTATGCATGGAAATCAATCGAACGCTTAATCCATCTTCGGACAAAATGTCACTGACGATCGCGCCGCCGGGTAGAGCATTGCCGGTGGTGATGATCGTCAGATCCTTTCCGGGCCGAACTTGAATTGCTTCGCCAATCCGGAATTTTGGAATGGTTTTATGGACAATCGGATCTCCCGCTTTGTTAAGACGAAAATAAAACGGCCCTTTGGTTTTGGTAATGGCTTTAGTGGCCGCTGCCGCTTCTATCGGATCACCCGGACAGACAATTCGCATGCCCGGTATTGAACGAAGAACGGCGATATCTTCTATAGCATGGTGGGTGGCGCCTAAGGAACCGTAACTCCAACCGCTACCGATGCCGACTATTTTAACATTGGCTTCCTGCATAGCCACGTCATTACGGATCTGCTCCAGAACACGGAAAGTCACAAAAGGAATAATTGAATAAACAAAAACTGTTTTTCCGGATAACGCCAAACCAGCAGCCGTTCCTATAGAATTGGCTTCTGCTATGCCCATGTTAATAGCTCGTTTGGGGTAAGCTTGATTAAATTTTTCTAAAACCGAAAAGCCTAAATCTGCATTCAACAGAAAAATATTTTTGTCCTTTCTCGCCAATTCAAAAAGAGTATCTATAAACGCTTTTCTCATAAAATTCCGATATTTTTATAGTAATCGACTGATTGCTTAACGCCCTCTTCCAATGAAATTCGCGCTGTATAATTTAACATCTTTTTTGCTTTAGTGGTATCGAAAACGCGGCGCAAAGTAAGGGTCTTAAAAGTGCTTTCGCTGATCGGAATCGGGAGACCTAAAAGCTCAAGCGGATATAAAAACATCCAGGCGATTTTAAAAACAGGGGCCGGGATGCTAAGCTTGGGCGGAGTCACCCCGATAGTTCTAGCGATTTGTTCCGTAAATTCCCGAAAGGTCTTGGGATTTTGTTCGGAAATAATAAAAGTCTCTCCGTAGGCGCTGTTATTGCCGATGGTGGCTAGAATAACATCAATCAGATCATCAATAAAAGTCAGCTCAAAAATGTGAGAACCATTATTTACATAGAAAAACTTCCCCGTTTTAACAGCTTTGAATAATGGAGAAAAGCCGATGCCTCCGGGACCGTAAACAACTCCGGGTCTCATTACCGTGGTTTGAAACTCCGAAGAAGAAGCGGATTTGACCAAACGCTCCGCCTCTAATTTTGTCTTTTCGTATTCGGTAGTCGGAAGAACCGGCGATTCTTCATTGGGGCAATCAATACTCCTGTGCCAGCTTAAAAGCGCCGAACTTAAAAAAATAAACTGTTTCGCGCCGATTAGTTTAGCAATTTTCAAAATGTTTCTTGTTCCATCAACGTTAACGGCGCGCATTTCCGTTTTGGACGCGTGTTTATTCGCCAAAACCGCCGCCAGATGAATTACTATCGATGCATTACGCATAGCATCTTCAACGTTTTGGGAATCCGTCATATCCCATTTAACAAGTTCGGCCCCCAATTCCTTAAGCTTGGCCGCTTTGCTCAAATCCCGCACCAAGCAAATTATTTTGTAATTTTTATTTTTTAAAAGACGTTTAACCAACGCGCCTCCGATAAATCCGGTTGCCCCGGTAATGAGAACTTTTTTCATAAATCCCTTGATAATACGTCTTCAACCGACTCCCGTTTTTGTATAACGGTTGAAGTATTTCCACTTACCAATATGGTTGCCGCTCTCGGGTAAAGAAACTGGTTTGACTGACTGCCGCAATACGCGCCAACGTCATGCACCACAATCAGATCGCCAATCCTCGCTTTTGGTAAAAATCTGTTGGTCGCCACTATGTCAGCCGAGTATAAAAGCGGCCCCGCGACGGAAAGTTTTTCCATAGTGGAATCCCGATTATCAGTTATCACCGTTATATCATGGGATTCTGAAAATAGGGTAAGGGCGGGAAGGAGATTGGTGCCCCCATCGATCATGTACCACTTGCGAATCTCCGTCCTTTTTTCGTTGACTATCCGCGTTACCAGATCTATCCCATCTCCGACGAGCGCTCTTCCTGGTTCCATCATAAGATGGGGATGGGAAAGATTGTGACGATCCAAGGTCTGATGTAAATGATCGATAATTCTTTTCATCATTGCCGGAAGACTAAATTGGAGGTTACTGACGTGGCGAAGTGGCCGGCCAATCATGTTTTTTAGAAAATTCACGCCAAGATTTACCAACGAATAAGCCCTGATGGTCGGGACGCCTATTCCGCCGCCGATGTTCAAAATCGATATCGAAACATTGTGCTTTTCTTTTAAATACCTCATGAAATCAACCAAGTGATTAATACCTATCAGATAGTTTTTTTCGTTTGTTTGGTTGGATCCGGTATGGCAATGAAGTCCCTCGAGAACTAAATGGGGATTTTTAACAATAAATTCGGCTATTGACCGCGCTTCTCCACTTTTAACGCTTGCCCCAAAACGGTCATACGTGACTCCCAATAGAGATTTAATGCCTGTTTTGGACGGAAAGGAAAGTCGAATACCCACTGGAACTTTTTTGTTGTGCTTCTCGGCAATTTTTGCCAAACGCGTAACTTCGTCATAAGACTCAACGTTAATTATTCGAAAATTATTTTTAACGGCGATCTCCAAACCCTCATCCGTTTTAACTAATCCGACGTAGATCATTCTTTCTCCAGAAAATCCCGCTCTGAACGCAGCGGTTGTATCCAAAACAGAACAGACGGCGGCGGATATTCCCTGTTCGGCCATCATTTTTAAAATTGCCACCTGGGGATTGGTCTTGGCCGAATAACACAAGGTTGAACCGCCTCGATATTGGCATAGAACTTCCCGAAATCTCCTGACATTCTCAATAATGACGTTTTTCCAAGCAATAAAGGTAGGGGTGCCATACTGATCGGCAATTTTTTTTATTTCTTGGCTATCTCGCATGGTGGGGTTTCTCTACAACCGCCACGACAACACTGCCGTGCTTAAGGAAGAAGTTGGAATTGCTTAAATAGTCGGAGAATTTTATGAAAGGCCATAAAACGATTGCCGCTTTCGGCAAACGTTGAGCTAAGAACCAATCGGCGGCCCGGATAAACCAGGGCATAAAGTAAGCGCCGGTTTTGCGCAAAACTCTCAATCCAGAATCTTCAAGCTCACGAGTGAATTGCCGCCAACCGTAGCTATGTTCGTAGCCGTCTTCCTTGATGCCGGTAAGAGCAAAAAAGTCCAAAATTAAAGATTTTCCAAACCATTCATATTTATTGGGAACACCGATTACCGCCCGCCCACCCGGCTTCAGCACTCTGAATATTTCTTCCATGGCGTCCTGTGGCCTCGGAATATGCTCAATGGTGCCCATCGTGTATACATAGTCAAAAGAATTGTCCGGATAGGGCATCTTTCGCATATCGCCGATAACCGCTTTAACTTTTATATTTTTCTCTTCCAATTTTTTCAGCGCCTGTCGAACAACGTCCGGCGATATATCAATAGCATGAACTTCGTCGTAAAAATGGTGAATGTAGGTAAGAATCGCGGTGTGATGAGCTTCGTTCCATAAATCCAACTTCAAAATTTTTCCTTTGTTTGATCGATCGGATGATCTTAAGAAATCTCCGCACAATCTAATTTCACCTCTTAAAAGAGATTTTGTGCTTTGCGCCGCTTCAATCGAAATAAAATTTTTAGAATATTCGTCCCAAAAAGTTCCCTGTTCTTCTTCTTTGAAATTTTTTATTGGATCAAATTTTTCCATGTCAATTTTTAAGCAAGCTCCTCCAACGCCTTTTTTAACAAATCGCCGCTGGGCGACCAATAATGCCATTCTAATCTATCCTCCATAAAAGAAACACCTTTCCCCTTTACGGTATGGGCGATTAAGCATTGCGGCTGGTTTTTAATTTTTTTCGCTTCTTTTAAAACTGACAGAAGTTCGCCTAAATTATGCCCGTCAACTTCCTTAGTCCACCAATTAAAAGCTTTGAATTTTTCGGTTAGCGGCTCTAAATCCAAAACTTCCGCGGTTCGACCGAAACTCTGAATTTTATTGTAATCAACAATAATCGTAAGATTATTTAATTTGTGATGGCCGGCAAAAAGCACCGCCTCCCAAACAGAACCTTCATCGCATTCACCGTCGGAAATCATTACGTAAATATTGTGTTTATTATTATCCCGCTTACCCGCCAAAGCCATGCCAACGCCAATTGAAAGTCCGTGTCCCAGCGCGCCGGTAGTGGCCTCAACCCCGGGCACATTTTGAATACTGGGATGGCAGGTCAAATGACTGCCGTTTTGGGCGAAAGTTTTTAATTTCTCTTTTTTAAAAAATCCCCGATTGGCCAAAGCGGCATATAAGGCCGTGGCCGCGTGGCCCTTGCTTAGAATAAACCGGTCCCGACCCGGCCAATTTGGTTTTTTCGGGTTCAGTTTCATAAAGTTGAAATAGAGCGCCGTAAGCGCGTCAACCGCCGAAAGAGCGCTACCAGAATGAGCCACGCGGGCTGTTCCAGTCATCGTAACAATGTCGCGTCTTATCTGTTTAGCTATTTCTTTAAGCTTAATGATGTTCATATAAATCTAAGTTATCTTTAAACCAATTAACGGTCTTTCGCAAGCCATCGCGCAAATTCGTCTTTGGTTTCCATTTTAAAGTCTTTTTAGCCAATTGCACATCGGCAACGCGCCTATTTATATCAGGTATGCCGGTTTTCGATTTCTCTAAAATTGGCCGAACGTCGCTGTTCATAATTTCTTTTATAACAGTAAAAACCTCCTGAAGCGACGTTTTTCTTCCCGATCCTACATTTAAAATAGAACCGGCTATGTTCCTTTCAGCGGCCATAATGTACGCGTCAACGACATCTTCAATAAAAACAAAATCTCGAATAAATTTCGGATTAGTCAGTTTTGGTCGAGAATTTTCTAAAAAAGATAATATGATATTCGGTATCAACCTGCCGCGGGGTTCGTAATATCCGTACACGCCAAAAAGTCGCAATGTAGTTACGGGGAATTTTTTGTCATTGGCCAAATAATTTCCATAAAGCGTGGCCCAGGCCTTACTCGCGCCGTAAGCGGTAACGGGACTTAAACGATCCTGTTCGCGCATGGCCATTTTATTAATTCCGTATTCTGAAGAAGTTCCAGTGTTGATGAACGATTTAACGCCGGTCCGCGCGGCGCTATTCATCAAATTAAAAGCGCAGGTAATATTGGTTTCCATTATTTCTTTTTCTTCAAATTGCTGGCGCGGGTAAGCGCCGTGAGTGGCTAGATGAAAAATTGTTTTGGGTTTAATTTTTTTTAACAATGCCCTGGTGGCCTCTTCGTTTCGCAAGTCAACGATGTGGGTAGGCGCTTTCTTTAAAACATCTTTTATCCTCCAGGGGTCGGAGTTCTTTCTTAAAATAATGTTGGTTTTTTTCTCCAATCCATTATTTACCAATCTCCGCAACAAATTAGCGCCAACGAAACCGCTGGCTCCAGTAATCAAAACTGGCGTGGCTATTGGCATAATTTTATCGAGATTTCGAGCGAATAATATATATTCCGTTTCTTTTGATAGCCCGTTTTCTCTCGGCGGGAGTCATCAATTCCTCAAAAAACTTTTCTCCCTTGCCCGCTTTAGTAAAATTCACTCTAAGATTTTTCCCGGAAAGTTTAACCATCAAGTTGGCCAACTCATAAATGGGCATGGGGTTGCCCATATCCAATACCATGATGTCTCCGGCTTTGCCAATCATGGAAGCCTCCAATACAAGATCCACCGCTTCATAAATTCCCATAAAATATCGCTCCATTCGCTGATCCGTTACCGTGAGGTGCTTGCCTTCGTTAATTTGTTTTTGAAATATTGGAATTACACTTCCCCGCGAAGCCATCACATTGCCAAAACGAACTACGATAAATTTAGTTTTTTTTAATTTATTCGCGTTGAGGCAAATTTTTTCCCCTTCTTTTTTGGTCATTCCCATAACGGAAGTGGGGTTTACCGCTTTGTCGGTGGAGATAAAAACTACTTTATCAACCCCCGATTTAAGAGCGGCATCCACAATAACTTGAGTGCCGTGAACGTTCGTCCGATGGGCTTCTTGCGGCCACATTTCCATTAAGATCACGTGTTTGTAGGCGGCGCAATGATAAACTATATCCGGACGATAGTTTAAAAAGATTTCTTCAATACGCTCTCTATTTCGAATATCGGCAATCACCATATTAGTCTTGCAGGTCTCTTTGGTTTCTTCCCAAATCCAAAACAACTCACTTTCATTTTGATCTAAAATCGTCAGTGATTTTGGTTTAAATTCCGCCACCCGTCGGGAAAGCGCGCCACCGATTGAACCAGCCGCGCCGACAATCAAAACTTTCTTATTTTTCAAGAAATCCCTCTCCGTTTTATTCATAAATGAAATCCGTAGACTACTTTGGTTTTACGTAAAGCTGACGCTTTATATTCAGACGCCAGAACATTAAAGCAATCGCTTTAGCCACACCCCAAATATTACGCCGCAAGACCGAAATATTCAAGCCTTTACGCTCCGGCATATAAAATATCTGCGCTTCGTCATATTTTATGCCCCTTTTTAAAAGAGTCGCGGTTACTTCAGCCATGTAGGCGAAACTTTCGATAGTCATCGGCACCGTCCGCCATAATGCGGTTTTAATAATAACGGGGCCGTTATAATATTTAATCCTAAAACCAAACAAAAAATTCATAATTTTCACAAACAACCAGGAGAGGAACCTTCGCAGCCAAGGACGGTCTCCATAATTAACGGAGTAACCTAATACAAAATCTTTCTCGCCATAAACTGAAAAAAACTGGCGAAATGATTCTTCCAGCGGATAGCTGTCGGCATTAACAAAAGCCATACAATATTCTTTGCCAGCTAAAGACACGCCCATTCTCAAGTTATAACCAAGATTCTTATTGGTTTTATTGCGCACCACTCTAAGCCGATTATTATTCTTAGCCAAGTCCTCGGCTATTTTCCCGGTAGCATCGCGGCTACCATCATCAAAAACAATGATCTCATAATCAATCACATGCTTTCTCAACGCTTCATCAGTTTTCAAAATAGCTTCCGCGATCGTCTGCTCTTCGTTAAACGCTGAAATAAGAACAGTGATGGAATGTTTATTCATTAAAATAAAATTTTGGGTTTAAAAGCTCGCTATATCTGAAATCGAATCTAATTTTATGCTCGCCGGTGGGTACAAAAATTCCCATAAAAGCGGCGTTCACTCTAAAAATTTCTGTTTCTACGCTATCAATCCAAGCGCCCCAACCGGGAATATAATTTTGAGAAAAAATCAGAAATCTAACTCCATCGGACTCGGAATGTAAAATCGCTCGTCCGTTCGTCTTTTCCAAAATTTCTATTTTGCCGCCAGCTTCGGTAATACTGCCGCAATCTGCGCATTCAACAAAAACTCCCCGAAAATCATTCGCTTTAAAAGTGTCGTAAGATTGGTCCGCGTTCTGAGTAAAATCGGTGATTTTAGAAAAATAAGCCAGAGGTTTGGCGCCGGTATTTTCATAAACATTTACACCAAAAGCGTAACCCGCTTCTTTCACTCCTTCGACCCGAACTCTTCCAAGGTTCTGATAATCGAATCCAACTTCACGCAAATCAAAACCGGAAAGCAGGTAACGCACGCCGAGAAAATTAAGCAGACTGGATCGTTGCTTCAGTAAAGACAGCCGATCTATTGGCATTCCCGGATATTTTATCAAATTACTCTCGCCATAATCGCCCCCAGAAATTCTTGCCCCGACAAGAGAGAGATAACGACCCATGCGAAGCGGCAAATTATCGGTCAATTCAATCGTCTCTATTCCATAAAACAACTGATCATTGGGGTGAAGATAAGCCGCGTCAATTTTTGCTTTCAAATCAGCGTCTCTCGGTGGACCCTGTCCTGTTAAGGCCCAATAAAAAACCGACACGCTGTCATCGGGCAAAACGGAAAGAACTCTTCCCGCTTCTCTTGTTTGAATTAATTCTTTTAATTGTTTGGGCGAAGAATTGTTAATCAAAAACTCGGCTTTGGGACTTTCTATGGCAAACTTTTTTTGCCACACGATTCTGTAATCAATAACGATTGAGATTATCACAAGAGCAACGATCAACAACCATTTTCGGTCAGAAATTTTAACTTTTTCCTTAACCCGCGCAAGAATTCTCTCTCCTCCCAATCCTGCCAAGATCGAAGCTCCAAATGATCCGACGATCATCCATCGGCTCGGGTGACGGAAGTAGCTTAGAATAGGCAATTGCTGGATTGCCCACAGTAATGGAGATTTGTAAAAGGCGATTGCCAACGGTATTAAGAACAAGAAAATAAATAATTTTTTGTGGGGGACGTTTTTAACGAAAAAAGAGGCGATCAGAAAAATTAACGGCAATAAACCCATGTAAAGAAATGTCTCCGCCGAACGGCCTTCAAAAAAGGGATTAACAAAAAGCACTATATCCGACCAACGCACGGGAGCGGTAGAAGTTACGTATTCAAAAGAAAGACCGCCTTCGCGCAGGGAAAGATTGCCCAGAATGGTCAATGCCGGCAAAATTCCCAAAATACCGATTGCGGTTCCAAAAGCGCATCCCAAGGTCAATTTCAGGGCAAGAGGGAAAAACTTCCGTTTGTGATGGTTGGCCCAGTAAATTAACCAAACAAAAGCGGTAATTACCGTATAAACGGTAAATTGATAATTACTGCCCGCTGATAACCAGACAAACGCCAATGCTAGGGCCAATATTGCTATATAAAGAATTGATAACGATCTTTTTTCGGTTTTTACCAATTTTAAAATCAACCAAAAAAGAAACGGCTGGAACGCGAAAGCAACGGCTGAATAGACATTGTTTTCATACAACATCATGGCGATTAAAAAGCTCAAACCAGCGATAAAACCAGCAATCAAACCGCCGCCCAACTCTCTAACCAGTAATATCATTAAAAATAATGACGTCGCTAAAACCAACCAAAGCCCCCAATGATGGACAAAAAGGGCGGGGGCCAGATAAAGCAGAAGGTTTAAAGGATTATACGGAAAAGAATAAGAAACAAAGGATGGAAAACCGCCAGCCCCATAAGGATTCCAAAACGGGCTTTCTCCTTTTTTAAAAGATTGCTCAAGAAACGACATATAGGCGATAACGCCGTCGGCGCTGTCGCCGCGGATGAGTTTGCCTTGAAATAAATAGGGAAAAAGCACAAACAAGAAAACCGCTCCGCAAATCACGGCGACAAACCAATTTCTACCTAAGAATTTCATATTTTTCCATCCTATCACTTGCTATGCCAAGGAGTAAATAAACTCCGCAATGCGTTTTCCGGCCCTGCCATCAAATTTCCAAATTTGACTATCAACAATTTTTTGGCGATTTTCTAAATTATGTTTCGGGTTCTTTAGATACGTACTGACAGCGTTAATCAGCTCATTTCGATCGCGGGTTATCCATAATCCGCCGGTTTTTAAAATGTGCTGGGTATGATCATAGTCCATAAATCTGGCCACGCTTCGATAAATATCCGGCTTCTTTTCCCAACCGTCAAAAGCCACGCCTACCGACGGTTTTCCAAAAGCGGCGGCATCAATAATGATCGAGGAATTATAAGTCACGACCAGTTCGCTGTAATGCAATGAATCCGCTAAATGGAGCATTGCTAACCCATCAAGCTCCTGATCGCGATAAATTCCTTCCTGAAACATTTTTGCGGGACGATCAATAAAAAAGTGGCTATCCGGCTTAAAGTTTCCCATGGCCACGTCATCATTTGGCGGGAAACGAACTAAAAATTGCACGTTCTCCGGCAATTCGCCGTTCAATCGCGCCTCTTTCAATATCTGCATAATCTGCCAATCGGTGTCGTGAAAACGATTGCCGTGCGGCGAAAACATAATCAAACGTTTGTTGGGATCCAAATTAATTCTTTTGAAAAATTCCGTTCTCGGAGTGCGCGTTTCTTTCAAGTAGTAATCCGTCTGGGGCATTCCGACTACCGCGACATCATCGGGACGCATATCCTCATATCGAACGGCTTCGGATTTAAGAATTTCATTATTGACTACCAATTTATCCGGCTTAACGCGGCATAAACCTTTGTTGGTAATATTGTCCCAGGAGCGCACCATGCCGACGGTTTTAATTTTTCGACGTTTTGCTTCCGCCAAAAAATGGACATCGTCGTCATGAAAAATATCGGGAGCAAAAACCAAATTCGGCCGGTATTTATCGAAGAATCCGGCAAATTTGTTTTTTTGAATTGTTAACAGATCGACCCAGCGCGCTAGGCGCTGGATCCAACGCAAACTGCCGGCGCGCGCCAAAAATCTGGATGCTAAAAAACGCGGATAATTTTTATCCCGCAGTAATTCCCGACGCTGATGAATGTATCTGGAATTATTGTCTATAAAACTGGCGTCAACATATCGGAAAAAAACGTCCTGCTTAGTAATTTGCTGCGGTTTAATTCCCTCAACAATGACGTTAGGAGCAGAGAAATGGCCGCGGAAATAATCCAGTTTGTAATCCGGGCAAAAAATCACCAGACGAGTCGCCGGCGCTTTGCGCAATGTCTCAAAAACATCCGTAAAAAGAATGTTTCTTGTTATAAACGGGTTTAAACTGGTAATAAAAATCGTCTTCATTTGTAGATTTTTAGATAATCCCCGACCGCTCGCCGCCAGCTCATCGCTTTAGCTAATTTAACTGAATTCTCGCTCATGAGGGTTTTTTTGTCTTCGTTTCGGACAATCTCGCTTATTGCTTTGGCAACCTCTTGGATATCTTTAGAATCTACAAGAATGCCGTTATCCTTAACCGCGTCTTCAGCGCTGGTCCCCAAAGAAGCTATAATCGGCAAACCGCAGGCCGCCGCTTCCAAAAACACCAATCCGAAACCCTCTATATCCTTGTTATCATCTTGCGGAAGCAGAATAAACAATTCAGCGTTTTTGTACAAACTAATCAATTCTTTTTCGGAAACATTTTCCAGAAAAACAACCCGGTCATATTTTTGTTTGATTTCTTCCGGCGCTTTACTGACAATAACGTATTTCAAATCGGGAAATTTATCTTTTAATTTTTCAAAAGCCGATATTGAATAATCAAATCCCTTTCTCGGTTTCCACGCTCCAACGCTTAAAACATAGGGTTTAGGGTATAGGAGTTTAGGGTTTAGTGATTGAAACTTTTCGTAATCCACTCCGTGATTTATCACCTCAATTTTTAAATTCGGAATGATTTTCAAAATTTCTTTTTTGGTATTATTGCTTACCGCCACAATTTTATCGGCTTTTTTGTACGCCCATTTTAAAAGCGGTCTTTTCCACCAGTTATAAAGCGGCTGAACGGCGCCTGTGCCAATAGCGGTAATAATGACTTTTTTTCTTAAACCGAACGCTCCCAATACGGCTAGAAAACCATACGGCCAGCCATCAAGGGCGTGTATAATTTCATATTTTTTGAATTCCTTTCTTATTTTCGGAAATTTCAAAAATAAGCTGAATTTGTTTTTGGGAAGAAGATCTTCTCGCGTCAAAACCTTATATTGAAGATCGGGAATTTCTTTATTTAACGCCTCGATTAAAAACGAGCAAAATCGCCCCGAACCCGTGTATGGATTTGTATCGTGATTTAAATAGCAAACGCGCATATTTTTGAGATATTACAATTATAACCGCAAAAAAAGACTGAGGGTTGCTTAGCCATCGTTGTGTTAATCGTCCCCCTCTAAACGGGGGCTCTTAATTATTTCTTCCTCAAAATCATAGCTACTTTCGCGCCCCATCTTTCGTCAAAAAATCTCTTGGCACGATTGCTATTACTAGCAATATTGTAAACAAATCTTCTAACTTTTGCCTTCAACCCGCGATTAAAGATGCTTGGACTAATAAAATATTCCTTGCCAATTAGGTCAAAATCTCTCAAAACTGTTTTCTTAAAAACCGCTTTTGGGAAAAGGGCAATGTGGTTGTTCCTATCATGAAATCCCGGGAAATCGCAATGTTTATAAAAATACTTCCGATGAGAGGGGGTAAAAATATTAATCAAGGTGACTATCAATAATCCGCCCGGTTTTAAGACTCGGCGCGCTTCCCGGAAAAAATTGTATGGATTTTCCAAATGCGGAACAATACACCAACCCGTTACTAGATCAAAAAAATTATCTTCGTAAGGAAACTTATCGTAACTCAAATCTGCTAATTTCAAATCTTTAAGAAATTTCCTATTTTTCTCGCTTACATAGTCGTCTATATCAATTGCGAAGACGTCCGAAAAACCGGTCTCGTACAAAATTTTTAGGAACTCGCCGCTGGCAGTGCCACAATCCAATACTCGTCCGTTTCCTTTAAAATATTTTCTTACAGTCTGAATTGGGAAACCGGCTCTAATACTGGGACTCACCCATTTGTTTAGCTTGTCTTTTGTCTCTTGATCGTTAAGTATTTCTTTTGAAGAAAGATATTTTCCCATAGAAAATGGTTTCGTATTAGCAAATAATTGACGTAAAGACGACTGGTGGACTAATCTGCCAGAATAATGAATTCATCAATCCACCATTCTCTACCAGTATATGCGTTGTAATGCAACCTTACGCTTTGCACATTCCCCAAATTAGACATATTAATACAAGAGGACCAATTACCACCATCAAGTCTGGCCCTAACTTGGGAAAAAGAACACACACCGCCATTTCCACCAAATTGAAATTCTACATCTGTCCATATATTACGCAATATGGTACCCAAACTTTGACTAGACGTCCCCGCTTTTAGATAAGCGGCGTTAAAAGATGCGCTATATTCTAGATAGAATTTTTCTTTGTTGTCACCCACACAAGTTACATCATTACAAAAACGTATATATTGACTGCTTTCGCCATTAATTTTAGTATGCACTCTTCCACTACCGCTGATTAATGGCCCAAAAGACCTGTCATCGATAGCATCATTAAATTGATCGGCCTGCCTAACACAGTTACCGGAATAACAGCCCGTGCTCTGGGCAACATAATCTCCAGGAGATGTTTTCACCCAACCGCTAGTCCAACCAGCACCACCATTGCCACCGGCCAACTCAGAACCAGCTGTGTAGCTATCAAAACTATCATATACATTACCTATCGGTGGGGGCGGTGGCTCTCCGGTTAAGCAGTCTACCACTGTAACTATGAGAACTCCGGAAGAATTAACAGTAACTCTATGACACCCTACCCCGTCAATATCTTTCAATCTAACCCCCTTTCCAGTATCGGACACAAAAACATCCCCGCCACTTACGGTCAACTTAGCCGGTGGATTTTGAGTCCCTATTCCAACAAAATCAGCAATATTAGTTAATCGAACAATCAATCCATCGTCTGTCCACCCAGATGGCCCACCCTGGCCAGGAATGCCGCCGGGGACGCCTTGAGCCACAACAAAGGCCCTTGGTAAATCTCCAGAATAAGGGGATAAGAAAACCGCTAGACCGACCAATACAACAACGAGCGCTGAAAATACTATTTTTTTATCCATATATTAATTTTAACATATTGGGAGGCCTTTATTTTCCATTTTTCCAAAATTGACCGCAACCTATAAAAAACATGCCCCGCTTTAACGCGCAACCATCCCAAAGAACTTTTTGTCTTTTGGTAATTATTCTTCGAAAAATAAACGTTAGTAAATGGTTGGGTGTTTAATTTCTCTCCTATTAAAAATAAATATCCAGCTTTGGGGGAGGTCAATAGGTCTACTTTAAATCCAGCGGATTCCACAAAAGCTTTCAGGACACGCGAATGAAACATAAAGGGGTGATCGATCTGGGTATAAATACAACCCTTTCTTGAACAAACTTTTAAGAAATCCAGAACTAAAATAATTAAATGACCGTTTTCTTTTAAATTAAGGTTCGCCCAGGTTAAAAACTGTTTGGGATCCAATAAATGATTAAAACTGCGAACTATTAATATATTGTCAGCCGGTGGAATATTTTCTTTGAAATCTTCAAAAAGAGAAACGTAGGTTTTAACTCCCGCGGCCTCGGCAAATCCCGATTCCTCCGTTGATGGCTCTATGCCAATTACGTCTCCGCCGATGATGTCTTGAAAGCCCTTAAGTATTCCCCCGATGCTGGATCCAATCTCAATAGTCAATCCGGAATTAATATGAGACCTAACTTTATAAGCTATTTCCCGACCTAAAAGTCTCATTCTTTTGAACGTTTTGTCCAGATTTTCTTTATGATTCAACTTCCCTTCGCTTCGCGGCCTTAACTGACGATATTCATGCTCATAAAAATGTCCGTAATCTCTTTTGGACATTCTCGGATTTATAAAAATTAGACCGCAATTTTTGCAAATTACGGTTCGGGCATTTAACCTATGCCTGTCTGTAACGCTTATAACTTCAAATTCGGTTGCGTTACAAAAATTGCATGAATGATTTTCATATTTTGCTTTTTCGTAATCAAACATAGCAATCGTAACTTTACAATGGTTGAAATTGCCTTTCAATAACCGACGCCAATCTTTGACCGGAGCGTCCATCTAACTTCCAACAACGCTCCGCGATAATTTCACGCCGCCCCTCTTTATCCAACTCAGGATTAGTCAGATATTTTTTAATCTGTTCTGTCATTTTTTCGATGTTGCTCGCTAATTTCACGCCTCCGGTTTTTAAAATTGACTTTTGATGATCGTAATCATAATAACGACGCAAACTTTTCCAATATGGGCGACTGGTATCGCCATCAAAAGCGATAAAGACCACCGGTTTATCAAAAACCACCGCGTCGATCGCCAAAGTTGAAGCAAAAGCCACCACCACATCGCTGTGGTATAAAAGATCGGCTAAATGGGCGTCTCCCGCCGTCAGGTCGGTCTTGGTAAAATCGCTTCCTCCGCCCGGATCGTCAATCGCGATTTTTCCCGGAATCGGTTTGATGTTTCCCAAATTAACGTCTCCGACTATGTAAAGACGCAATAACAATTGAGCGTCGATTGGCAATAGCGCGTTCACTATTTTTTCCGTGACAGGATCGCCATCGGCGTAAATATCGCTTGGCGGAGCAAAAAAAATCGTTTTTTTCTTTGGATCAAGACCAAGCTCTTTAAATAAAACTTCTCGGCTTTTCCGATTTTCCGCGTTATAAGAATCGTAATGAGGAACTCCGACAACAGATATATCTTCCGGAGAAATATCATTATAACGGATTGCTTCCTCTTTAATCTTTTCGGTATTCACGACAAGCTTATCCGGTTTTATTCGGTTGAGACCTTTCGAAGTAATGTTGTCCCAGGAGCGAACCATGCCCAAAATAAACACTCCGCGCGCTCCGGCTTCACGCATCATGTCGATATCGTTGGAATGAAAAATATCCGTGGAAAAAACCAAACTGGGCCGATATTTTTCAAAAAGCCCGGCGAATCGTTCTCTGGGAAGAAATTTATAATCCAGCCAGCGAGCGAAAGAACGAATCGGTTTGAAATAACCCAATTTTGATAAAACCCAGTAAACTAAGAAGGTGAAATATTTTTTCTCCCGTTTTCGATAAATTAAGCGATGAATCCGCCAAGCCGCTGTATCGGAAAGATTGTGGAATATAACTTCAAAAATTCTTTCCAATTTTGTCGGCTCGTAATTAGAGATGCTCTCAACAATAACATTTTCGCCGCCAAATTCTTTTTGATAATTTTCCCGCTTTTTCTCCGGCGCTACGATCACAATGCGCAGATTCGGATCGCGCCGTAAAATTTTTAAAGTATCGGTGGCTAAAATGTTTCTCGAAATTAATCCAAAAAATGAGGTGATAAAAACAGTTTTTTTCCCGTTCATAAAGTATTACAATAAAACTTAATATAAGAATAACAAGGTTTCACTAATTATGAGGTACTTAACTGCCGAGGAAATCAAAGAATTGAAGGAGGGGGATGGTCGGGAAATACTGGAAAATTGCGCCGGGAAAAGCGTGCGTGACCTATTCGCTGTCAAAATTTTTAATAATTACATCGACAAATTTTTTAAAAACCGGACTGTCGTCAAGCTTCTCGATCTAGGTCCGGCCAGCGGCGTTTTTGCCTCTCAAATCGGCCAAGTCGGTTATAAAAACATTTATGGCATTGATATAGATGATTATGTAACGACGGATAACAAAAAACTATTTAAGGAATTTAGGATTGCCGATTTAAGCTGGGAAAAACTACCCTGGCCAGACAACTTTTTTCAAGTAGCAACCGCCTGGTGCGTAATTCCTCATTTAGAAAACCCATTTCATGCCATTCGAGAAATTCATCGAGTGCTGGATAAAAATGGGATATTGATTTTTACTGTCCCCAACCTAGGTTCAAAAGGAGAAATTGAGCGGTTCAAAAAAACTAGGGATTTTAAAAGTTACCGAGCCACTAATAATCATATAGTCATATTTACAGAAAATATTATAAAGAAAACCGTGCTTAAGTTTTTTAAATTAATTGGAGTCGAATATCATGTCCGACCTAAAATTTTCAATGGTTTTAGAGGAAAAATTAGACGGGTGATTTACATTTTATCCGAGAAATCTCCCCCCATTAAACAATGGTTGGGTAGCCGATGGGGAGTTAATGTCGTTTATATCTTGCAAAAATAAAAGGATTTTCTTACTACTGTTGAATAATAAGCTCATCAATAAAAGTTGAGCCGTTTATTCTATCGCTTCCGATCAGAAGCTTTTCCACGTTACTACCATTAGCCAATGTATCGGAGAGGGGTCCGAAGGAAGAAAAAGGGCCGTCATTAATTCTCATTCGATATTGATTATTGAGCTTGTCATACTCAACAGTAACTTTATAGACTTGGCCAAGACTTATTTCTTGAAAAGGAACAAAGTCGTCGTTGTGTCTCGTTCCTATTATTGGCTGCGAAACAGCAAAGCTAACATCAGTAATATTCTGATTAAGCGAATTTCTTAGAATAACCGTCAAGCCCCGTCCGCCGCCAGCAGAAACATTATTTATTTTAAATCTCCAAGTCGCTGTGACCAAATTTCCCGTAGTGCCCACAGAGTCATTGATCGCAACAAACGCTACGCCCAATGTGTCGGTAGTGCCGGTAACCTTTAAATCTTTGAATCCCTCAATTGGTGAAACGGGATTAACTGTCCAGTTGACAGTGTTCGGCGTAGTCCAGCCGCCTTGACCACCAAGATTCCCGTCAGTATAACTATTGAAGTTTTCAAAAAATATAACTCCTGACGGCGGAGGCGGTGGAGGAGGGGGCGGTGGCTCTCCGGTGGCACAATCGACCAATATAGCATTCAGAGTTCCGGTTGAATTAAAAGTTATTTTATGACAACCAGCGCCATCGGTGTCTTTAAAAATTACATAATTCAATATACCAAGATCATCCGCAATAATCTGCGCTGTTTCAAAATCAATTTGCTGATTAATATTTGCCAGAATTCCATTTTTCATCAGTTCTCCGATGACTTTTGCCGGATTAACACCGGTTTTTTCCGAAAACTCTTTCACTGCGATAATATCCGGAATTTCAATGCTTTCTCCAATTTCCCTCTTTGTTTCCA
>JACOXP010000003.1 GCA_016182295.1 Candidatus Harrisonbacteria bacterium | reverse complement strand
ATGTTTTTTCTTCTGTTTTGCAATGCTCGCAAAGCCGTCGCACTAAACGCTGAGCGATTATTAAATTAAGCGCCGGACCGATGCTTGTCGGTTTTATTTTAAGGTCGAGAAAGCGAGGGATCGCTCCAGCCGCGGAATTGGCATGAATCGTGGAAAAAACCAAGTGGCCGGTAAGCGCCGCTTGGATGGAAATCTCCGCGGTTTCTTTGTCGCGCACCTCGCCGACCAAGATTACGTCCGGATCTTGACGCATCAGCGAACGAAGGCCGCCCGCGAAGTCATAACCGGCCTCCGAATCGACTTGCGTCTGTTCAATGCCGCCCAAATGGTATTCAATAGGATCTTCGATGGTGATTATTTTTATTTCCGGCGAAAGTTTAGAAAGCAAGAAGGCGTAAAGCGTCGTGGTTTTACCGGAACCGGTCGGGCCAGTATTTAAAATCATCCCATTGGGACTGACTAATTCCCGCTTGATGATTTCCAAATCATCTTCTCGAAGGCCAAGTTGAGGCAAGGTCATTTTGATGGAATCGGGATCAAGAACGCGCATCACGATTGTCTCGCCGAATTCCGAAGGAATGATTGAAACGCGAAGCTCTATTTCTTTCCCCGTCACGACAACAGTAAAGCGGCCGTCTTGCGGAGCATCTATAACGTTTAGTTTTAAATTAGACAGCAGTTTGATTCTGGAAACAATAAATTTATAAACATCGCTTGGAAGATTGGTCATCACATCATGCAGAAGACCGTCAACTCTGTAACGAACACGAACGGCTTTTTCTTCCGCTTCGAAGTGGATATCCGAAGCGCGGTTGTTTAAAGCCCCAGCCAATACTACTTCTAAGATTTGGCCGGTTTGAAATTTTCTAAAATCGAAATCTAAAATTTCCTGTTTTACTTTTTCTAGATCGGTAAGTTTTTGGAAAAGCTCTTCTATTCGCTTTTCCGCAATCGTCACTTTGCCGGTGATTTCTTCGCTGGGCGGCGGCACATATTGATAAAATTTCCAAACATTTTCAAGCGAGCTTTGGGACACCGTAAAAAGTTTTAATTTATAGCCTTTCTGTTCCAGTTTTTTAACTACGTTTTTTGTTTCTTTTGATTGAGGATCCAAAACGGCAAGCGCCACCTCTTTTTCTTTAAATTGAAAAGGCGCCACCTTGAAACGGCGCGCCTCTTTTTCCGGCAATAATTTTAAAGCATCGATCTGAACCGGAGTGGTGGCAAGATTAAAATATTGAACGCCAGCTTTACTCGCCCTATTTTGGGCGTCTTTTTCTTCAGCTTCGCGACGAATTTTCGCCAGCTGTTCATCTAAGCTTATTTTCAAATCCTGAGCCACATTTTAAATTTAACCCCATTTTTCCACAAGAGCAACTTGCTTCACGGGTATAATTTATGACTCATATGGTACATAAAGCATACCTTTATTATACCTTGACAATGTCCCTTAAATATGCTATATTGTCGGCAGTTCTTGGACAGAAAAAAAGGAGGGTTTATGAAGAAGATCGCCTTTCTGGCTATCATCCTGATAATCCCCAGCCTGTTGCTGGGGTGCGGGATGGTGGGGATTTCGACCAACATCCCGATCCTTACTAGCGGGACGACGGTCGGGATCATCAATTTATCGGGGCATAATCTCTCTCTGGAAGTGATAACGGACAAAGTGAGAGAGGTGACGTTTCGTGATCCGAATGGACAGCCGACGAAGTTTTTAGCTCCAGGCCAGAGTACCTCAGTGCGGTTTTCCAATTGGTCCACCAACTACTCGGTCAAAGCGGTTGTCACTGCTAAGGCCTGGGATGTACACGAGGAATGCGACCACGACGGGCCGCATCCATCCGAACTCGTCGGTGCCGTTTCGTTGATTGTAAATCTCGAGCACCAGAACCAGGGTGCGTATCCCTGGCAAGTAACAACGGAGGAGATTCGTCGGGGTGGCACTCGAACGCTCGGCGGATTGGGCGGATGGGGTTGGTAACTTTTTCAGGAAGGAACAGTTATGGAAATCACCATCGAGAAGTATGACGGTTCCGGCGGACCGATTCCCTGTCATCTCGCATGGGAAGACAAGTGCCCCTATTTCGCCGAATATTTCACGGCGGAAGACGGACATTACTACTGCCAGCTTCATTGCCAGCTTCATAAGGAAAAGCTGGTTGTGGAAACAAAGGCTGCCTGAACCCTCTCACCCCGTGAGATAGAGCTTATCAAGCTCACTATCTCACGGGGTTTTTTTATTCCAGTTTCTAGATTCTAGTTTCTAGATTCTATATACTAGTCTCGTGGCAGGACACAGTCATTGGAAACAAATTAAACAGCAAAAGGGCAGGGCCGACGCGGCGCGCGGAGCGCTTTTTTCAAAATTGCTCGCGGCGATTTCCATTGCCGCGAAAACCGAACCCAATCCGGATTTTAACCCCCGGCTTCGAAGCGCAATTGAAAAAGCCAAAGAAAATAAAGTACCGCTGGAAAATATCGAACGAGCAATTAAAAAAGCCTCGGAAGAAAAAGATCTCGCCGAATTTACTATAGAGGCCTACGGACCGGAAGGTATCGCGATCATCATCGAGGGTATTACTGATAATACAAATCGCACCACTTCTGAAATTCGCCATCTGCTCGATTCTAACGAAGCCAAAATGGCCAATCCCGGCAGCGTTCTCTGGGGGTTTGAAAAGGCCGAAGGCGGCTGGAAAGCCAAATTTCCCCAAGCGATAACGTCGGAAGGGAAACAAAAATTGGAAGACCTCGTTAAAATACTTGAGGATCATAACGACGTTCAAAAAGTAATAACGAACGCGCAATAATTAAAATGCGTATTTTAGGAATTGATCCGGGCACCTCGCGAATGGGTTATGGCCTGATTGAGGCGAATGGATCTCTAAAACTGATTAAATACGGTACAATCGAAACAAGCGAAAAGCTTTTAAAAGACAAGATTTTTTCGCTTTCGGTTTCTCTGAATGCCATTCTTAAAGAACTAGCGCCTGAATTGGTCGCGGTTGAAAAACTGTTTTTCTCCAAAAACCGAAAGACCGCTCTCGATGTCGCCCAAGCCAGAGGGGCAATACTTTCTATACTTACCAAAACTTCGATTCCCATAGTAGAATACTCGCCTAATGAAGTTAAGCTGCAGGTGACCGGTTATGGTTTTACCGATAAACTTGGCGTTGCTAAAATGGTAAAAGCTATTTTGGGCGTTGACGAACTTGCCGGTCACGACGATGCTAGTGATGCCCTGGCAGTGGCTATAACGGCCGCTAATATGCGTCGACTCTACGGAGGGGTTGACACCAGAATAAGCTAGTGTATATTTGTAAAAATAAATTTTGGAAGCGCGACTTCCAATAAAGGTCGTGATGAAGAAAGAATTTATGAAAAACGAAATATTAATGGAAGACGATTTGGAAACGGAAGATGAAAATGTAGAAGAAAAGCTTGATGAGGAGGAAGAGGAAGACGAAGAAGGGGAAGAGTAATCATAAAACAAAAAAGCTCCGGTTGATTCCGGAGCTTTTTTGTTTTATGATATGGGTTGAAAGATGGGAATAAAAATACGCTTAATACTTATAAGCGCGCTCGCCTGCTTAATTATCGGGGGCGGCTATTTTTTGATTCTAACCGCTAATTTGCCAAACGCCGAGCTGTTAGGCAGTCGTCAAATTTTTGAGTCGACTAAAATTTACGATAAAACCGGAGAGGTCTTGCTTTACGAAATTCACGGGGAAGAAAAAAGAACCGTTATTCCTTTCGAGGAAATTCCGGAAAAAATCAAGCAAGCGACTCTCGCCATCGAAGATGAAAATTTTTATAACCATCCCGCTTTCGATTTACGATCCATTCTTCGCGCCCTTATAATAAATATTTCTCGCGGGCGAATTTCTCAAGGAGGCTCGACCATCACTCAACAGCTGGCCAAAAAAGCTTTTCTTACCGATGATCGCACTATTACTAGAAAATTAAAGGAATTGGTCCTGGCAATAAAACTGGAGAAGCAATTTACCAAAGACGAAATTTTTAATCTCTATCTCAATCAAATACCGTATGGCTCCAACGCTTATGGCATTGAAGCCGCCGCTAAAACTTTTTTTGGAAAAAACGCTAAAGACATGACTCTTGCCGAAGCCGCTCTACTGGCCGCTTTGCCAAAAGCGCCAAGTTATTTCTCGCCTTACGGATCTCATATTGATGAATTGTTAGCGAGAAAGGATTTGGTTTTGGAAAAAATGGAGGAGCTTGGCTTTATAAGCGAGAATCAAAAAACAGCGGCCCAGGAACAAAAACTAACGTTTGAAAAAAACTACACCGGCATTAAAGCTCCCCACTTCGCTTTAATAGTCCAAGATTATCTCAATGATAAATATGGCGAAGATTTTGTGAGAACGGCCGGTCTTAAAGTTACCACCACGCTCGACTGGAAATTGCAGGAGTCGGCTGAAAAAGCGGTTTTGGAAGGGGCGGAAAGAAACAAAGAGTTTTACCAGGGCCACAATGCCTCTTTAGTCGCCGAGGACGCGACTACCGGCCAAATTCTGGCCATGGTGGGGTCGCGAGATTATTTCGCTGATCCAGAGCCAGAAGGATGTAAACCTGGCCTAGATTGCCGTTTTGAGGGAAATTTTAACGTTGCCGTCCAAGGCCTTCGCCAGCCAGGATCGGCAATCAAGCCATTTGCTTACGCAACAGCCATGAAAAAAGGTTTTACTCCCGACGCTATTCTCTTTGATCTTCCAACGGAATTTGCCGCCAATAATCCCGATTGTCCGTTAATTGTTGATTTTGAGAAAGAAGAGAGTTCTGAAGAATGCTTCCATCCCCGTAACTTTGACGAGGTTTTCCGGGGTCCGGTTACTTTCCGACAAGCGCTTGGCCAATCGATAAACGTGCCGGCGGCTAAAGTGCTTTACCTTGCCGGTATAGATAATTTGTTAAAATTAGTCCGTGATTTTGGAATTACCACTCTTACAGAAAGAAGTCGCTATGGGCTTTCCTTGGTGCTTGGCGGCGGCGAAATTAAATTAAAAGAATTAGTACACGCTTATTCAGTCTTCGCGCAGGACGGCATTCGTCATCCTAATTCTTTTATTTTAAGAATTGAGGACGACGGAAAGATTTTAGAAGAATATAAAGATGAGCCGACGCAGGTTATCGAGCAGCAATACGCCAGGTTAATCAATGACATTCTTTCTGACATAGACACTCGATCCGGTCTTTTCTCTAGTAGTTTATCCTTAACGGTTTTCTCCGGGCAAGACGTCGCGCTGAAAACCGGAACTACTAACGATTATCGAGACGCCTGGGCGATTGGTTACACGCCATCGCTGGTAGTCGGCGTCTGGGCCGGAAACAACGACAACACGCCCATGCAACAGCGCGGTTCCAGTATTTTAGCCGCCGTGCCAATTTGGAACGCTTTTATGAAAGAGGCGCTCGCTGACAGACCAACCGAACCGTTTAATCGACCGGATCCAATATTTACCGACAAGCCAATTTTAAAAGGAGAATATGTAGTTAATTATCGAGTTGATTCTCAACAACATCCCCACATCCATTCGCTTCTTTATTACGTTGATAAAAACGATCCCCAAGGATCACAACCGGCAAATCCGGATCGGGATTCTCAATTCAAAAATTGGGAAGATCCGGTTATTGAATGGGCGCGCAAAACAATTTCCAACTTTGACGTTGCTTACAACAAACCGGTTTCTCAAAACGCCCAATATCAACCAAAAGAAGGGGGTCTCGGAATCACCGTTCTTTCTCCAAATAACGGCGAGTTTATTAAAAATCCGATGACTTTGGCGGCTGATGTCCTTTCTTCGCTGAAAATAAAAAGATTTGAGATTTATTTAAACGGCAATTTAATAGATCAATTAATAAACCTAAACGCTAACTACTCTTACCGAAAAAATTACAATTTTTCTTCCGCCAACCTTCAAAACACCTTAAAGTTTATAGCCGTAGATGAAGCCAATAACCGAATTGAGAAAGAAATTATTCTTTATCAATAACTAAACGTTCTTTATCGGCATCACTATATAGAAATACGAGGGATCATCCGATGCTTTGATGATAGACGGTTTATTTTCTCCGTTAACCCCGAAAACTAAATTTTCTCCGTCAATTATCTTCAGACCATCGATAAAATACCTCCAATTAAAGGCAATCTCTTTGAAGTTGTCGCCTTTTATTTTAACCGGAATAAGGTAGTTATTTTCGCCCAAATATTGGTTTGCTGAATAAACCTCGAGAACTTTTTTATTATCATTGATTTTAATCTTAACGTCATTGGTTTTTCCGGAAAAATTACTGGCTAATTTAACCGCATTAATAAGCTGTTCCCTATTAAGGACGGTTTCTGTTTCGATGTTTTTGGGGATAATCTGTTCATAATCGGGATATTCTCCGTCGATTAAGCGGGAAATTATCTCAGAATCTTCGTTTTTAAAGAGAATTTGGTTTGGATCTAGCTGAATTTTAATCGACTGGTTGTCTGGAAATATTCGAAACGCCTCGGTAATGGTCTTAAGAGGAACGATTACCTTAAAACCTTCTTTAAAATTTGTCTTAAACTGATTATTGTTGATGGTTTTTTGGGCTAAGCGAAAAGCGTCCGTAGAAACTAATTTTAATTGAGTTAGTTGAAAGTCAAAAAGAACGCCGCTGATTTCCGGTCTAATCTCGGAAATTTGCACCGCGCTGAGCACTTTTTGAACAGCATCTCTAAAAATCGGCGTTTCCATTTCGATAAAGTTTTCCTCGCTTTCTATTCTGGGTATAATGGGAAATTCTTCTTGATTTACTCCTTGGATTTTAGCGGTGTAATTATCTGTTTTAAAAAGAAGATTGTTTTTTTCCGTCTCGACGGTAATTCTTTCATTGTCGCTATTGTTTACTAAACTTTGAAAAGTTGAAAGCGGTACTGTTATTCCACCCTCTTCTATAATTTTTCCGGAAGTAAGTTTGGTAACCGCCAAATCAAGATTGGTAGCGGCAATTTTAATTTTATTATTATAAGTTTTTAAAAGAACATTTTTTAAAACAGGAAGATTATTGTTTTCCGACGCCGCTCTCTCCACAGCCGATAAGGCTTCTTTGAGGTTGCTTTTAAGAATTATTATTTTCATTTGGTTTATATAAGAGTAGTAGTGTTAGTAACTGTGAATTTTGTTGATAACTTAGATTTTAATACAAAAATTAGAAAATAATCAACAATAACCTGTTAGGATTTTGTTAATTTTTCCTTGATAAGCATAATCTTGTTGTTTAACATCGAATTTTTATTCACTTCTTGTGAGATCTTTTCAAACGCGTACATGGCAGTTGTATGATCTCTTTTCCCCAACCTTTCCCCAATATACGGGAAAGAAAGATTTAAAACATCTCGCAGAAGATACATAGCAATCTGACGCGGTTCCACAACTTCTTTTTTTCTGCATCGACCTATAAGATCATTTGAAGATATTTCATAAAACTCAGCGACCACTTTGACGACATGGCCGTAATTTAGATTCTGCTGAGCCGGATCCTGAATACTTTCATTAATGATACTCTCGGCAAGTTTTGGAGTAATTTCCTGGTTTTTCGTCTGCTGGTAGAAGGAAATTTTATTTAAAACCCCCTCTAATTCCCTCATATTTTTCCTTACCTTATTGGCAATAATTCCGATAACCTCCGGAGAAAGATTAAATCCTTTTTCTTGAACTTTTGCGTTAAGAACAGCCACCCGTAGTTCATAATCCGGGAAACCTATGTCGCAAACCATGCCTCCTTCGAAACGCGACCGGAGACGCTCTTCCAAAGTAGGAATAAATCTGGGGGGCTTATCGGAAGAGACGATGATTTGTTTATTATTTTGATGTAGCGCGTTAAAGGTGTGAAAAAATTCCTCTTCGGTTCTGGTTTTGCCGCCGATAAATTGAATATCGTCTATTATAAAAACGTCCACGCCACGATACTTTTCTTTAATGGTCTCCATGCGTTTATTGCGCATGGCAGTAATAACCTCGTTGGTAAATTTTTCTGACGGCACATAACGAACTTTGAATTTATTTTGATGAAAACTTTTGATTTCGTTGCCAATAGCTTGAATGAGGTGGGTTTTACCCACGCCGACGCCGCCGTAAAAGAAAAGCGGGTTATATTTCTTCCCGATATCTTTAGCTTGGATAACTGCCTGCGCCGCGCTGTAAGCGGCGTCATTGGATGATCCAACCACAAAAGAAGCAAGCGTATATCGCGGGTTAAGATTTGTTTCCGGATCAACTTTTAACTCCGGGATGACCGGTTGGTCTTCAACAGGACTCTTTTTTGCTTTAGATTCGGAAATTTTTGCCGCGCTTGGACCAGCGGTAACCATAAAATCCAATTTTTTAGTGCCATCGTCGAGATTTCTGAGAACGCCGAGAATTATTTTGTAATACTTATTCTCTACCCACTCTTTAGCAAAGTTGTTAGGTAGCCCAATTAAAGCGGCGCCATCTTTTTTTTCTAAAAGCTGGCTATTTTTAAACCAAGTAATGAAATTAGGCCTAGTAACTTGAAGTTCTATTTCGTTAAGCGCTGTTTGCCAAAGTTCTTTTAAGTCCATCCCGTTAGAAACAGGTCGCCAAAGGCGACCGTTGATCGGCCGAAGACCTTTTATTCATAGATATTCTTTTTGCTAAGAAAAAAATTATAGCATTCATTGATTGATTGTTTCTAACGGGATCCATGTTTTAATTTTAAGTATTTTTTTTATATAGCCAACTTTAAAAATTAACAACATGTTAATTATAGGTGGATAACTTTTTGTAAGCAAGAAAAATTTGACGAAATTTTGTTTTTAGTGTTAATATAGTTGTTATGTCTAGAACATATCAGCCGCGAAAGAAAAAAAGATTAAGAACTCATGGATTTTTAAAGCGCAGCCGCACCCATGGCGGTCGTCGCACGCTCCGTAACCGGCGCCGAAAGGGTCGCCGTCAGCTCACGGTTTAGAATCTAGTAGCTAGAATCTAAATATAGTTATGCTTGCCAAGCGATATAAGTTACCAATTCAGAAGTTTGTCGGAAAAAGGGGTCAATTAAGAAAAACCCCTTATTTTTTATTAAAAAATTTTATTACCAAGCTCCCCCACAGTCGTTTCGGTATTACTGTTAGCGTCAAAGTTTCCAAAAGAGCGACCGGTCGAAACCGTCTTAGACGGATGGTGTATAATTTTGTTAGAGAGCGGCTTAAAACTATTAAGCTCGGCGATTATTGGATTTCCATTCTGCCTCCGGCGGCGGAGCTATCGAGAGAAAAATTTATCGCAGAACTCATTAAAATTTTAGAAATTAGAAATTAGAAATTAGCAATTCACAATATGTCCATTTTCCACACAATTTTATATCAACCGCTTTTCAACGCTTTGGTTTTTCTTTATGAAAATATTGCCTTTGAAGATCTAGGCATCGCTATTATTTTGCTTACTTTAATAATCCGATTCATTTTATACCCGCTTTTTTATAAGAGTTTTAAAAATCAAACGTTGATGCAAAAGATTCAGCCGGAAATAAAAAAGATACAACACGATCACAAAGACAATAAAGAAAAACAGGCGCAGGCGATGATAGAGCTTTATCGTCGCCATAAAGTAAACCCATTTTCCAGCTTTCTTTTAATACTCGTCCAACTCCCCGTCTTAATTGTTCTCTATCGACTTTTTTTAAACGGTTTTTCGCCAGAAGCTTTTGCCGATTTGTACGCTTTTGTGCCTCAACCAGCGGAAATAAATAATTTCTTCCTGGGCTTGATAGATTTACAAAAAAGAAGTATATTAGTTGTAGTTTTAGCCGTTGTGCTTCAGTATTTTCAGGGACGATTAAGTTTACCGAAAAAGACCAGCGACGATCCGGCGGCTAAGGTAAGCAGAAGCATGGTGGTTATCGGACCGGTGTTAACCCTAGTGATTCTGACCAGTTTGCCGGCTGCTATCGGAGTATATTGGTTGGCAAGCTCGGCTTTTTCGATAGTTCAACAAATTATAGTTAATAAGAAATTAAGAAAGGAAGATGACACAAGAATTTCAGACAAAAGTTAAAAATTTAGTCGAATTATTGGGCTTAAATGAGCCCAGCGTTGACTTTGACGCCGAAAACAGAAAAGTTATCGTGTTTGCCAATGAGGGTGAATGGATTAAAAAACATCTCCCATTTTTAGTTTCGGATTTAGAGCGGATGGTTAACATGCTTTCGAAGAAACACGGCCAGGAAGAGACGATTTTTATAGACGTTAATAATTACCGGAAAGAACGGGAAAATCTTATTGTTGAGCTTGCTAAAGCGGCCGCTAGAAAAGTTTTGGCCACGAAAGTAGAAGTGCGTTTGCCGGCGATGAACGCTTATGAGCGGCGCTTAGTTCACGTGGAGCTTTCCGCGCGCCCCGATATTAAAAGCGAGAGCATGGGCGAAGGCCCCGATAGATATGTCATCATAAAACCTCTATAAGAGGGGTTTTATAATTCTAAGGAGTAAATGTTCTTATCGTATCGGTTTATAAACAATAACTGCCCTCCCAACAGCTCTAACCGATCGGCGTCAATAGGATTCTGTCCGTAGCTAAGGGTGATATCTTTTATTGCCGCAAGAGGACTCACATCGTCGATGAGTAATAAATAAAGATCATCCCTGGTTACTAATCCCTTTTTTAGATAATCATCCGGAAACTCTCGGCTAGAAACAGTCGATTGATCACTGGAAGCGGCACAGTATATCCCCGGCCCAAAAAAAACACATTTAGAAGGAATAGTTTTCAGATTAGTACTAGCAATAATTCGTCCATTTGTATCCACAATCGACAAATCGTTTGACCATTTTATTCCCATATTTCTACCCGTTGACCATTTAATTAATAGCCCAGGTTCATCACTAATCAGAGTTTTCAGAATTCGGGTTTTTAAATTAAATTCCCGAAGCGATCCGGTCGCAAATCGAGACGGACGTTCCTTGAAATAAATTATATCTGCTGATACCCAATCTAAATCCAAATCCTGCTGGGCGAGGCGCAAGACCTCGCTGGTTCTTTGATTGTCTAAAGTGAGAAGCAATAAACGACTCACAGATCCGTTGTTGATTAAATAAGCCAATCGGTTATTGGAACTCGGATCCCAATCGGCGGCTGTAATGCCGGCTGGCAAGGACTGCCAGGCGCGGGAGCCGATATCGTAAACGGCAAAGGTTGGACTTCGCGGATAACCCAAAGAAGCCAAAATCAACGAGCCATCGGCTGACGGCTTGATGTAATTCAACTCCCCGATAAGCTGGGAACTGATCGTTTCTTTGTTCCGGTCGCTTAACACCTTATGAATCTGACCGTTTTCGGAAATGTAATAAATTTCATTGGTTTTGAAATTTACCCAGTAATCAAGGACTGAATCATCGGTCAGCGCGGTTGGTCTGGAAACCGCGATTTCGTCAATGATTCCATTGCCGCTCCCAGGAGCTTGAGGCGCTTGATTAAAAAAGAATTGATAGGCGAAATAAGCGCCAATTCCGACAGCGGCAATTATTGACAGAATTATCGCGATTTTTATTATTTTATTCATAGAGGTCTCAATGATTCCCAACTTGCCAGTTCCTTTTCAGTTCTCTCGATGCCCCTTCTTGCATTTTCTATATTAAGTTCGAGTTGTTCTGTTGAGCGGCCCGCTTTTTTAGCTTCAGCAAGATTTTTTTCAGCTTCTGCTAATATTTGCTTGAAGGCAGCCAATTGAGCGTCCAATAATTTTATCTTGTTTCCTATCGTGGGATCTTTTTCATATTCCTTTTGTGCTCTATCTGCTTCTTGCATGGTATCACGTCTGGCATTTGTAGTTGCAGCGGGCACAGAAACCGGCACTGGTTTTACAAGCTCCAGTTTGATTAATTTCGGGTCAATCGTGTAGAGAATGAGGGTCGCTCCGAAAAGCAATACCAGTCCGAAAATCGCTTGGGTAATCATATCTCTAGCGTCGCTTATTTTAGAGGTGTTGCCGGCGGCGGTCATTATTACAATCGCCGCGTAAATAATTCTTGCCATCGCGACTAATCCCCCAATTCCCAGACCGAATTGATAAATAATTCTGATATATTCGGCGGGATCGGTAACTTGAGCGGGAGCGTCGGGAATCGGGACGGATAAAGGGTAGGGCTGCTGGGCGACGGCAAATCCGGCAATAAGTAAAAATAAAATTGTTATTAAAGCTTTCATTGTATTGTTAAAAGAATTGATTTAGTTATGAATTCAATCGGTTTGAGAAGATTGCTGACTGTTACTTCCAGGTTAACATTCGCGCCACTAGGAAGATCTTCCAGATTAAGATTTAAAAGATCCGGATCAGCGACAGTTCCCCGGCTCGAAATGCCGTTAGCCGCCCAGGAGAAGCTTGCTTGGTTAAGATTAGGAAAATTGAAGAAATATGGAAGAGCGCGAAAAGTCGTCATCAAAGCGGACACGGCGTTGGACGGATAAGGCGATTCAATAATCACTTCCGGAGCGGCAAGAGGAATTATGATGGTTTTACGCAATTCCACCCCTCGATAACTGGGAATCATGACTCGAATTTCTTGGTCGCCTAAAACCTGATTGGCGTTGAAAGAAAAATTTTTCAATCCGTTGCCGCTTTCCCTAAATTGCCCATCCACGTACCAGCGAATTTCCACATTGGTAAGATTAGCCAAACTTCCCCGATCAATTAACTCTACCGCGACGTCTATTTTGCTACCGTTGCTCGGCAGAATTTTTCCTTGATAAGCCGATGGCGCGTAAGAATTGGCTTTCCAAGTAACCATTAATTCTGGCGCGACTTGAGCGTTTACGACGAGAGCGACGAATATCCCTAATGTTAGAAAAATCTTTATCATGCCGCTTGTTTAAATCCGCCAGTTGGCGCTTCAGCGAACGAGACCGCCGGTTTTACGGAAAGCGCTCCGACCGGAGTTTTAATTCCTGGCGTTATTGGCGCTGGCATTCCGGCTTTGCCACGCTTTATCGAAGTTGCTTGAGCCGCTTTTTCAGCAACTTGGGCGACAGCGCTTTCCGGATGCCGATCAGCCCAAACAATAATAGCCAGTCCTACAGTGCGGAGCGGCAAAGCGCCTACGTAAGGAATAAGCTCGGCGCAGTTCATCGCAAGGTCAATCCCCGCTCTGGAAACGCCTTTTAGCCGGAGATAGAATTGGGTTACCGGAAAGGTCATCACATCAAGTATAAAAAAATCATCCAGTCCAAAAAATATCAGAATAACACCCGCAACATCCACCAAGCCCACATAAGCAAAGAGCAGAAATGCTTCAACTATTGAAATTTTAGGTTCGTGTTCCATAACTTTATTCCTGTTTTAATATTTGTTCTGGTCTTGTGGTGATGACCCGATCTTCACTGTAGGAAGCGATGACTTGAATAGCGACATGATTTGGACCGGCGAAGAAAATTCCCTGTCCGACTTGCGCCTCCAATAATAATCCTTTCTCCGCCTCCGTCAGATTAAAAGTTTTCGTAACACTATCAATCATAGCCGGCGATTGTTTTAAAAGAAGTTGAAGCGAAGAATTGGTGATAATCGGGCGGCCATAGGGAGAGTTAACAAAGTCCTCAACATCTTGAGTGATGGTGGAAATGCCAAGGAAATATTTTCTGGCTCTTTTAACCAGTCCAAAAAGGAAAGACGCGCCATCGGGATATTTCATCATCCACCAGGCCTCATCGATCAGCATAACCCGTTTCTTTAATTCTGCCCGCACTAAATTCCAAATGAAATTCAAGATGATATACATCGCGATCGGCCGAAGCTCATCTTCCAAATCACGGATGGAAAACACAATCATTCGGTTTTTAATGTCGATATTCGTCTGCTTATTGGTAAAACCGGCGTAGCTACCCTTGGTAAAGCGATACAAACGCTGAGCCAGGTCGCGGCCGCCTTCCATGTTTTCTAGAACGGTCTGCAAATTCTCCAAAAGCGGCGGCTTGGCGCTGGAAAAATCCTTTCCAGGCACAATGTCGAACGCCGCGTAGGTTTCGGAAACTGCCCGATCCAGCATAGCTTCTTCATCGGGTTTAATTTTCCCGAGCATGAGTTTTAACAGACCGGAAAGGTTAACGATATGGGATTTTAGAACATCGGCCGGATCCTCTCCTTTTGGAATAATTGGTATGTCAAAGGGATTAATATGATATTCGGAAGCGAGAGAAATGCGGAAATAACTGCCGCCGACAGTTTTGGCAAGTTGTTCGTATTCATTTTCGGGGTCGACAATCAAAACGTCGGTGCCGGTCATCAATAAACGGATCGCTTCGAGCTTCATCGCGTAAGATTTACCGGCTCCCGACTTGGCGAAGACGACCAGATTGGCGTTTTCGAGGGAAAATCTGTCAAAAATAATAAGAGTGTTGTTATGGCGGTTTATGCCGTAAAGGATTCCTTCATCGGAAGTTAAACTGGCGGAAACAAACGGGAAAAAAGAAGAAACTGGCCCGGAATTGAGCGGGGTATGAATCAGTAATTGGTCGGTTCCGATCGGCAAAGTGGAATTTATGCCCTCGATTTGCTGGAAAGTCGCCGGTTTGGCGTAAATCAAACGGCTTTCAAGTTGGGTATTGATCTGCTCCTCCAACTTATTGAGATTTTCCAGAGTTTCGGCATAGATAGTTATGTATACGCCGACGTTGAAAAGATGCTCCTGTCCCTGCTGGAGCGAATCGCGCAGCGATTCCACGTCTTGGAAAGCGGTTTCAAGCATCGGATTTCTAACCATTCCTTTTTGTTCTTGCTCGGCAAGCTCTGATTGGATAACGGCGGCTTTTTTGCGGAGATTTTTTAGCGCCAAAGCGGTGTCTACGGGATGGATAAAGATGGAAATATCTAAAAGATCGGCAAGATTAACAAGCGGCGAGAACCAGCCGCTGGCTAAATATCGCGGATAAGTAAAAAGGAATATTGTTTTGGAAAGAAGCTTGCCAAGCTTTACGTAGTTAGAGTTCATTTCCAGCGCGGAAGGAGCGATGATATCAGTGATTGTCTTAGCCGTAACCGATCCTTCTCTGGCCGCTTCCAGCTCTCTTTTTTCAACCGGTTCGGGATTGTAAAGATTGTAGAAAAGCTCAATCAGGGCGGGATCATCCAATACCACTGCTTGAAGGCCGATGCCGGAAAGGCCGCTACCCACCCGATCCACTCTTTGATTGAGTTGAGTTAGGCCGTGCTGAAAACTTTTTTCTTTATCCTGGGAAATTTGGGCGGCGGCGGAATTTTTCTTTTTGAAAGCGCCGAATACTTTTCCGGGAATTTGAATCGGATCAAACGGCACTACCACAAAAAAAGTTTTGTTCATTATCGGATTTTGCGAAACAAAAGAGCCGACAAAATCGCGATAACCGGAAATTTGGGTTTTTAGAAGCTCGTTCTGTTCTTTCGACTCGAGCGATTCAAGTCGTTTTATATAGGCCTCTATATTTAGACGGCGAGAATGAAGGAAAATTTGCACTGAAAAATCCAAGCTATTGAGAAAGTTTTGATAAGCATAGGTAATCAATCCCTGCTCTTCCTCGGATTTAAGGTCGAAATTAACTCCGGAAACCATCAAAATCTTTCTAAGAGAGCCGCTTTTCAAAACCAAGGTTCCCTCGCGGACTGATTCGATGTCTATAAATTTTTGAGTTGATTGAGTTTCTTTTTGTTTTGGCATGTAGTGATGTCTAAATACCTTTCTTCACTAAATTGAAGGAGCCGACCTTGTGTCTGATTTCTAGGCGCGCGAGCGAGGATATAGACTCTATTCCGAGCGAGCGGAACGACGAAATCAGCCAAGGTCGCTCCTCCCTGCGGGTAAGGCAATTTTGCCCAGCTACTTTGTTGCTCGGGCTTGGCGTAGAGTCTACGCCTGCGCCCTCGCAGTCGCGTAGCTGGGGCAAAATTGCCTTATCAATTGTGGAAAAAAGGTATTTAGACATCACTTACTATTATATCCTTTTCCGACCGGTGGTTTAGGCGCTGGAGGTTGTTTTTTAGTCAGAAGAGTCATGGTTAGATTTTTTAACCGGGAAACCGGTCCGCCAGCTGGCGGATACGTTTTTGGAATTTGAGACCACTGGACTTGCGGTTTTTCTTCCGAACGTTTCCATAAGTAAAGCTTTGGTTTCCAAAGATAGGCGACGGCGCTTTTCATAACAGTTACCAGCGGACGTCCTTGGTATTTTCCAAAGGCAAAAGCGGCGGCGATTATCCCAAGAAGAACCGTGACTATCACCCAAACCGCGGTTTTTAGGACAAAAAACAGAATAAAAGCCAGCAATCCGGCGCCACCTAGCCAGCCAAACTGTTTTAGAGTCAGCGGGCCGACTATTTTTGATTCCGTTTCGATAAATTGAGGAACTTGGAATTGCATATTATTTATTATTTTCGTCTGGGCGATATACGTTGATCTGGACCGGGATTCCTTTTGCCCTAACTGGTGGCGTTGGCGGTTTAGGAACTGGCTTAGGGGCGGGTTGCGGCGGCGGAACTGGGCGCGGTGAAGGCGGCCGCCCAGTTTCTGGGCGAGCCTCGCCCCGCGCTTGCGGGGCGGGAGGCGGCGGCGGCGGAATGGGTTTTGGCGGCGGCGGAGTCGGTTCAGGAGCCGGTTGCGCCGGTGGCGGCGGCATTACTGGACGAAGCGGCTCCGGTTTTGTTGGCACAATCAAAACCTCCTGACCCTCATTATGTTCTTTAGGGGTTGCGGGCGGAGTAGGCATGGAAGGCTCGGGAATGGGAGCGGGCTGAAATTGAGTAAACGGTTCCTCCATTGTCCTGAGAAGTGGAAGGACGGCCTGACGGATTGCGGCAGCCGTTACCGAAGTTATTTGTAATTCTTGACTTAGAATAGTATCAAAGCTGATTAAAGAAATTTCTTTGGTAAAAAATTTCTTTACTATTTTAGCAAGTTTTTGAGTCTGCGCCGGTACTAAATCAAAATCTTTGCCAACCGCCCCAATTTTATTAGCAAAATCATGGGACGACAAATAATTTCTAAATTTTAACGGTAGCCTAACAAAATTAACTTCTTTTTCTAAATCTTCAGGACTCACGGTTTCATAAATTTTTTCCCAAAGAATATTTTGATCAGAAGTTGGTTTCGGCTCCATTATCTCATCCGGAGTCGGCCAGTCTTCCATCAATTCTTTTATATCTTTTAAATCGTCCGCCATAGTTTATTGCCAAGCAGGTGATTGATTAACGTAATCGACCATTTCTTTAACAGTTTCATTATTGGGATTTTGTTGCAGGATAGACGCTAAAGAAATTCTTACCGCTTCTTTGAGATAGGGGTCTCCCTCAGCCCCAATTTTTTCTAATTGTTGAGAACTTAACGCGGTTGTCAACTGTTCTCCCAATTTCCCGCTGAAAGCATCTGGGATGATATGAGCGACCATTTCCAACGGCATCATTTTGACAAAGCCTGCCGGATTTTGGACGGCATCCGGCCGACGCTGAAAAATAAGCTTATTATTTAGCTTGGCATCTTCTACTGCCTTTGCAAATTCTTTTATTTGATTTGTGGAATAATCTCCTAAACCGTAAATATTTTCAGCCATATTTTATTCTTCTTTTTCTTCTTCTTTCTCTTCTTTCGTTTCTAGTTTTTTTAATCGTTCTTCCAAGGTGGGTCCCTGTTCTTTCTTCTTTTGTTTTTTCCGTCGTTCTCTAGCTCGATCTATCAATTTTCTTTCTTTCAAAGAAACTACGGGATTTTGCCATTCACCTTCCTCTAGCGGGGGTCCTCCTCCAACTGGATATAAACCACCTCCTTCTAACGCGGCCAGAGCCATAATATTATTAGCTCGTTGTTTTGCAAGCATAGGTACAAAACTTCTCCATTTTGATCCAGCTTTTTGTCTTACTTGTTCTAGCGAAGTTCGACCCCCTTTTACGTCGGCTGCAATTTTAGCGCCACTTTTTTCTTCCGACGCTAAACGAATTTTTGTCTTTTCTGCCCTAATAGTTTTTGAAATTGGAGAAAGTAGAGTTCGTACGACTGGCACGCGCGCTACCGCCCGTCCAGTTGCTTGTCCAGCGGTTTTTCCAAATTTTCTTAAGTCGAGTTTCCCGCCCACAAACCCTTCTTTAAATCCTTTCATCATCCCCATCGTTGCTGCCGCACCGGAAATTCCCAACTTTTGTGCGACAATCAAACCGCCAAAAATCAAACCCACTTGAACGAAAATCTGAAGAAAAGTTACAAGAATGGGTATGCTTAGATCAGACAACGTGCTGGCACCCACAAGAGCGGCCAATCCTTGCGAGTTTTGTTCAACATTTGTCCCAACAGCGTTCGCGGAAAAAATTGCCAGATAGATAAAGAAACTAACTGCTGGGAAAAAGAAATTCCATTTCAAAAAAGCGCTCCACCACTTTTTCCAATACTGATTCAGGTTGGGAAAAACCCAACATAGCCAGACAATAGGCATAACAATTAACAGAAAAACTAAGTATAAATATCGGACGAGTAGCATAAAAGCCAAAGCGCCAAAAGCTATCAAAGTAACTACGCTGAAAATTAATACTGATGCCGCCCCGATAAACGCGCCTATAAAAGCACTGGTGAATTTCAGCACATCGCCCGATAGTGTTCCTTGCGGCTTAAGCGATACCAATTTTTGCACATTGAGCGAATTGGCAAGATTGCTTGAAAAATTTTCAATATTTCCCGGACTCGCCGCTCCTATAAAATAATTTCCGAGGATATTGTTGAAATCAATAATGACCCCAGCAATGGCAAAACTAAAATTAATCAAAAGAGCCGCCACCACCAGTTTCCACAAAATATCTTTGAAGCCATATCCCGCGTATCGTAGAATAGTCGCGAAAGCAATAACAATTATGACCAACACAAAACCAAGATTGGCAACGCTTAAAGTTATTCGAAAACCTTCTTTAACGAGAGGATTGACGGCCAAATTCGCGGAGAGTTTCAGAAGAACCGGAATGAATGCCGCCACTATCGAGGTTAGCCAGTTTACCAACGAAGAAAACGTTTGAGCAATGCCGAGTATTGCCCAGTTGAAGAATTTCATTAGGTCGCAAAGAAGAAATCCCAATATTCCGCTGCAATCAGGATCGTCTTTCGCGAACGCAAATCCGGGCATCAATAAAATTCCTATAATAGCGAATATAAAAACTTTTTTTAAAATGGTCCTTCGCATTGAGCTAACCAATCGTTAAATTTATCAAGTTGCGTTTGAATGTAAGTATCGAGATCGTTTTGTTTGGTAGTCATCTGATCGCGTAAGTCGCTCGCCGCTTCTTCACCGAGTCGTGGACTAACCTCGCCGTAAATTGTTGATAGTCTCGCGAAACCAGCGTCGTTCGATTGGAGAGTGTTAATTTCATTTTTAGCGGCGATAAGTGGATCAAGAATTTCTTGATTCACGTCACTAATTTGTTGCAGGGATTGAATTTCATCATCGGCTTTCGAAATTTCACTTTGAATTTCTTGTTTGATGTCGCTGACTTGGCGAATGCGGCCATCAATCGAGCAAGAAGTTTTGTTTAATTGAGAAAATTCGTTATACAAATCCTGAAGATCCTCCTTGAAATTATTAAGATTCTGAATTGAAGCATTGATGCTGTTTTGGGCCTGTTGGCGAGGCACCAACGTGCCGTCAATATTTCCGAATAATGCCTGTTTGTTTTGTTCGAAAATATTGGCAATTATTTCGTTATAGAGCGCGGTTGCGTCATTAGCGGTCTGCTGACTATTTCTTCCGCTGACCAACGACAGACCTTCGGTAAAGACCCTATTGATTAACGCGTCAACAATGGCGGCAGCGTAATCCCCCAAACTAGTGGCGTTTACTATGAAGTCAAAATCGGAACCAACAGCCTTACTCACAAGACTCTTGACCGTCGATCCAGGAGTAACAGTTTCGAATTCTAAGCAGAGGTCCGGCGGAACGTCTTTGCCCGCGGCCGCCGCCTCTTGAATTCTTCCTATTTCCTCGTCGTTTTGAGGAACTTTAGTGGTAATGCATTTTTTAACGGATAAATATCCATCGCTGGTCTGGGCTTCGCTATAAGCGGCAAAAGTGGCAGCCGCCGTCCTTATTTCTTTTTCTTGAAGAGCCATTAAAAGAGCCCCAAAGTAGTTGTTTTGCGGCTGCCAAGAGGTTCCATAAGCGATCCAACCGCCATTACGAAAATCGTCATAAAATGCCTGAATGTTCCCCACGATTTTGTCCAAGGTACATTCAGCTCGCTGACTAAATTTGGGCACGTTTAAAAGCGCGATTTGCACTTGGAAATTAAACGGTTGGCAAAGGAATCCCGCGCCCAATTCTCTCGCGAAATCCCCCGCGGCTGCCTGGCCGGCGTCTTCTAGGAAACTTCTCCAATCGGTAACGAACTGCGGTTTCCCCCCACCCTGTATAGAGGTAATAATTTGATCAACCATTACATCGAGAATTCTTTTTTTCAAAGTGCTTAAGAGAGCATTCTCAAGGCTTTTTAATATAGCTTCCCCCAACGCTTTAATTGCCACAGCAAGATTCGGAGCGTCAATTACGGGAATAGCTTTCGCTTGAGGTGTAAAAAAAATAAAATTACCCGCTATGATAGAAATCGTCAGTATTGCTGTTAGAAGCTTTTTTTTCATATCGTTAAATATCAAAGTTATTTATATTATGCGCTAATTCTTCAAATCCCTCCCCAACCTCCTTTAAAAGTCGTATAGCAACAACAGCCTTAAAAGGATTTTTTTCATAATTTGCCAGACTCTCGAAAACACTCTTCTGAATTTCGAGAAGGGTGATTCCGCGAATATGAATTTCAATAAGCGGTCCGGGAACGGTCAGAGAATATACTTGAGCAATAGATTTTTGATAAGCGGAGGCAAGTAAATTGAACGCGTCAATCGGGGCATTTTGAAAGTCATAATCTTTATTATAAAAGTTATTTTCCAGAATCGCCCCTAAATTTTTTAAATAATTTTCAGCAAGTTTTTTATCTAAACCCTTAACTATGTTAATAGAATCCAATTTTATTTTTGGAACGAAATCTTGGTAATCAATTGAAGCAAGTTCTTTTGACAAAACCTCATCCACCATCTTTTTTGGCTCAAGGGCATTAATTTGAGAGATTCCCGAAGCTTGGATCGGCCCTTCGGGATTCAATCTTATGATCTCCTCAACGATTTTTTGCGAAAGCTCTTCTACCGCTGGCTCGGTTTTTCCAAAAGAAGATGTTAACGAAGAAGGGTCTTCGAATTTAAGATCGGAAAGATTGGATTCCAATTGGATCTTGTAAGATTTATCGAAAATAATTAACAAAGCCAGTAGCACCGAACCCAAAACAAGCCCTACTGCCAATATTTTTCGAATGGGCATACATATCTATTATAGGATAAATACGTTCACTTATTTGGAAATTAGTGTTGATAACTCGATGAGGACACCAAGATCGAGATTTTGAGGTCGTTCGTCGCCGTTTAATCCGGCTTTTTTAAGGAGTTCCAGCGTTTTGGCTTTAGTGATTCCTAGGCCTGTGGATAAGTTGTTTAGAACCGTTTTTCGGGGTTGTTTAAAAAGGGCCTTTATGAGCTTGTAATAGTCATTTGAGGCCTTAGATTCTAGATTCTGAATTCTAGATTCCAGTTTTATTATTGCCGATCGTACTTCCGGTGGCGGAGAGAAATCAGATGGCGCAAGCCGGCCAATAATTTCCGGTTTGGCCCAAATTTGGACGCTGGCGGCAAGCAGATTCATTTTTGGAGGCCGTTCGCAAAGCCGTTCCGCCACCTCCCGCTGGATAGTCAACACGATCGTCCCCGGCTTTCTATCAAGTTCGCCCAGAATTCTCAATAATTTTCCGGTAATGTAGTAAGGAATATTTCCCACTAATTTCAAATGACCAATTTCTAATGACAAATCAATAACCAATTGCGGAAGAAGTTTCAAAATGTCGCCCTCCAGCATTTTGATTTGCGGCAGTTTCATTGCCAATTCTCGAGCCAGTGTTTTATCTTTTTCTACGGCGATAATTTGGCATTCGGAATTCGGATTTTGACATTTCTCTGCCAAAGGCAGAGTGAGGGCGCCTTCTCCCGGTCCAATTTCAACTACCGTATCGTTTTTTTGTAAATCCAAAGCGACAATTATTTTTGAAATCGCTTTTTTATTGATTAAAAAATGTTGTCCAAGTTTTTCCCTCATTAATTTTAATAATCTATCCAAGCTTCTTCTTCATCGGGAAGCTCCGTTTCGTTTCCTCCGAGATCGACAAATTCGGTAAGCTCCGGTGGAATTTCATAAACAAACCGAGACGGCAATTTAGTGAAAGAAAGAGCCAACTCTTTTTTAGCTCGAGTCATCGCGACGTACATAAGTCGTCGTTCCTCCTCAAGCTCTTCCAAAGAGCCATAAGACATTTGATGCGGCAATAATCCTTCGCTGCAACCGACAACGAACACGCGATCGAATTCCAAACCTTTAGCAAGATGGATTGTCATTAAACTGACGGGAAGCTGGAATCTAGAATCTAGAATCTGGTTTTTAGGAGAATCGGTTGATTGTAAAAGCGCCACTCTTTCCAAAAATTCATCGAGCGTTTCGAATTCGGAAGCAAAACGAATTAATTCATTAACGTTCTCTATGCGTTCGGGATAATTTTTATAATTTTTCCGGAGGTACTCAAAATAGTCGGTATTGTTGATAAAGAAATTAATCAGTTCGATAATTTTTAATTTTTCGGAAAGGCGGGGAAGTTCGAGAATGAGATGCGCGGCGGTTTTTTTATCAAAATTCTTTTCCAAACGATCCTTGCTAACCGAGTCTTTTGAGTTGAAAGCCAGCCGCAATCCCGCTAAAAGGTCCTTTATTTCCTTTCTTTCGTAGAATTTAAACCCCCCGAATATTTTATAGGGAATCCCGGCCACTATAAGGGCTTGTTCGATTGATCTGGATTGGGCATTTGTTCTATAAATAATGGCTGTAGGTGGCAACTCACGGCGTGGCTTGCTGATTTCCGTGGCGATCCATTCCGCTTCAGTTTCTGGATCGGGCGCTTTAATCACTTTAATTAAATTACCTTCGGCATTTTCAGTCCAAAGCGTTTTCGGAGTTTGGAATTTATTATTTTTGATCATACCCGAAGCGGCATTAATAATTGTGCCGCTGGATCGGTAATTTTGTTCAAGCTTGATTATCTTGGCTCCCGGCCAATCGTTTTCAAAATTTAAAAAATTACGAAAATCAGCGCCCCGAAAACTATAAATCGCCTGTTGGTCATCGCCAACAACGCTTAAGTTTTTATGTTCTTCCGCCAGCAATTTGATTAACTGATATTGCGAGGTATTGATGTCTTGGTATTCGTCAACTAAAATAAATTTAAATTTTTCTTGATATTTTTTCAGCACCTCCGGATTTTTCTGGAAAATTTTTACAACTTTTTCAATTAAGTCGTCAAAATCGAAAGCGTTATTCTTCACAAGCGCCGTCTCATAATTTTTAAATACTTCCGCGGTTACGTCATCGAACTCCGCGGGATCAAGGAATTCATTTTTGATTTGGGAAATTTTTCTTTCAAGTTCGAGCGGAGAAAATTTTTCTTTGGAAAGATTCATTTCTTTCATAAGTTTTTTTATTAAACTTAAAGAATCATCATCATCGAAAATAGTGAATGACGGAGCGCGTTTGGCAAACTTCGCTTCTTTTTTTAAAATCCGAGCGCCGAGAGAATGGAAGGTGCCAATGAAAGTTTCCGACGGGACGGAAATTCTTTCCGCCATTTCTTTCGCCGCCTTGTTAGTAAAAGTAATGGCGATGATATTGGCTGGCGGCGCGCCGTTTTTAATGAGCCAAGCAAGCCGGTTGGTTAAGGTTTTTGTTTTGCCAGATCCCGCGCCAGCGGCAATTAAAAGCGGTCCGCCGCTGTATTCGACGGCTTCTTTCTGATTGGGATTCAAGTTGTCTTTAGCGCCAATTTTTGACATAGTGTAATTATCGCTAAGTTAATACGAAAATTGAAAAATTTGCCACTTACAACCGTACTACCGGTTGTTTTAATTGTCGGCGGTATTTTCTTTAATGTACTGGTTTTGAATTTGGAGAATCAACAGGCGTTGGTCGATTCTCTTTACTTGGCAAGCGCTTACGAACCTTTGGAATCCGATTCCGACTCTGTTTTGGCAGATAATGTTTTTCCCGGGCAGTTTGAAATTGCCGGAAGTGGCGAAGAGGCGGCTGGTTTTGTGATTGTTGACGGCGATTCGGTGTTGAATGCCTCTAATCCCCTAAGCACTATCCTGCCGACCCGCGACGGCCTTCTTATATATAAGGTGCAAAAAGGCGATACCCTTTCTAAAATAGCCGCCAATTTCGGGATTTCTTTGAATACTATTTTTTGGGCCAACAATAAATTAAGCAGCAACATTCGAATTGGCCAGGAAATCGTTATTTTGCCGGTTTCGGGGGTGTTTCACCAAATTGAAGAGGATGAAACTTTGGAATCGGTAGCGGAATTATACGGAGTGCCCGCCGATCAAATCCGTAAATATAATCGCAGTGTAGCTTCTGGAAACTTAAAGATCGGCACTTCTTTGGTAATACCGGGCGCTAAACCAAAGCAGACCTTTTCGTCGGCGTCCATTTCCAATCTTCCCGCCGCTACCGCGGGGTACTTTATTATTCCAACCACTGGCTGGAATTGGGGGCGTATTCACTATTATAACGCTGTTGATATTGCTAACGCTTGCGGAACTCCTATTTACGCGGCGGCGGAGGGTTTAGTTACCCGTTCAAGCGCTTTTGGCTGGAACGATGGTTATGGGCAAGTTATTGACATTGAACATCCCAACGGAGCAACCACCCGTTACGCTCATTTAAACAAGAATTTAGCTTCCGTTGGCGATTACGTTTTGCAGGGAGATATAATCGGCCAGATCGGCAATACTGGCAATACTCATGGCCCGACGGGGTGTCACCTTCATTTTGAAATTCGAGGGGCTAGGAACCCATTTGCTAAGTAGCTCCCGGACGCGATGCGAGCTATTTTCTCTTCAGTACGATGTTTTGAGGGTGAAGGCGTATTTTTAAATACGCCGAGCCCGAGAAACGAAGTAATGAGAGAAAATAGCCGCATCCCTTCGGGTTGTTGGCAAAATGGCGTCTCGACTCGGAGCTCATCCTCGGAGTAGAGTTTCTACACCTTCGGATTCGCTCCTTCGCGATACTATCCATTTTGCCTAACAACGCGTCAGAGATTACTTACCAAATGGGTTCCAAACCCGTTTGGTAAGTAAAAACCCCCGCCCGACTTGCGTCAGAACGGGGGTCCGTTTAAGGAGCGATTCCTTTTGAATCCTTAGGGAAGGATGAGGACACAGTCCTCATCCTTCCCATGGGTTACAGCTGGAGAGAGGATTTAGTCGTTGCCTTTCCGCTTCCGTTCGCCGCTCTGAAACTTTTGTTTCAGATTGCGGCTATTCTCCATCTCGCGCGCTTCCTGGGCTATAGCGTCGTTCACCGACCAGGAGCGTCCCTGAAAGCGGTCATTGGGCACCGTTCCTGCCTTCTTGGCCGCGTCGGCAATTCTCTTCTGACGTTCCAACTCCCTCTTGGCCACTTCCGATTGCTCGGTCGCGACCAAGATTCCATCAGCGTAGGTATAGGAACGTCTGAAGAACCACGAAGCGCCTTCTGGCAGCTTACGCCGGTAATCCTGGCCACAGACACGACAGAGCGGCACGCAATTGATGCGACCGTCCCCGCGATTTACTAGCCAGAAGTTGCCGATGCGGACTTTCTCTCCTCCGACCATCGCGTTGAACACGACGGTCTTAAAGGCCTTTCCGCAACCGGTAGCGGGATCACAGATAGCCTGCCCTAGATCATTCACGATCTGGGTGGGAAGCGTCTCGTCTTTGAGATCTGTGAATTTCCTGCGGGCGGCAAGTTTGTCAAACTCGCTTTGCCGGCGTTTCGTCTCTTCCGCGAACTCCAGTTGTTGTTGTTCGCGTAGCCAGGCGACTTTTGCCTGGACCTCGGCCAACATCAGTTGACGGCCGAGACTTTCGAAAGCCTTTGGAAATACTTCCTCGGCAAGACGTCGCGCGAAGGATGTTCCCAGATGCAACTTGAAGTTGTACAGATAACAGCGCCCCTCACCGTCGTCTTGAAGCCATGCGAACGCGGCAGGCGTGAACCGCATGTTCGGTCTGCCGATTGCTCCCAATTCCTCCCTTGTCATGGGAGTGTCATTGAGAGCTTTGTATGGAGATTCCTGAGATCCTTGCCCCTGAGTGATGTTTTTTTCGTCCATGACTTTCTCCTTTTTCTGAAATGAAAAACCTGAATTAACAACCAACCCTGTTTGCTACTTACATTCGCAAACGCTAGAAGACGTTAAGCAAATTCTCTCCTTTCTTAAAAGTTCCGCTTGCATTATATCAAACCGGTTTAATTTGTCAAGAGCCGTTGGTAATCTGTACAAAACAACGGAATTTTGTAAACTTTTCGTACCATGATATGCTGTGTGTATACCTTATCTTGCTAAATCATGAAACAAAGAATAGCGGATAGAAATTTAGCTATACAGTTACGCAGAGAAGGGAAATCTTATAACGAAATAAGATCGGTTATTTTAAATCTTGCAAAAAGTACTTTATCTGGATGGTTGCGAAATATCGATTTATCCGAAGAACAAATGAAAAAATTAGAAAAAAGAATCAATAACAAATTGGAAAAAGCGAGATTTGCTGCCGCTAAAACTAATCGTGCAAAAAGATTACTACGGGAAGTTCAAATTTATCGAGAATCTACTAAAGAATTCCCTAAATTTGTTCAGAGCCCTTTATTTTTAATAGGATTAACAATGTATTGGGCGGAAGGTAGTAAAAGAAGTAATGCTATTGACTTAATAAACTCCGAACCTCACGTTATTAAATTGATGATCAAGTGGTTTAATAAGTTTTTAAACATTCCATTGGAGAAAATGAAATTTCGATTGTATACACACAAGCAATTTGCAAAAGAAAATTTAGAAAATTTTTGGGCTAATGAACTCCGCGTAAATATTAGTCAATTTAAAAAAACTATCTATAAACCCAGCAATCACAACTTTAAAAAGCGACCGGACTATAAAGGATGTTTGCGGATTATGACTGGATCAGTTGATAAGTTTAGGAAGATTCTAAATTGGCAAAAGGCTCTTGTGAAAAAGTTTATAATTTAATAAAGTTTATTTGGGTATGCGCCCTTAGCTCAGTGGATTAGAGCATCTGCCTTCGAAGCAGAGGGTCGGGGGTTCGAATCCCTCAGGGCGCACAAACAAAAATCCCCCGCGACGCGGGGGATTTTTGATTTAGAGAACTAGTTCGTAAAGCAGTCCTAGAAGAAATTCTTGAAGAGTCGGGTGGTGGCTTTGTAATTGGTAAGTGTCAGAGCTTTCATATTCCGGCCTCATCTGCTCGCATTTTTCCGGATATTGCGCGCAATATTCTTCAGGGCTGGGGCTAGTCTGGAAGTCGGTTGTGGATGGTTGAATGTATTGCGGCGCTTGATAGTACTGTTGTTGCTCGCATTTTGCGGGGTATTGTTTGCAGTAATCTTCGGGACTCGTCGGGTATGTAGTGGAAGTAGATTCTTCCTGGTATTTTTGTTCGCACCGATCAGGATACTGTTTGCAATACTCCTCTGGGCTAACAGGATAAGTAGTCGGCAAAGGTTCTTGATTTTGAATTGGCCGGCAAGCGTAATATATCCCGCACTCCTCCGACTTATAAGAAACGTACCTTTCCTGATCGGGCGGGCAGCTATTCACGGTTGGCATAGCGGGGCATATCTCCCCCATTTTTTGCTGAATATCGCCGGAAGGCGGCTTAATTGCTTGGCATTCTTGCGGATGAGTCTCGCAATAAGCTCGGCACTCCGCTTCCGTTTGACAGCCGCCAGGACCCTGAAATTGCTGATATTGTTGTTCACGAAATTCGCCTTCAGGGCGCGGACCGGAAAAGCTTTCGGGATTTGGACCAAATTGGTCAAAGCAGTTTTTTACTTTATCCCCTATTTCTCTGGCAAAAAATGAAGCCTCTCCGGATTGGATTTTGGAAAGCACATCCGATCCAACAGCTGAATCAATACATCGCTTAACTTCTGGAGGAGCATTGGTGAGGGCCTCTTTCAATCGCCCCGTCCCTTCTTGAATATTTCTAGCTTCATCTTCGGATATAAATCCGTGTTCTTTAGCGAAGCGGAAACACTCTTCCTGATTTTCCGGCTTCTCGCAAAACGCGTTGCATTCTCGTTCGCCTTTACAGCCGCCAGGTCCGCCGAACGTCCCAACTTTTTTAATTAATTCAGCTTCTTCCGGAGGAATGAAACCCATTTTGATTCCGAATTCCACGCATTCTTCAAAGTGATTGTCGTCTTGGCAATACGCCTCGCATTGTTCTTTAGATCGGCAACCGCCGGGCGTTTCCCCATTTTTCATTAATTCCATTGCCCGACGCGCGGTCTGCAGTTCTTCCGGCGGGATAAATCCAGCCGCTTCGGCAAAAGCCAGACATTCTTCTATATGGCTTGAATCCTCGCAATAAGCTTCGCAGGAATCTTTATTGGTGCAACCTCCGGGTAATTTGGCGCCGCTATCCAAAGCTTTTTTTACGGATCGCGCTTCTTCAAGTTCATTGCCTCTTAGAAGTCCGTGCCGTTCGCCGAAAGCCAGACATTCTTCTATATGAGTAACGTCATTGCAATAGGTTTCGCAAGATGATTGGGACTGACATCCACCCGGACCACCTTGCTGGATAATTTGCGCGAAGCGATCTAATTCCTGCTCATCTTTATTCGCTAAAGGGCCCTCCAATAAATTGTGTTTTTTCGCGAAAGCGAAACAGGCGCGATAATTATCCGGCTGGTCGCAATAACTACGGCAAGCTTCTTTATTTTCACAGCCGCCAAGTTCGGCTACTGGAAAAGTTATATCAGCTTCGGAAGTTGCTTGCGCTATGAAAGAATAAGAAACTAAAAGACCTAGAGTTAAAACGATTATTGGTAATAAATTTTTTGTTTGAGTCATAAGTTTATTCAAAAGGATTTTTATAAGTGCTGCCAAACGGATTGGTTTTTTTAACTGGATTCACTTCCGGTACCGCTTCGGTTGGATTGCTGGCGGTTTTAATATTAAGTTCCCCAGCAACATCGGAGCCCGCTTCTTCCGAAGTTATGGACCTTTGTGAAAAGTATAAAAGGCCGGCGACTAATAAAGCGAGTATTATCCCGACTGTTATAAAAATAATGTTTTTACTCATATTTTAAATTATAGTATATTTATGTTAAAATAGAACGCTTAAGCAGTTGCACCCATAGCTCAACTGGCCCCGTACCTTTTGGCCCCCCCATAGCTTAATGGAAAAGCACCCGCCTCTTAAGCGGTGTACCTAGGTTCGATTCCTAGTGGGGGGACCAAAAGGTACGGGGTAAATGCCGCAACTCCCTCTTGCAATTGGCAGCGAGGCGAAAGGGAAACGCATTTTACTTTCGCCGAGCGAACCGATTGATGAAGCGAAGCTTCATTAGGAGATGGTCCCAGGTTCGATTCCTGGTGGGTGCACGGGCGCTTAGCTTAATGGTAGAGCAGTCGCCTTACACGCGACTGGCAGGGGTTCGATTCCCTTAGCGCCCACAAAATAAAAAACACGGCAAATTGCCGTGTTTTTATTTTGTGGGATATTCTAAACTTTGCGCGAAACCATTTTGAGGGAAACTGACCCGCCTCCGCTTCGCTCCGGCGGGATG
>JACOXP010000005.1 GCA_016182295.1 Candidatus Harrisonbacteria bacterium | reverse complement strand
TTTTTTTGTTGGGTTATGTTAAAAATTAATTTTTGCCATACAACCGCGGACCACGTTTGGGCCGCGAGTAACCCGAAATGTTTTATCGTCGCCCTTTAGATGTACTTCCGCATCACCGCTTACGAAAAATAGGTCAATCGGATTGGCAAGCACCACCTCCCGGACCAATTTTAGACCATTGCCGCGTTTTTCCGGCGCGCGGCCGGATAAAAATTCCGTAAACGCCACTTCAACCGCTTTCGTGTGCGTAGATAAATTCGGGCGAACGCGGCGTAGTGTTTCTAAAATGCCCAAGCCCCGGTCGGCAAGGACAATAATACCTTTTTCGATGTCATAGCCGAAAAAGATCCCTGGAGTATCCGGCCATTTCCCTAAGTTATGAGCGAAAGAATTATCACCGATTTCTCCGGCAATCAAAACAATTAAAGAGTATAATTTTTCAAAGCCCGGTTTTTCCATAAGCATGCGCTCCATTTTTACCAGCTTCGCCTGAAACACAGCGCTAGTGGGGCAGTAAAAAGTGCCGGGAAATTCGGCTCCTTGGCTGATCCAATCAGACCCAAACTTAAAAAGGTCGCTTGCAAAAATCTCTATATCTTTTTCCTTGTAATAACGATGCGTGCCGCCTTCTTTTTTAATCGCGGTCAATTTTCCGCTTTCGTCCCAACGACGAAGCGTATCTATAGAAACGCCTAAAATCTCGGCGGCCTCGCTAATTTTGAGCAATTTTTCTTCCACTTGTGTATCCTACCATATCTCTAAAATCTATGCAATAGGCATTAAAATCTATGCATGAAACCAAGAAACTATGCAAAGTTAGATAAAATCTATTTTACCTCATTAGACACTTCGACTACGGCCCAGTGCAAGCCACATTCAAACCACTTTCGAACCCCGCACCAGAGCAAAGCACGATGCGGGGCAGGCCTGTAAAAAAGCCAATCAATAATGGATTCGACAAGCTCGCCACTGGTAGTCAGGATTAGTTTATTTACTCCCGCTTCAGTTTGTGATCACTGATGATTTTCTATATGATTATCCTCGACTTCAATACCGTGGCCATGTTCAACCTCAAGAATTCCCGCTGAAGCAAGAAATCCAAATTATTTTTGCTTTAATGTTTCGAATTTTTCTCGCAATTCTTTCTCGGTCGTCCCACCCATGGCAAACAGCTCATCGTTAATGATAATTCCGGGGCTCGACATAATGCTGTATTTACCTATGAGCTCTTGGCCTTCGGGAGTTGTCATGTCCACTTCCTTGACCTCAAGTTCAGGGTACTCCGGTCCTATCTTTTTTAATAATTCCTTGGTTTGCGCGCAATGCACGCATCCCTCTTTTGTGACGAGGGTCATCTTAATTGTTTTGTTCATACTGATTTGATTTTTTAATTTTTTTAATACGCTTGGCTACGACTATGGCCAAAATGATAATAACAAGAGCTAAAACAGGGCCGAGCACATTGTCAGTGGTCACGGTCGTGGCGCCTTCCTCGTGGGCATGCGCAATTTGAATAATAGAAAAACTCATAGTGATTGAACCTGTGTTAATTTTTTGCGTTGGACAAACGCGTCCCAAATGATAACCGCTCCGACCATAAGCCCGATCAGCACCCACGGCAATATCGTCGCGGTGCCGCCTTGAATGTTTAGCAATTCTTCTATTTCCGCGCTCTCGGCGATACTCGGCAGTGTTTTCGTAAGCAGATTATTCCACGCGACATGGAAAATTGAATCTTCCCAGAACGCCATTTTGAATGGAAGATACTGGAAAAGATACGCGCCGATGCCGACCAATCCCCAGCCCATCGCTCTGTCAATTTTTTCCTGCTGGCGGCTTACCCAATCAATTGTGTTGATTCCCAAAATGGCAAGAATAGTTAAGAAAATAAGCGGCGTGGCTCTGCCCAAACCGTGTATCACTCCCAGAGTAATCCCGTCTCCAACATTGCCGACAGTCGCGATGTAGGTCAGCAAAACATAGAAAGCGGGGTTGGGGCAGCCTACGCCGGCATTACCCAAGAAAAGACCCATGAAAAATGATTTTGAATAATCGCCGCTTTTTTGAAGCGATGTAGGCAATACTTTCGCCATAAAAGGCAAGCGCACAGTCAGCAATCGCAATTCAGACAGACCGAAAACGAATGCCATTGCTCCGGCAATGCCGAACATGAAGCGGATAAGAGTATTCATGCCGATGTACTGCCCGAACCACGCGACAGCCGCTCCGTAGATACTCAAAGTAATTGCGAGCCCCAAACCAAAAAGAATCGCCATCGTAAGTCCTTTTACCGGCGATTGGCGCATGGCAAGGGGAATAATCACGAATACCAGGGGCAGTGTGCAGGGCAGAAAAATCATGGAAAGTCCGGCGGCGTAGGAGAAAATAAGGCCGGCTTGCGCTCCCGGCGTGGTGACCAGCCAAAAAATTCCGATGATGGTTGTCGAAAGGAGGAGAAAAGAAAAAATTATCAAACCATTACGGATTTTTGATGTCATAATTTCATTTTAACACGAATCGCACGCTCTATTAACTTTCCGCGCTGTAAAATAGAGCGAGAAAACCACGAGTGTTATTGCGCCAAGAAGAAAGAAAGTTTGATACTTCAGAACAATGGTGTTTGCAATTCCGAAGCCTTGGCGAAGGATGGCTCCCCGGGTAGGGAATCTCACTCGCTCACCCCGTTCGCTCTCTGAAACCCAGCGGTTTCAGTACTTCCGCCACGGGAAAACTCCCGTTTTCCCGACCCCTTTCCCGTTCGCTCCCTACCATCGAGAAAGAAAAATAAAATACCCCGACAAGCGGAGTATTTTATTTTTTGCTCAACACTGTAGAGGCTATTAGAACCAGAATAGCACGAGATAACGGATATATTTATATTCCAAATCTTACGCCAACAGTGTAAACTCTTTGTATGAGAAGGTTCGCATTCGTTGATGCCTCCAATCTTTTTTACGGAGGAGAAAAAAGTTTAGGATGGAAAATAGATTATCAAAAGCTGATTGATTACCTTAAAGAAAAATATGGGGTAAGCACAGTTTTTTATTTCGGTGGCGTTGAGATATATGAATTTCCCTACGACTATCAGAGCAATGAAACTGTCCCTTTGAAGAAATTAGAAAAATATCTGCGTCGTTTGCCTACCGAAGATAAAGAAAAGAAGCTTAATGAGGCGGAGCTTGCTTTAATAAGCCGACACCTCCAAAGAGTTAAATTCTATAGTCGTCTTGAAAAGTTCGGTTACAGGCTTTTTCTTAAGCCGGTAAAACTATATACCCAAGAAGATGGCTCAACCAAAAGAAAAGCCAATTGCGATGTAGATATGGCGTTCCACTTGATGAAAGAAAAAGATAATTTTGAGAGAATAGTAATTCTTTCCGGCGACGGAGATTTCTTGCCAGTCTTAAAGTACCTTAGAGCTGACAAGAAGGAGGTGATAATTTTAGGTAGGGGCGCGAGGACTGCCAAGGAAATAAAGCAATTTGCGGGTAGTGAGTTTAGGGATTTTGAATATCTTAGAGAGCGTCTGAAAATGAAGTAAAAAAACGAAGGGCACCCATATAGGATGCCCTTCACGTTTAGTACTTCCAATATATGGCTAAAGGAGGTGTTAGTCAATATACTTATCAACACTATCCCACCACGCTATTTACTACAATTTTTAGCTACCCCACGGGGCTGAACACTATTTTTTTGAGCTTGACAAATTGCTATAGCGTGCTATAACTACGGTATTGTCGGGGCGTTCCCGATAAGCACATTGGACAACCAAACTCGAGGAGGTTATATGCTGTTCAGGGCAGAACTAATTTGCGAGGTCTTACCCAAAATTTTCTTTGGTGTAGGCGCGCCACGCTACCACCTAAAAGACACCGTTAACCACGGCTCTGTGTATGTAGAGGTGGTAGGCACCACCAATGCAGAAGTGGCGGAACTTCTGATGAGACGGCTTATTGAACACCGTTGCCACATTCTCCATGAGCAAGCAGGGATGCAGAACTGTTCCTGCGGAAACTTTTTCCGCGAAATTGAAAAGATTTCGTGGAGAGGAGAGCGAGAAGACCGCGATAAAAGAAACATCACCGCAACGGTGATGGGTGGTAGGGGCGAGGTGCTGTCCTGGTATTCCATCGGCACCAAACTCACAACTGAGTGGTTCACCACGGGGATGGAGTAATAGGCGAACGCAAAACCAAAAGTCTCAAGCTGCGTCTTGAGACTTTTTCTTTTTACCCCACACCACCACTCACTGTTTCTAAAAAAGTTCTAACTCCACACTGAGTCTTAAAAATAAGCTTACGTTTACAAGCTCCACACTGTGTAGGTTATACGGACTAAGATTAAGTCTGCTGCATTGGTTTATGTGCCTAGCTTACCGTAAAAAACTGACACCCTTCATCATCTTATCAACGACAAACTGACAGACCTCGTCGTCACCTTCAAAGTTCATCTCAAACACCTGCTCATCTGAAATTACGATGTAGCTTCCTAGACTTGGCGACAAAGCCAATTCTCCCCCAATTGTTAATCTTTTAAGGTCAGCCGAGCTACCGTAACCACGGTCTTCGGCTAAAAACCATATATCACTTCCCACTGTGGGAGAGGAAAGTATTACGACACCACAGGGCGCATTCAGCTCTCTTGCATCAATAGTTGCTTCTACCACTTCTCTTTCAGAAAAAGGTTTATTAATATCAACATTTGCTATTCCAATTTCAAAAGATTTTAGATGGTCTAGGCTGAGGTCTCGGAAATTAACAAACCAGCCTGGTGGGTGTTTAATTTCAAAGCCAGCCTTTTCACTTCGGTAAGCTTCCCAAATATTTCCCTCAACCACAACCTCGTCTTTATTTTCTTTCACATCAACTTCCTGCATAGCTGAATCCGCCACCTCTTCCACGTCAGCTACATCTTGGTTTGCAAAAAATAAATACCCGCTTATGCCTAAGCCCAAAACTACTGCAATTATTAAAATTCCTACAACACTAAATCCTTTTTGGTTCATGGGATAAACTTGAATGTATTAAGAAGCAGTTTTATAAATTTGTCATGTTCCGATTCTTCACCTGAATTAAGAGCCTCACAACTAACAAAGGAGATTAAGTAGCCAAGACTATTACGCTTGACTAACAGCTTTGTAACACATCCATCTTTTCCAGCAAACTCAATAACTGCGGCTGGATAACCTCCAAGATCTATTGTATCAACGTATTTTAATCCTGCATCTGTCACCTCTCCTTCTCTTAATGGATACTGCTCTCTCACTTCGGAGTCAGTTAAAATTGTCATGAAAAATTGGGGCCGGGAATCGTTTTCAACCCGAATGATTCTATCGCCAATTATTGATGGCTTAGAATATTCAGGTGGCAGCCGATGGCTATCAAGTTTAAATTCTTTTGGATATCTAAATTCAAAACCATAGTCGGTATTTTTGTAAACTTCCCAATCACTAGTTTCATTTTTTTGTTCAATTGTTATATTGGATTCTTGTTTATTGCTGCTAAATAATAAATACCCGCCTACGCCCAAGATAAGAACAATAATTAAAACCCCTACTGTGCTAAATCCTTTTTGATTCATAAAATCAGTATACCAAAATTCTAAGTCAGTTGAAAATGAAAATGGGGTCAGCCACCATTTCTGGACCCAAACGGGTCGGTTTCACGAAATTCATCTGCTCCCCGGGTAGGGTATCCTTCGCTGTTCCTTAGCCTTCGGCGATGAACAGCTTCGGACTACCATTTCGACCAGCGAGAAAGTCTTTCGCCAAGGCTTCAGAAACTAGACGTTTGTATGCAAATGCCTTACCAGAACCCGATTTCAGATATTGCTCAAAATCTCTTGCCTCTCGCTCTGTTTTAAAAGCTCCATACCAAACTAATTCCCATGGCAGGTATGGCTTGGTTGATTTTACTTGTCCCGCGTTGTGTTGCTTGAATCTTAATTGTAAATCGTTGGCTGATCCAAAATAAAACGTATGAGATTTTGAACTTAGTAAAATATAACAATAATTCATTGTATTTACTCGCTCGTCTTTCGCTAAAGCTTCAGATCGGCTTGCCATTCCGAAGCCTTGGCGAAGGATGGCTCCCCGGGTAGGGATCGAACCTACGACCGTCGCCTTACACCTGTCCCAATATTTCTACTAGGGGTGGACTATATCATGACCCATGAAGGGTCTCTCGGTATCTAGTCTCTACGGTGCCCCCGATATTATCGGGGTTCCCTCGGTGTTGCCTTTACTTGCCGGGCGCTTGCCCTAAGCCAGTCGAAGGGTTCACCGATATCCCAAGATTTTTCAACCTAGATTACTCTAGGAAGCTGCGTTATTCCAGCCTCAACTTCACGATGACAATTTGCGCAAACAAGGATGCATTTATCAAGTTCGATTTTAACTTTTTCCCAAGAGCGAGTATAGCCTTTATCACCAATCCCGAAATCTTTTTCTTTCGGATTCAAATGATGAAGATCTAACGCGCCTTGGTACTTTCTATAACCACAAACTTGACATTTGCCACCCTTATATTCGATAGCCATCGTCTTTACTTTGCGCCTGCGTTTTGCGACTGCGCGAATCAATTCTTCGCGTCGGTCTGCGTATTGTCGTTTTTCGGCCATTGTTCACAGGGCGCCGCTCTACCGCTGAGCTACCGGGGAATATTATTCTCATTTATCTACCGGCTGAGCTTTACCCGCCTGTGGCGGGTACCGGGGAATATTTTGTACTACATACTATTATATTCATAATTATTAATTTTTCAACCGAGCTCACGAATAAACCAAACTTATAGGTGAAATAAAAAAAGCCGCTCTGAATTTTTCATTCTTCAGAGCGGTTAGGATATTTTATTCGGAATGTATCAGCCCATCACAAATCAGGTCCCTAGCTTTATACAAGCCATCGCGAAGGAGAAGGCGAGTGAGATTCGTTTTTATCTCTATAGAGGCGGAATCGCAAAAATTGAAAAAAATATTTCCCGGAATTATCGCGGTTTCATCATCGTTGATATATTTGGCTGAAGAAAAGCCGTTCCCCAGATAACAAAAAAACTGATAATTTCGTGTTTCTTGATTCCACTTCGGACTTAGCTTCATTCTGGGTCTGTTCTGGTTGCTGGCCAATAAAATACGACCCGCTTCGTTCGAGCTCAAGCCGAAACCCCGCAATGTCCCTACGTTCACCAAAGCCAGATATTTTTTAAAAGCGTCGGCCGTTCTCTCTTCGCACTCCCCCGAGGCACGGGCGGATTTATTGACCATTTCGCAAAACTCATCCGCTTGTTCGTTTGAATAACTCAAACAAGCGAATTGCTCTCCGGCAATCTCCTCGTCGTTGATATTAGACCAAGAGAGGGTTAAGTTTTTATTCATAAGACGCATCAGCTTCTCAATGATCCGAGATGCCCAAAAAGTTTTCACAAGGATTCGCCAGTTTCTCAAAGCGCACTCCAACGCAAAAACTCTTTCGACGTTCTTGCCGATTCTATTCTCGTCTTCTTTCCAAATGTGTCCAGGAAGTATCTCCGGAGTGATCAAGAGATTCCCATGTCCGGAAATGCGACACAAGATGCCGGACTTCTCCGGATCCGTGAAAGCCATATAATCCCAATCCCTAAGAGGTTGAGGCGTCAGAGCCAGCTGCCATAATTTTTCGAGATATTCGGGCGATTTAAAACTCGCAAACGGTTCTTTTAGGATATCTTCCGCGACTTTCTGAAAAAGAATTTCAAATTCGCTCATAGTGTCGTGGTGGCAATCTCGTTCGGATAATTGAACAACATCTTCGTTGAAAAACCATCTGTTTCGCGGTTCCCATAGATCGCACGCTCGCAACAGAGGTTCAAAAGCATGATTCCCGGCCACCTTTTTCATTTTTCCTCCTTTTAAATAACTGCCCGAATTTTACGGCAAGAACTTTACTTAGTCAAATAACCGCTTTGGCTTATCCACAGCTGAAATTTAAATATTTCTGTTATAAAGTAATTACTGCCCATATTCTTGTGAAAATAAACAACTTCTTTAAATTAGTCATCGCGATTGGAATTTGCGAGCTAGCCGGAGTGATCGGGTCTTTATTTACCGCGCCCGCGATTCCTGGCTGGTACGCCGGTCTAGCGAAGTCGGAGCTGACGCCGCCAGGATGGATTTTCGGCCCGGTTTGGACGGCGCTTTACGCGCTGATGGGCGTCGCGGCGTTTTTAATCTGGAAGCGGGGATTGCGGCGAAAAGAAATAAAGACGGCGCTCATTATTTTTGACGCCCAGCTTGTTTTAAATGTTGTTTGGTCAATTATATTTTTTGGCCTGCAAAGCCCCGGCTGGGCGCTGGTTGATATCGCTTTGCTTTGGCTGGCGATCGTGTGGACGATAGCCGTCTTCTATAAAATATCCAAACCGGCGGCCTACCTGCTTCTGCCATATTTTCTTTGGGTTAGCTTCGCTTCCTATCTTAATTATTCGATTTGGCAGCTGAACTCTCCGAGGGAATGGGTGGCCTGCACGCAGGACGCGAAGCTTTGCCCGGACGGATCTTATGTCGGCAGAGTTGGACCGAGCTGTGAATTTGCCGCGTGTCCAAATCCGGAAATCAGATAAAGTTGCTATAATCAAACAATCTGTCAAGTCCATAAAACTGCCCTAAAAAGGAGTTATTCGTTGGGGGTGGGGGTTATACTTGTTAAGTGACAGTATTTAAGCGAAAAATAGCGGTGTTTTTTATAGCCGTTATTTCCCCATTTTTAGTGTGGCAGAGCTTTAGTATAGTAAATGACTTTAATGGGGACAGAGAAAAATCGGATTTCAATTTGGTGAGAGAAGCGATAATCGCCGCGGGCGCTCACGAATCCTATATAAACAGAACTCGTCAATTGCTGGAGAGCACGGTGACTTCGCCGATAATTCAAAGCCGCGATAAAGCCAGCTGTGAAGAATATCTAAAATTATTCGCTCAGATTACGGAAAATCGCATTTATACCGGCACGGCGGTAATAAACGCTAAAGGCGATATTTGGTGTAGCACCCTTCCTCTTCCCGAAACGCAGGTGAATGTTTCCGACAGGGCTTATTTTAAAAAAGTGATGGAAACAAAAACCTTTACCATCGGGGAATATCAGATCGGCCGTTTGTCCGGCATACCCGGAATACCGCTAGTTTATCCCATGCTGGACAGAAATGGAGAAGTGACGGGAATGGTGGCGGCCCAGATCAACGCTCATGAACTGGTGAATTATTTCAGCGCTGATAAGTTAAAAGACGGATTTGTTTTCTTACTGCTTGATCGCAACGGAGCATTGCTGGCCCGATTGCCGACCAACAAAGAATTTATAGGAAAACAACTGAGCGATCAGCATGAATTTTTAAAAACCTTGCGGGAACAGGAAGCTTTCGGATTGAGCGACGGAGTTTTTAAAGGAATGGATTTTGACGGCATCCAGCGCGTTTTCGGATTCACGAAAATCTCTCCCAAAAACGCGGTTAGCGATTTGGATTTATATATTTTGGTTGGAATGGAACAACGCCTGGCCTATGCCGCCGCGTATTCCGGGTTGTTTAATCGCTTCGGCGTTTTATTTGGACTGACTTTTCTGGGAATATTTTTCGCGGCAATCGCGCAACGGCTGTTTCTTAAGAATTGATTCGCGCGCGTTAATTAGTTATAATGGCGCTATGCGTTCGAAACTCCTGTCAGTTTTATTGATTTCGATAATTCTCGCCGTAGGAATTTTTGGGTTTTTAGGACTCGACCATTTTGGCCGCCACGCCTGTCCGATTTCCATGATAGCCGGAGGCGGATGTTTGTTTATAGAAGACACCTTGGCTCTTATTACTCATCATGTTTCAGGATTGCGCCAACTGACGCAATCTTTGGTGGTATTGACTCTGCTTGCCTTCGCGCTTTTGCTTTTTTTAAAAATTTCGCAAAATTCGCTTTTGCCGCGATTAGTTTTTTATCGGAAAAATAACGAAGTAGAAAATTCGCGATTCGTTTCTCGAGCGAAATTGCTTCGCTGGCTTTCTTTTTCTTACAAAGCGTACCCGAGCGCTCTTGATGGGCGCGTAGTTTAGTCTGATTAATTCAGGCCTTATCCGCGCCCGTTCGACAATTTGAACGGGCGTTTTAGTTTAATAAAAATTAATTCGATAAAAAAATGAAAAACTTAAAATCAATAATTATAGGCGTTATCCTATTGAGTGGCGTTGTCTTAATAGTTGCCTCGCTTAGTGGCGGCAACAACAGCGATCAGAAAAATCCGGATCGGTATTCGGCGAGCGCGCTTAGCGCGATTGAAGAAACATTCGATTTCAACACCATCTCAATGCGGGATGGAAACGTATCACACAAATTTGAAATCAAAAATGACGGGACGGAACCCGTTGTAATTAACAAGGTCTACACTTCTTGCATGTGTACCGTCGCGTACGTTATAAACGGATCGGACAAAAAATATGGCCCGTTTGGAATGCCTGGTCATACTTCCGCCGCGACCCAGATAGAAGTCGCGAATGGGGAAACGGCGACAGTTGAGATTATTTTTGATCCGGCAGCTCACGGACCTTCAGGAGTCGGACTCGCGCAAAGATCGGTTTATCTCGAAACCAATTCGTCCGTATCGCCAACGTTGGAATTTTTCTTCCAAGCGATGGTTACCAGATAAAACATGGATATAATTTTTTCAGCTTCAATTATAGCGGCGTTTTTGGCTGGCATGGTCGCGCTTTTCGCGCCCTGTTGCATCACCGTGCTTCTTCCCGCCTATCTGGCCTCCGCGTTCAGAGAGAAAAGAAATATCTTGAAAATGACCCTGATCTTTTTTGCCGGCATCGCGGTAGTCCTTATCCCGATTGGATTGGGCGCCGCGTGGCTCGCGCGCATTTTCAGCGACTTCCACAAAGAAATGTATATTTTCGGCGGAGTTTTGATGATTGTCCTTGCCGCGCTGGCGGTGCTTGGGAAAGGAATTTCCATTATTCCCATGCCCAAAAAAATGGCGTTAAAAACCGCGGGTTCAGGGCAAGCTAAATCAGTTTTTCTGCTTGGAATTTTTTCCGGAGCGGCTACCTCCTGTTGCGCGCCGGTGCTTGCCGGAGCGGTAACACTCGCGGTTATTTCCGGAGCATTTTGGAAGGGCCTGATCGTAACGTTCGCTTACGTATTCGGAATGACCTTTCCGCTTTTTATCGCCGCTTATCTTTATGACCGATTCAAGATTGAGAATTCCAAATTTATCAAAGGCAAACTTCTGGAAATCCGCCTGGGATCAAAAGTTTTCTTTGTTCACTCAACCAACCTTCTTGCTGGCGTAATTTTTTTCGCGATGGGCATAACCCTTCTTGCGTTGGCGTTTTCCGGAAACGCTTTTTGGGCGCCGTCATTTCAAGTTGGCGTCGGAGACACGCTCAATAAATGGTCGCAAATCACTCTAGATGTTCTTACTAAGATTCCGGAAATTATCTGGGGTGTCATTGTTATCGGGATCTTCCTATTTTTTCTTTATAAAATAGAAAGAAAATCCCGCGAATAAGATTGTAGTATAATGAAAAACATGGACCAACAAATTTACACTTGTCCGATGCACCCGAAGATCCGGCAGGAAAGCGCCGGTCTTTGCCCTGAATGTGGAATGAATCTGGTGCCCACGCGCGCCAAACCCAAAAAAGATAAGGAATTCGACAAACATCACGGGCATTCAACCAATGTCTTTAAAATGAAGTTTTGGGTCAGCTTCGTCCTTTCTATTCCAATCGTGCTTTACGCCGAAGTGACGCAGGAATTATTTAATTACAGGGCGCCGGTGTTTCCGGGATCGGAATATCTTCCGTTCGTGCTAGCATCGGTAATTTTCTTTTACGGCGGTTGGGTGTTTATAACCTCCGCTTACCGCGAACTTATAGCAAAGCTTCCGGGAATGATGACGTTAATAGCATTGGCCATTTCCACCGCTTACATTTATAGCGTTTACGTGACGGTAATTGGGGAAGACAAGACGCTTTTTTGGGAATTGGCGACCTTGATTACGGTAATGTTGCTTGGGCACTGGATGGAAATGCGGGCGGTTTCCGGAGCGCAAAGCGCCCTGAAAGAGCTTTCAAAACTTCTGCCGGATACGGCGGAAGTGCTGCGTCACGGAATCGCGCAAATCGTTCCGTTGGGAGAATTAGTCGTGGGGGATCTGGTTTTGGTGAAGCCCGGCGGAAAAATTCCCGCTGACGGCGCAATTTCAGAGGGCATGTCTGAAATCAATGAAGCGGTTGCCACCGGCGAGTCTAAGCCGGTCGCCAAGAAACGCGGCGATGAGGTTATCGCCGGAACTATCAACGGTGACGGATCGCTTAAAATTACCGTCACAAAAATCGGCGAAAAAACGTTTTTAGCCGGAGTAATGCGCCTGGTAATGGAAGCGCAGGCATCCAAATCGCGGTTGCAGATGCTTTCAGACAGGGCGGCTTTTTATCTTACGATTATCGCCGTGGTTGTCGGAGGAATTACCTTGACGACCTGGCTTTTCGTTTCTGAAACGGCATTCGCGATCGAGAGAATGGTCGCCGTCCTGGTAATTACTTGTCCTCACGCCTTGGGGTTGGCGATCCCGCTGGTCGCTTCAATTTCTACGACTAAAGCCGCGCGCAATGGTTTTCTGGTTAAACAGCGGCTTGCCCTTGAAGCGGCGCGTAACATAGATGTCGTTTTGTTTGATAAGACGGGTACGTTGACCAAGGGCGAGTTCGGCGTTGATAAAATAATTTCCACGGAGTCAGATATCGGAAATCTTGTGCTTCAATATTCCGCTTCGGTAAACAGCCATTCGGAGCATCCGGCCGGAAAAGCTACCGTAGCCGAAGCAAAAAAACGAAATATTGCCTTTTTGGATATAAAAGATTTTCAGAGAATACCGGGAAAAGGAGTGCGGGCAAAAATTAAAGACAAGGAAGTGTTGGTAGGCAGCGCGGAGATTGTTAAGGGCTTTTCCTTTCCCGAGGCATTGAAATCAGAAACGGAGAAATTATCAAAACAGGGGAAAACGATAAATTTCGTCGCTGTTGACGGAAAAATTATCGGCGCTATCGCGCTGGCCGATTTAATTCGTCAAGAATCGCGAGAAGCTATCAGCGCCTTGCGGGAAATGAAAATTAAAACAGCTATGCTTACCGGCGACGCGGAAGATGTTGCCAAATGGGTGGCCGGCGAATTGCAAATCGACGAATATTTTGCGCGGGTAATGCCCGATCAAAAATCGGATAAGGTAAAAGTTTTACAGTCCACAGGGCGAAAAATTGCCATGGTTGGAGACGGAGTCAATGACGCTCCGGCTTTGACGCAGGCCGATCTCGGTATCGCTATCGGAGCCGGAACGAACGTTGCTCTCGAATCCGCAGGTATAATTCTCGTGAAAAACGATCCGCGCGACATTGCCAAAATTATCAAACTCTCGCGTTTAACGTATTCAAAAATGGTCCAAAATCTGTTTTGGGCGACGGGATATAACATCGTCGCTATTCCTTTGGCGGCGGGAGTTTTGGCGTTTAAGGGTATATTGCTCCAGCCGGCGCTTGCCGCGATTTTAATGTCGTTAAGCACAGTTATTGTCGCGGCCAACGCCATGCTTCTGCGCGGACGCAAGTTGTAAAATACATGAGAATAATCGTTCATGCTCATCCGAGAGCCAAAGAAGAAAAAGTTGAAAAAATTTCCGTTCCGGATTCCGGCTCTGATCAAAAAGAATACAAAGTGAGCGTAAAAGAACCGCCCGTTAAAGGGCTGGCCAACGCCGCGATCGCGAAAGCTTTGGCGCAATATTTTAATATCGCGTTGCCCAGAGTTCGTCTGGTTTCGGGGTTTTCTTCAAAAACAAAAATTTTCGAGATATATTAATGTGTTACAATAACGAAAAAGGTCGCTATAATATAAAAATTTTATGAAATTAAATAAAAATCAAGCTGGTCTCGCGCTCGGTTCAATCTCGGCCTTAGGCCATTTTTTATGGGTGATTATTGTGGCGATTGGCAGCGGTCAAAAGCTTGCCGACCTTGCCCACAGTATTCATTTTTTGACAGACAGGCATGTAGTCCACGAAGTGACGCTGGGTACGGCGATTTTGGGCGTAGTTTTAGCTCTTGCGCTGGGATACATAACCGGATGGGTTTTCGCCTGCCTTTGGAATTTGTTTGCTAAAAGATAAAATTAATAAATTAAAACAATGAATACAGCTAAATGGATTTTAAGAATAGCGGTCGCCGGTGAATTTATCGGCCACGGAGTATTTGCTCTTCAGGGGAAACCGCAATGGATTGAGTGGTTTTCCATATTCGGAGTTTCAGATGCCGGTTTGGCGGCCAAGTTATTGTTTCTGGTGGGTTTATTGGACGTCGCTCTCGCTCTTTTAATTCTTTTGAAACCCGTTCGTCTTGCTTTGCTTTGGATGGCGTTTTGGGGATTTTGGACGGCATTGTTGCGTCCGATAGTCGGCGATCCCATCTGGGATTTAGTCGAGCGATCGGCTAATTGGGGAGCGCCTTTGGCTTTATTGCTGTTAGTTGGCTGGCCAAAAAACCTGAAAGAATGGTTTAAATGAAACTTAATTCGACGGTATTGGCTTTCGCAATTTTATTTTCTATTGCGCTAGTTTTTTCGTTTTCGACTGACAAAATTCTGGATCCGGACAGTTTATACCACATTCGCCACGCCGATATCTATAAAACCGGCGGTTTATTCCAAACGGATTTCCCATGGACGCAATTCTCCGTAATCAAAACCCACACGTCCGATATTTGGTACGGCTTTCATTTACTATTGATACCGTTCACGTTATTTACCAATCTTTTTGTTGGAATAAAATTATCCGCGGCGATTTTGACAGCCGTTACGTTATTTCTAATCTACAGCGTTTTGAAACGGCATAATATTTCCTACACCCTGTTCTGGGTTATTTTTCTTTATTTTTCGGCGGCCGATTTTTTGTTTCGGATAAATATGGCCAGACCGCAAACTATTTCTCTTGGCTTGCTGGCTCTTCTTCTATCTCTTTTTATAAAATCACGGAAAGTTTGGCCGATATTTTTAGTCAGTTTTTTAATATCCTTTCTGCACCTTGCTTTTTTCTGGGCCGCCCTTTTAATCGGGTTTATCGTAGTCGGGATCAAGCTTGCCTTGGAAAAAACTTTGGAGCGGGACAAGTTTCTGCCTTTGTTCGGCGGCCTGATTTTGGGGTGGCTGCTAAGACCGAATCCGTTCGGCGCCCTCAAAATTTTAAAAGTCCAGCTTTTTGAACTTTTATTGGAAAAACAAAAAAGCGTCCCTCTTCTTTTCGGAGAAGATATTTTACCGCTAGACTGGGCGGCTATTAAATTTCAATTGATTCCAGCGATTCTTTTATTGGCCTTATCGTTGGGAATTTTCCTTTGGGTTTGGAAAAGCGGGAGGCTAAAAACCGAAGTTAAATCGACGCAAGTTTTTCTTTGGAGTTTGTTGGCTTTAATGTCTATTTTCGCTGTTCTCGCCTTTCAAATTGGGCGGCGGGCGTCGGACTTCGCGGTTGTTTATTTAATTTTATTTTTGGCGCAATTAATGACGAGGCAAATTTCGTTTAACCGAATTATCGGCGCCGGGATCGTGATAATTTTTATTTTCGCCGTGTTTCGACACTCCTACACTTTCGATCTTTATACGAAGGCCTCGAATGTTGTCGGACCAAATGATCTAAAGGAGGTTTCTCTTTGGCTTAAGGAAAACACCAAACCCGGTGAAATTATTTTTCATACCTCTTGGGATATGTTTCCAATGCTATTTTTTTGGAATCAACAAAATTATTACATTAACGGTATGGACCCAATCTTTGAATACGCTTTCAGTCGAGAGCTTTATTGGAAAAATCATTTCATTGCTATTGGCGGCAAGCCGTATACTTGTGCTTCATTGCCATGCGAAGAAAAAAACAGCGAGAGTTTGCGCGAGGTCATTAGCCAAGATTTTAACGCCTCCTATGCCATAGTCGAATTAGACAGAAACGCCGGTCTTAATCGCAATCTCCAAACTGATCCAGGTTTTGAGAAAATTTTCACTACCGCGAATGAAGTAATTTACCGAGTAAAATAATATTTGAAAATCGCGTAAACGGCGATTAGACCGTCGTAAAAGCGGATTTTTTTGCCTTCTTCGAAGGTTCTAGGACGGTAGCTAATTGGTATCTCTTTAATAGGAACGTTTCTTTTTAGGACTTTGGCGGTTGCTTCTTCGCAAAATTCAAAACCGTCACTTTTAAGATTGAGGGATTTTAATAAATCGGTCGGGAAAAGTTTGTAACCGGTATTAACATCGGTCAACCTCGCTCCGTAGAGGATATTAACCAACCAGGAAAGGGATCTGCCGCCCCAGAAGTAGAAAAAATAGCCGCGACCGGTACTCTTCAAATTTCTTGATCCGTAGACGACGTTGCCGTTGTTTATCGCGGCAAGAAGTTTGGGCCAATCGGATGGGGAATATTCCAAATCGGAATCTTGGATAATGGTATATTCGCCGGAAAGGTAGGGAAGAGCGGTTTTGATGGCCGCGCCCTTGCCCCTGTTTTGTTCGTGCCGCAGAATTTTGTATTTTTGGCTGAATTCCTTCGCGATTCCATAAGAGCCATCTGTCGAACCATCATCGACTACCACGATGTCTTTTTTTATCTCCCCCAGTTCCGCTTTTTCAACCGCCTCTAAGATTTTTTTTATATTTTCTCGCTCATTGTAAAGTGGAATTATGACAGATAATTTTTTAATCATCACCCTATATATTTATCAGAATTACCCCTAAAATTCCCAGAATGACTCCGGTGGCCTGAAGAGCGGTTAAAGTTTCTCCAAAAAACAAAATTCCAGAGCCGAGAATAATGACGGCGTAGAGAATGGTTTGCATTACGCCGACGCTGATTAATTTCGTCCCGGAAATGAACAGGTAAAGAAACACTCCTATTTGAAAGAGGTAAAGGGCTACCGCGCCCCAAAACCAAAGCGACTTCATCGCCTGGCCAAAGCCGCTACCCATACCGGCGCGTTTTAAAAATACGTCCGCGATGGCAACCGCGCTAACTGCCAGCAATACTAAAAATAAAAGAAAAATACGCATTAGTTAAGTTTAATTCGTGGATTATGGCTTAGCAACTTTAAAACACCGCTATTTTTCGCGAAAACTTTTTCTTCAACAACCATATTATCGAAAAGATACTTCGGAGCCGAAGATTTATAGAGATCTCCGGTGAAATAAACGCCCCGTTTCAGGCCATCAAGCCAGGCAAGCAAGCCAACCAGAACACCGATGGCAACCTGCTGGTAGGTAGCATTGGTCCCGGAAATATCCCTATTGGCGATGGCGTTGTGGTAGTAAACGTTTTTATCCGGATATCGTAAAAGCACCCCAATAAAATCCTTGCCTTCAAGAGGCACCTTTACATTGTCGCCAGCAATAAGATCCTCAACTTTTATAGTGCCTTGTTCGTCGTATTTCTCTTTCATAAAAGCTATGGTTTGCGGATGAATGGCGTAAATAAATTCTGACGGAATATCGAGGCGATGGCCGACAGTAATATTTTCCTCGTGAAGAATGGGAAATCCGGATGGATATTTTTCCAGATTTATTACTGGGGAAAGAAGCGATCGCATATCAACCATATTTTTAAGAGCGTTGGGTTTGATAAATTCAACCTTGTCTCGACCAAGAACTTTGCCACCCGGTTCATAGACGGCTTCATCGAGGAATTTGGCCCGAGACCAGGTAACCAACGGCCGCCAGGCATTTGGAGTCATGGAATCGTCAAATTCAAAATGAATAATTCGCTCGGGTATCCCAAATTGCGCTACGCCGTGTTCCACCCAGAGATTCACATTGCCGGGGTTCATTCCGGCGCAAAGAATATGGGAACCGCGATTTATTTTTTCCCGATTTTTGAAAACATAATCAAGAAGTTCGTCTGTGGTAATGCCGATGCCGTTCATCGCGGTATTAAAATAAGAAACACCGCATTGATCCGTCAGTTTTAAAAGAGGCAAAGAATCAAGATCGGTTAGGTCTATCGCCAAATCAATTTTATAGCGCTTTAAAATATCGCAATATCTCTTTTCCTGCCCGGGCAACTTAATTTCCTGATGGATTAGGGTATATGCCGGATTTTCGGGAAGCCGGGCGCTTCGATCAAGAAGAACAAGTTTGCCAATCAGCCCCCGTCTTTTTAACAGTAATCGCAAAAAAGCGTTGGCAACCCCGCCGGCGGCGCCCAGAATCAGAATATTCTTTTTTCTTTTCCAAAAAATCATGGCTTGATTTTTCTTTTTGAAATTAAGTATTCAAAGGCCAAACTGCCGACGACACCAATCAAAATCAGAAGTAAATAAACCGAGATAAACGTCATAAAAGAATACGGTAGTCTGCGCAATGATCCTAAAATTAAAGCTGAATACCAGGAAATTATGGAAATGGCGCCGAGGGCGAAAGCGAAGCGTCGTAGATTCCTCAATTCACCGGGAACATGTTCGTGTTTTTTTTCAAAAGAAATCCTTTTTAATTTTGGAGAAATCCAGAGATTAAGCGCGATACCGTTTATCAAAATTATTAAAACCACCACCATTTTTGCCAGAAACTTTGGAGATCCTAACAATCTTTCCGAATCCGGCAGAAAGAGGCCGACACCGCTTATTATTAAAACAATAAGGCCTGCCCAGATTATTTTTGACAGGGATGCCAAAATCGATGATTCTAAATGGGAAATTTTAAGGTCTTTTAAAAATTTAAAGAATAAAAAATCATTGACCGTCGCTCCGCCAACCCCCAGGATAAATCCGACGGTATGAATTATTAAAATTATCGAGTGCGATGTTTCCAGAAAATTTATTAAAGCAGGCATGTTAGTATAAGTATATACTGGGAACAGTTAAAGGTCTAAAAAATTAAGCAATAATTTAAATAACAATGTATCAAATGATGAACGGGCTTGGATACGGCATGGGATCAATGGGATTTATTTTCTGGATAACCACGGTGCTTGCCTGGACGCTGATGGTAGTGGCCATAATAGCCCTGATCCGCTGGATTAATAAAAAATAATTTATGAAATACGCGTGGTTTGCTTGGAGTTTAGCAATTCTTTTTATTTGGCTGGTTTTTTATTTTTCTTCAAAGCGGCGTGAAACGAGACGCGAAATGCTCAAGGTTAGTTTTTGGACGTCGTTTTTGGGCTTAACCGAGCCTTTTTTCGTCCCCGAATACTGGAATCCGGCTTCACTTTTTGACCTTGCGCAGAGAACCGGTTTTGATATTGAGAGTATTATATTCGCTTTCGCCGTCGGAGGAATCGCCTTCGTGGCTTATGAGCGAATTTTTCAGACCCGTCATGTCGCGATGACTGCCGGAGAGCGTTCCGACCCCAGGCATAAGTTACATTTTCTCGCGATGACTTCCACCCCGATTATCTTCCTTTTGTTTATTATTTTGTCGGATTTCAACCCGATTTATTCCGCAATCATCAGTCTTGCCGCCGGAGGCATTTTTATAGGTTTATGCCGACCGGATCTTTTTAAAAAAATGTCCGCAAGCGCGTTTATTTTTCTGGCGATTTATTTCATTTACTTCCTTTTTTTTGATTTTAGCGTATCCAAATTACGTCGAAGCAACTTGGAATCTAAGCGCGCTTTCAGGAATTCTTGTTTTGGGAATTCCGTTGGAAGAGCTGGTTTTTGCCGTTACGTTTGGATTTTTATGGTCTGGGGTTTACGAACACTTTACTTGGAAAAAAATTGCCAACGCGGTTTAACTTAATAGAGATTGCAAGAAAAAACCGGCAAAATAAGCAAGCGTTGCCGCGGATCCGCCGACTAAAAGCATTTCCACTCCCGAAGCGAACCAGGAGCGATTGGAAAAAAATTTCCTCAAGGCGCCAACGATAAAAAGCGTTACTCCGGTGGCCACCGCTGATATTGTAAAAACCGAATCGCCTCCGAATATCACATACGGCCATAAAGGCAGACTGCCGGCGGCTATAAATGAGACAAAGGTCGCGGTTGCGCTTACAAAAGGCGAGTAAGCTTCCGGGGTAAGCAGGCCGATTTCTTCATGCATCATAAAATCCAGCCAGTATTTTTCGTTTGAAGAAATCAACCGGACCATTTCTTCCAAATTTTTTCCATCATATCCTTTACGCTTAAGAATGCGTCTGATTTCCTCCAATTCTTTTTCCGGAATTTCCTTAATTTCCCGTTTTTCTACGGCTTCTTCTTTAAGATAAAACTCCTTTTCCGATTTACTGCCGAGGTAATTTCCGGTAGCCATTGAAAAGCCATCGGCGATTAAGCTCGCGAAACCAATAATTAGGATAACAACCGGCGAAAGAGCCGCTCCAACTACTCCCGCGACGACCGCGAAAGTGGTCACAATGCCGTCATTGGCGGCAAAAACGATATCTTTAAGGTATCTACCCAGCAAAATGTGTTTCTCCCTGTGGATAGTCATTATGTTCAAATTATAACTCAATGTATAATTATATAAAACCGATAAAAAGGTCGAAAAACCAAACATCATATAAAAATTCTATGCACAAAATTGCATTTTTACTTCTAGTCGTCGGTGGATTGAATTGGCTGGTTTTAGCCCTTTTCAATTGGGAAATCGGCCAACTTTTTGGCGGAATGGAAGCGACCGTTTCTAAAATCATCTATATTTTAGTTGGCGTTTCGGCTCTTTACGAGCTTGCTTCGCACAAAAAGCGCTGCAAGGAATGCGTAAAAGGCGGGCAATCTGCCTAGGCGTTCACCTTTTATCAAAAACCCCCCTGGTCTTTTGTCCGGGGGTTTTTGATAATATAAAGTAATATGCAAAAAATCGTTTTTGGCATACCTACTTTAAACGAGGCCGACAATATCAAATCACTCACGGTAATCATTGATAAAGGGTTGCGCCGATATTTTAAAAATTACGAAACTATTATTATTAACGCCGACAGTCGCTCAAAAGACGATACCAAGGGCGCTTTTTTACAAACCTCAACAGAGTCCAAAAAAGTGTATATATCCACGGCTAAACAATCCGACGATCATCAAGGAAAGGGCGCTAATCTTTTGGAGGTTTTTCGTTACGCTAAAAGAAATAAAGCCCGCGCGGTCGCTTTTATTGACGGGGATGTTAAAAGCGCTTCGCCGGAATGGGTCAAGCGGCTGATCGATCCCGTTTTAAAAGGATATGATCACGTTTTACCTGTTTACCTTCGTAATAAATTCGACGGCGCTATTACCAATCATTTTATTTTCCCGGTTCTTTATGGTCTTCTTTTGCGAAATCTTCGACAGCCGTTGGCCGGTGAAATAGCGGTTTCGCCAAAAGCTTATAAAGCTTTCTTGAAAAACAAATGGTATCCGAGCGCTTATAAATACGGCGTGGATATTTATATGGTTACCCAGAGCATTTTTAGCAATTGCCGTTTCGCGGAAACTTTTCTTGGAATAAAATCCCATAAGCCGTCGGCGCCGAAACTTCACAATATGATAATTGAAGTGGCGGATTCTCTTTTTCGCCAATTGGCGAAAAACCGGCGTTATTGGCAAAAAAGAAACTTAAAAACCGGAGCTACCAAAATTTTTCATATGCCGGATCTTTTGCCGCCGCCCCCGGAACTTTATTTTAATTACAAAAAAATGAAAAAAGAAGCGTTAAAAGAATACAAGGCGAATAAAAAAGAAATAGAAACAATGTTTGATGGAGCAAAAATTGTTTCTGGAAAGAATTTCCATCTTTCTTCGGAGCTTTGGGCCCAAATTATCTATGAATTTTTAAATAAAAACCAACCGCTTAAGGCAAGAGAGTTGGCGGTTTTGAGAGCCTTGCTACTTGTTCGTTTTATGACTTTTTATCACCACGTTGCCAAGTTATCCCAAGCGAGGATCGAAGAAGTGATTATAAGACAAGCCAAGGCCTTCAGGCATTTGCGTGGCTACGCCTTGCGAAGACGCAGTTTGTAGTTCGAAAACCCTAGTTTTTTCCAGGACCTTACGGCGCTTTTATTGCGGGCGTCGACTGATAACTCAAAATAGCGGATTTTTTTGCCGCGAAGCCATTTTTGAGCTTGAAGAAACATTTTTTTCAAGATACCTTGACGGCGATATTTTTTAGAAACAACGGTGTCCGCGATGACGCCGATTTTTTTCTCTGACGAATAAAACGGGGCCGGCTCTATGGCGACTAGCAGGTAACCGACAATTTTCTTATCCATTTCCGCCGTGAGTAAAAGTTTTTTTGAGTCGCGGATTGCTTTTTGGACATATTCCGGCAATCCCCGATATAAAGAAAACGGCTTATAGTATTTATCCGATCGGCGATGTTCGTCGATTAATTGTTTCATTAAAGCGATAATCGCCAACGTATCTCTAGCCGTTGCCTTTCTTATCTTCATTTTTTTTCAATTTGGCGAAAAATGCATCCGTCGTCATAACCAATCCGAAATTTGCGCCGACTTTTTCCAGAGTGCCGCTGTAATGGCTGGTATTGAGAGAAGCGGTAGCGTCGGATAGAAGAATAACGTCATATCCTACATTAAAAGCGTCCCGAAGGGTTGACTCCACGCAAATGGCGGTGTCTATTCCGGCAAAAACCAAAGTATCAATACCCAGAGCTTTCAACCAGACCTCTAACTCCGTTCCATAAAAAGCGGAATCCCGTCGTTTTTCCACTATGTAATCTTTTTGGGGGTCGGCGGTGATTTCCTTGATTATCTCGCTGTCCCACGTCCCCCTTACACAAAGCGGGGTGCGGCGAATACGTTCTCTTCTTGCTTTGGGGAGGATTTTATGGACTCGGTCCAAATTATCAAGGCCAGAGGCCTCCCGCACCGCCTTTGAAAAGAAAATCGGCATTCCCAGTCGGCGGGCCTTTTTGACGGCGTTAGCCATTGTCGGCACCGCGGTTTCATACTTTTTTGTTTCAAATCCCATTTCTCCGTATGATCCTTTGGGACTAATAAAGCAATTTTGGGCATCAATTATGAAAAGAGCCGGGGCGATCACCAAATCATCGCGGGTGTCGTTTTTAAAAAGAAATTTCGGAATTTGAGGCATAGATAAATTGTACAGAGAAAATACTATTCTGGAAAGCGCTTTCCCCGTCAATAGCGTATGATTGTGAATGAATCTGTGGATAACTAAACTTGACACCCTCGACGGCTGTTCTAAAATTTAAATATGAAAGATTTACAACTTAAACTTTATAAATTGCTTGGCAAGATAAATTTTTCCGAAACCAGTCTTCGCAAAATTGCCAAAATGGTCGGTGAAAAATATCCGCAAAAAATAAAGCATCATATTTTGCAATTGGAAAAGAAAGGCCTAATCGCGATTAATTGGGACGCTAAGGCGATAACGGTACTCAAACAGGGCAAATCCGACGGATCGTCCATTGTGTCAGTTCCTATCATCGGCGCGGCTAATTGCGGTCCGGCTAGAATCTTTGCCCAGGAAAACATCGAGGGATATTTGAAAATTTCTAGGAAAGTTTTAGGGCTTAAGGCCATTGGCGATTTTTTCGCGATTCGAGCATTCGGTAATTCCATGAACAGAGCTAAAATCAACGGACGCAGTATCGAAGAGGGCGATTTTGTTATTGTCGATCCGAGGCAGAAAACTCCCCAAAACGGCGATTACGTGCTCTCCATTATCGACAATGTCGCGAATATCAAACGATTCTTTCGGGATATTAAAAATAAAATTATTATGCTTCTTGCCGAATCAACTGATAGCTACCCACCGATCTATATAGATCCCAGCGAAAGCTATTACGTCAGTGGCAAAGCGATTTACGTTATTAAAAAATCAAATTAATGGATGGGCGGAGGTTGACCCCGCACCTATCCGAGACCACTACCGCCTTCGGCGAGGTGACGAGCCGTGAGTCTCGGATAGGTGCGGGGTTGACAACTATTTGATGTGCTATAATCTTTACTAATATGAATAAAATAATTTCTTTAATAGTTACGGTCGCGGTTGCGATCTCAGTAGCGCCGGCGTTTGCTAAGCCGGACGTGGACCATTCGGTCATAGTTCCGCTGGGCGAAGCGTTCGATCGCCAAACCGGTAAAAAAGTCGAGGGTTTTAAAATTATCCACTATAAACGCGGTTATCATCACCGACCTAATCATACCGGGGGGCCCGGAGGCGAGGCCGGTTCCACCTGTTACGCTTATTTATCCAAAGGAGCCAATTGGAAGCTCACCGAAGATTATTTAGTTGATTCTTCTAACACCCAAGGACTAGCTAGTTCAAGCGTTCACAGTCTTCTTTCCACCGCTTTGGAAACATGGGATTCAGAGGTTGCCGCCGATATCTTTGGAGTCGAATCCATCGGTGTTGTTGACGGAGCCGATTTCATCGCCCCCGACGGTAAAAATGAGTTTCTTTTTGCTAATGTTTCTGATCCAGGCGCGATCGCGGTCACTATCGTTTGGGGAATATTCAGTGGCCCGCCGTTTCAAAGAGAATTAGTGGAATGGGATATGGTTTTTGACGACGTGGATTTTAGCTGGAGCGTTGACGCTTCCGGAGTTGCTGGCAAAATGGACTTCCTTAATATTGCCGTTCACGAAGTTGGCCACGCCGCGGGAATGGGCCATCCTTCCGACTCTTGTGTCGAAGAAACCATGTTTCGTTTTGCTTCCGAAGGAGAAATTAAAAAGCGGGACCTTAACGCCGGAGATATAGCCGGAATCAAAGCCCTTTACTAGAAAAGAGATTTTTAATCCATCTTTGAATTCGCGCCACCTGTTCTTTAAACGGTGGGAGTCCGAAGTAATCTCGTTGAGTAAAAATATAGATTGTTACTATCGCTGGAACGATGGCTAAAAGCGGATTGGTGAATAAACCAATCAAAACAACGCCCGCGTAAAGCCAGGGTGACCAAAGCTTTTTCTGGATAATTCCGTAAGCGACCGCTATCGCTAAAAGACCGACTAGCAGGCGAACTAGATAAACGACTATATTAACCATTTCGGTAGTTGCCACGTCGGCAAGTACGCTGCCGGTGATGCCAAGGCCGCCGGCCAAATTCAAAAGAGCTATTAATTTTAAAATCAGCGGGCCGCGGCCGGTTGGCAACGGAATTTGGAGTTTCTCAGCCGCCTTTTCTACCACTTCTTTGGTCTTTTTTTCGGTCGGCGAAGGAGGATTTTCTGCCATAGGCCAATTATAGCAAAATTAAAATTACCGCAGGCAGGATTGATAAAGCTTAAGGTGGTCAAGTAACAATCTTGGAAAAAGAAATTGCTCGGCCACAACTCTACGAGCGGTTTCACCCATCCTCTTTTTAGCGACCGGATTCCTAAGCATCCAAATTATTTTTTGAGCCAACTGTTCCGGAGTTTTTACAATAAATCCGTTTTTTCCGTTTTTAACCTGCGCTCGCACTCCGGAAGCCGGTCCGCCGATTACCGGCTGGCGTTTCCACATCGCTTCCGAAACTACTAATCCAAAACCCTCTTTGGTGGAATTTTGCACCATAACATCGGCGGCATTCTGCGCCATAACTGTAAATTCAGAGACGTTTTTTCCTTTAGGATTAAAAAATAAAAAACTTTTCGGGTCTTTTTTCGCCACCGCCTCAATGTCTTTATAAACCGCTTCCGCCGCCGGATTATCCTTAGCTTCGTTGAAGCCAACGAGAGCTAAGCGAGCTTCCGGATAAGTTTGCTGAACCAAACGGAAGGCCTGAATAACACCCAGGGGGTTTTTCCAAATATCAAATCGTGATACTTGAACTATCAACGGGCAATTTATCGGTATGCCGCCGTGTTTTTTAAGATAAGCGCGGGCTTTGTTTTTCGGGACAATAGTTTGTTTTGGAGCGAGCGGATCGATCGCCGGAGTAAAAACTTTAATTCGTTGTTTCGGTAAACTGCCGTGAACGAAATCCCGATTGCTGAAAACAATTCGGTGATAACTGCTGATAATCGGCTCCACTTTCTTCCAAGCGCGGGGATAGGCGGAAGAAGTGTCAATATGGCTAAAATAAATTTTGTGTTTATTGCGATGAGCAAGAAATCCGGAAAGAAGTGGCTGGGGATCGTTAATCACAATTACGTCGCAGTCGATTTTTTCCAAATCCTCGGCAATGAGACGATTTACTCTTTCGTAATTTGACCACTCACTTTTGGAAAATTTAATGGCCGCTCCCTGAAGCGCGTTATGGATTTTATTAGTGGTGGTAAAAAATTTGCTGCCGGCTTTTGGGTCAATAACGTACCAATCACTTTGGATGCCCAGAGAGCGAAGATAGGGAATCAAACTTTGGAGAAGCTCGGCCACGCCACCGCCAACGCTGGTGGCGTTTATATGAACCACTCTTTTGCCGCGCATTTTTTTGACGGCTCGCAAAAGCTCCGTCTTTTGTCGCGGGGGAACGAATTTAAGAAATTCGCCTGGTTTTATTTGTTTTTTAATCTCAACTTTTTTAAGCACCGGTCTTTCTAATTGTAAATTAAAACTCCCGTCTAGCAAGACGGGAGTTTTAACGCGTTAGAGGGGAGAGTTTAAGCGTTTAATTTTCCGTTTCTGGAGATAGACCATTATTATCAAAGCCAGAACCAGCAAGAAAAGGAAAAGCGGACTGGCGATTAGATCTCCAAGAAAGGCGAAAAGATTGGCGACTCCAAAATTTCCCACGACGCGGCCTTCATCCAACTGAACAAAAGCGATTTCCCGACTGATGGCGATTTGCCGATCAGTTTTAGCTACCGCGCGAAGATAATAAATTATTTCCTGATCGATCGCGCCGATGTTTACTCGATGTTCGGTGGCGAGAGAAGTAGATTCCTGGGTGGCGTTTTGGTAATTATAGATATTATTGGCGCGATCCGTTTGAGATTCTTTGCCCCAAATTACTCGCTCGCGAGACGGAATATTAGTTGTCCAAGAAACAATGACTTCGCCGTTTTCACCGCTTTCAATTTTTAAATTGGAAATTATTAATTTAGTTTCAGCTGGCCGTTCATTAATCGGAGAAGAAACGGGGGGTGTAATAGTTACGACCGGGGGAGGCGGTAAAATTTCCGCGGCGGAAACCTGAACTTGATAACTTTGGGAAGTAGTGGTTTTCCCATCAGAAACCCCGACGGTAACAGTGTTCAAACCGACTTGTTCCGTGACAGGAACCCAGGCGATATAGCCAGTGGTTCGATTTATAAACATTCCGTTCGGAGAAGTCAGCAAAAGATAAGTAAGAAAATCGTTGTTAACGTCACTGGCGTTTACGTCAAAAGTATAAAGCTGATTAACCTGCCCGATAGTTGACGGGTTAAATCCGACGAAAAACGGCGCGCTGTTGTAATTGGGGACCGGAGTAACGCTTGGAGTGATAGTAACCTGAGTTGAGCTGGTATCAGGAGACGCCTTAATTACCGAAATGCTGATGGTAATGTAAGTGAAACCCTCGCCATTGGTGGCGTTAAATTGCATATAATGGTTACCGATTTGGCCGGTGGAGGGAGTCCATTTAAAAGCGCCACTGGATTTTTCAAGGGTAGCTCCAAACGGAAGCCGATCAACTCCGTAAGTAATTGTTTTATTATTAGAATCAACGGCTTTAACTTCGAATTGCAGAGTGTCGCCGCTGCGAACTGTAAAGTAAGTGGGCTGGTTACTGACCCAGGTAGGAGGATTTCCAAAGCCAAAATTAGCTTCAGAAATACCAATAAAAACTAAATTCCCCGCAACAAAGCCCAAAAACACGCCCCAGATAACAACTTTTTTCATAGGAGATATTATAATACAACAGAATTTTTATGTCAATACGGGGTATAATTTATTGCCCATATGGGTTATATTTAATGCCTTGATTTACGACGTAAGATCAGGTTAATTATTACGTCAGATAGGATGGACCCATTGGACGCAAACACTCAATTTATGAAGGTTTACGATGAATTTGCGGATGCCATTTTTCGGCATTGCTATTTTAGAATTTTCGATCGGGAACGGGCTAAAGAGTTAACTCAGGAAACTTTTACCAAAACTCTGGAATACGCCGCTCGTGGAGGAAAATTCAGCAACGCCAGAGCCTTTTTATATAAAGTGGCCAACAATTTAATCATTGATGAATCGCGCCGTAAAAAACCCGTTTCGCTTGATAAAATGCGGGAAGAAAACGGTTTTGATGTTATGAGCGCCAACGCGGATTCACGAATAATCGCGAATACGGAAGCCGCGGGAATATTAAAAATTATCGAAAAATTGGATCCGAAATATCGAGACGTTGTTTTGATGAAATATATTGACGATCTGACTCCGAAAGAGATTTCTGAAATAACCGGAGAAAGCGAGAATAACATTTCCGTAAGATTGCACCGAGGGTTAAAACAAATTAAAGAAATATTCAATGAATAATCTAGAAAAATTTTTTAATAAAGCGAAAAATATCCATTTGGAGGCTGTGGAGAAAAACCATATTCGTCAAAACTTAGAAAGCATTGTAAGATTAAAAGATACCAGTCGTCAGGTATTACAAAAGTCGTTTAATTATAATAATTATTATTTAAAATTTATGCCAATAATCGCAGCAGTATTAGTAATTAGCGCGCTGGTCGGAGGCGGAGTGTCGTTAGCGGCTGAAAACGCCCTGCCCGGCGACGTTCTTTATAACATTAAAGTGAATATTAACGAGGAAGTAAGATCGGCCTTGTCTGTTTCCGCCGAAGCAAAAGCCCAATGGGAAGCGCGCCGAGCCGAACGCCGCCTTGAAGAAGCCGAAAAATTAGCGGCGAAAGGCGAGCTTGATATGGAAAAACGGGAGCGTCTGGAAGAAAGGTTCGAGGAGTTTGCCAAGCGTGTTGAAGAAAGAATCGCCGAACTTGAAGCTAATGATAAAATTCAAGCGGCCGCGGAAGTAATTTCCGGCCTGGAGACCGCGATCAACGCTCACGCGAAGATTTTAGCAAGGATTTCCGAAACCGAAAATGGTGAAGTTGAACTGCTTGCGGAAAAGATTAAAACCCACGCTGTTAAAACCGCCGGTATAAGAGCGGAAGTGGAATCCAAGCTTTCTAATCCAGAATCCCAAACAGCCGCTGAGGGGAAATTGAAAGCGACCGAGAAGAAAATTTCTGAGGTTCGCGAGTTTATCGCTAAATCAGAAGTAAGCGCCGAGGTAAAATCCGCCGCTGAAACGAAATTGAAAAAAGCGGAGGATTTAGTCGCGGAAGGAAAGTTAAAAATGGAAACCGGGGCTTACGCCGAAGCATTTCGAATCTTTCAGGAAGCTCACCGCGAAGCCCAAGAAGCAAAAGTTGAAGTTGCCGTGAAAGCGGAATTGCATTTAAACGGAGAGGGTCAGAAAGAAGAGAGCGTAGAGGATAACCTAGTTACTTTTAAAAGCGGTGTTTTTACTCCAACAACCATGAGAGTGGAAATTGGGGATGAGCTTACTTTTGTAAACAATGGTCCCGGGCCAATGTGGATCGCTTCCGATCCGCACCCGGTGCACACCAGTTTCCCAGCTTTTGAATCAGGACGTTTAGAACCAGGCGGGGCTTATAAGTTTACCTTTACCGAATCGGGCACTATTAACTACCACAATCACCTTGGTCCATCAGCAAAAGGAACGATTATTGTAGAATAATCAAAGTTTGGGTTAGTATAGGGAGCAATGAGGTTTTTGCGCAGAGTTTTGTTTTTAGGAGCATTCTTGGTTGGCGGCATTTTGATTTGGTACGTCAATCTTCCAACCCCGGAAATCCCCTCGGAGCGCGCTCTTCGTCTGCAAGTTCCCGAAGGAATTACTTTCGGGGAGATAATTCGCCGCGTTGGCGCTCAGGACGGCACCGTTGAAGGCATTCTTTCAGCCGCCGATGAAAAATACGATTTTAGAAAAATCATCAGCGGCCGCGACTTGGCGTTAATTTACGACACAATCAGTGGCGGCAATTTGAAAAAGTTAACTTATTCAATCAACAGCGAGGAGCAATTAATCGCCGAATATAAAAACGGCCAATGGGAAGCGGTTCGGGAAACCATCGCCTATGAAATTAAGGAAGGCAAAGTCAGCGGAGTTATCGAGACATCGCTTTACCAAACCTTAATAGATAAAGGTTACGACGAGCGACTTGCTTTGGCGCTCGCGGAAATGTTTGCCTGGCAAGTGGATTTTGTTGCTGATATCCGAGTGGGCGATAGCTTTGAGGCGATTTATGAAGAGCGTTGGCTCGATGGCAAGTATGTAATGCCCGGCTATATTTTAGCCGCTCGTTTCACTAATGACGGAGCGGTTTACAAAGGATATTGGTTTGAGAGTGAAAACAGCGAAGGAGGGCATTATGATGAAAACGGCGAGGCATTGCAGAAACAATTTTTGAAAGCGCCACTTCAGTATAGGTATATTAGCTCCGGGTTCAGTTACGCGCGTTTTAATCCTGTTACAAAAAAAGTGGCGCCTCATCGGGGAATTGATTACGCCGCTCCCGCGGGCACACCCGCCGTTAGCATTGGTGATGGCACGGTGGTTCAAGCTGGTTGGAACGGACCGTACGGAATATCGGTTTTAGTCCGTCATAATGAAATGTACAGTAGCCGTTACGGTCATTTTCAAAGCTTGGCTAAAGGTATTCGCGTCGGCGCCAAAGTTAAACAGGGGCAGGTGGTCGGTTACGTCGGTTCTACCGGAGAATCAACCGGGCCGCATCTGCACTATGAAATTCACAAATTCGGGGCTTTGGTTAACCCATTCAATATCGAAGTTCCGCCGGGCGAGCCGGTCAAGGTTAATGATAAAGCGATTTTTTACGAACTTGTGAAAAAGTTCGATATCTAATTTCTATATATCTCAAATATTTGGTCTAAAACTTTTGGCCAAGAATAACGTTTAGCGGACTTCAATCCCGCCTTCTTCATTTTGTTGAGAAGATTTTCATCATTAAGCAAATTCAGTGTTTTTTCACAAAAACTCTGCGGGTTTTTAGTTTGAGCAATGAGGCCGTTTTTTCCGTTTTCAACTATCGTCGCTGATCCGCCCTGATCAGCTACTACTGGAACCGCGCCGGAGGCCATAGCCTCCAAAGTAACTTGGCCGAAAGTTTCTGTGCTGGATGGAAAAAGAAGAATATCCGAAGAAGCAAAAACTTCGGACAGTTTTTCTTTGTCAATATATCCCAAAAAAACTGCCCCCGGCATCATTTCTTCAAACTCTTTGCGAGCCGGACCATCGCCAGCGATTACCATTTGAAATTTTTTGCCGGCTGACTGTAAAAGCTTATAAGCTTCGGCTAATGTTTTTAAATCTTTTTCCCAGGTTAATCTTGAAACTGATACAAGTATTTTCTGTTCGCCGCGTTTCAGAATACTTTTACGCCACTGTTCGCTTCGGAACGACGGGGCAAAACTTTTAAAGTCCACTCCCCATGGAACCGTAGTCACGTTTCTGATGCCATGATTGTTAAGATCTTGATTGGTCCAATCGGATGGCACGGTTACCATCCTTACCTTCGAATACAGTCTGCGAAGTATGGCCCAAAGAACCGGATTGAGAAAATTGATATGATAGTAAGAAAGATAGCGGGAAAAGTCCGTGTGATGAGTGGCGAAAATAGGCACATTATATTTTTTTGCGTATTTCGCAGCCGCGAAAGCTATCGTATCCGGACTGTGAATATGAATTACATCCGGATTAAATTCTTTTAATTTTTTTTCAAAACCGCCCATTCCGGGCAGAGGAAGTTTATATTCCTTGTAAAGAGGAAATTTTACGGATGGGATTAATATCGTGGGCACCGGGGAAATAGACTGGCTCTCCACAAAACCAGTAACGATAACGCTTTCGACGCCTCTTTGTTGAGCCTCTCTGGCAAGCGTGGTCACTACTCTAGCGACCCCGTCTCCTTTTTTAAGCGTTCCGATAAAATAAGCAATACGCATGTTTACTTTGATTGTTTTAAAGATATACTGAAACTTAATGTTGATAAAGCCAGTTTTTTTTCTTAGTTTCACGCTGTTGGCGCTAGCGGCTGTCTTATTTTACCTTAATTTCAATGATGCTGGCAATTTTTTAATTGTTGGGATAGACGTTTTTCGGGGAATCAATTTCTTGGGATCCAAATGGGACGCTCTTTCCATTCTAATTACCGGAGGGGCTATTTTCTTCATTAATTTAGTACTGGCGTTATCTTTAAAAAAAAGAAGTCAATTTATAGCTAACTTGATTTCTTTTTCTACCGCGGTTATTTCCTTATTGATTTTAATGGCCATAGGTGTTATCATCAGTAGCAATTAAAATATGTTTGCGGTTATTGAAACTGGCGGGAAACAATACAAGGTTGCCCCCGGCCAAAAAGTGAAAATAGAGAAATTGGAAACCAACAACGGTGACGTTTTGGATTTCGATAAAGTTTTATTGCTCGCGGACGGCGAAAATGTGAAAATCGGCACCCCTTATATTGCCGGCTCTAAAGTATCCGCCAAAATTCTCAAACAGGGAAGAAGTAAAAAAATTATAGTTTTTAAATATCATTCCAAAACCAGAGAAAGAAAGAAAAAGGGACATCGACAGTATTTTACCGAAGTAGAAATTACCGGAATAAAATAATCCCCCGATATCGGGGGATTATTTTCGGTGTTCAAGCGCCGATTCCAAAGTTGCTTCATCGGCAAACTCTATTTCGCCGCCGGTCGGAATACCGCGTCCCAGTCGAGTCAGTTTTTTAGAAGAATTTTTTAATTCCTGGGAAATTATCTCAGCGTTAATATCTCCATAAGTTGTCGGATTAATGGCAATGATTATTTCATCGGCATTTTTAAGAGTTTTTAGACGCAATTTTTGCATTTCATTTAAAATACCGTCTTTTTTAAGTTCGCCCAGAACTAAATAACGGCCTTCGAACTTGCCGGTTTTTTCTATGGACGTCAAATCCGTTTCTTTTTCAACCACGGCTATAATTTTAGGATTGCGTTTTGGGTTGGAGCAAACAGCGCAAACGCTGTTTGCCAGAGTCGCGGTAAAACAGGAAGCGCAAACTGAGAGGTTTCCGAGGCCGGCAACCGCTTTAGCCGCTTCGGAAACGGAATTTTTGCCTTGGTTAGCCATATGAAAAGCTATACGAGTTGCTTGGCGGGGGCCAATACCGGGCAATTTGGCGAAAATTTCGACGAATTTTCTAATTGGATCAGGCAACATTGGTGTGGGTGGTGTCTAGGTTTCGGAAAGTGGTTTTTTGCTCATCAAACTTAAGCTGAACGCTGCCAAGCGGGCCGTTGCGATGCTTGGCGATGATAATTTCGGCCATCCCTTGTTCTTCCGGGCTGGGACTTAATTTATCGCGATCTTTTCTATATAAAAACAAAACGACGTCCGCGTCTTGTTCGATGGAGCCGGATTCGCGAAGATCGGAAAGGCGGGGGATTTTAATTTCTCTTTGCTCCACGCCTCGGGAAAGCTGGGAAACGGCTATAATCGGCACGTTAAGTTCGCGGGCAAGTCCTTTGATATTGCGGGAAATTTCGGTAATTTGCTGAACTATATTGTCGGAACCGGTCTTCGGTTGAATCAGTTGGAGATAGTCGACAATCAAAAGATCAAGACCGTGCTCCGCCTGTAATCTTCGGGCCATGGAGCGCATTTGAAGAACGTTCGGTGATGGCGTGTCGTCTATAAAAAGAGGCGCCCGGGAAAGAGAATCAAGAGCTCGCTGAACCAACTCAAAATCAGTATCGTTTTTGACCCGGCCGGTACGCAAAGTGGAAAGCGGCACTTCCGCTTCAGCGGCGATAATACGATCAATAATTTGATCCTTGGACATTTCCAGCGAAAAGACGCCAACCGATTTTTGCTCTTTGACAGCGGCGTGGCGGGCTATATCCAAAACAAAAGAAGTTTTACCCAGCGACGGGCGGGCGCCCACGACCACCATATCGGAATTCCGAAGGCCGGAAAGATAAAAATCAAGTTTTGAAAAACCGGTTCCAATTCCGCCAAGCGGCCGTTCGCCGCTGTGCATTTTTTCCAGACGTTCGTAAGCCTTGGGAAGTTCTTCTTTAATCAAAGTGAACTTTTGCTGGACAGAATGTTGAGATATGGCGAAAATTTTCTGTTCTATCTCGTCAAGAGTTTCGTCAAGCTCTCCGTCGGGGTTGAATGCTTTTTCAGAAATTTCGGCGGAGGTAGCGATGAGGTCGCGTAGAATTTTTTTGTCCCGCACCATTTTGGCATAGTGAAGAACGTGAGTCGCCGACGGAACCATTTCCACCAACTTACTCAAATGAGTCGATCCGCCAATTTCTTTTAAAATATTGCGCTCTTTTAATTCAGTGGTAACGCTTAAAATATCAATCGGTCTTCTTTTTTCAAAAAGACTAAGAATTGCTTCGTAGATCGCCGAGTTTTGAGGGTGATAAAAATCATTGGGACGCAAAACATCCGCCACTTGAATAATCGCGTTTTTATCAACCATTAAAGAACCGAGAACTGACTGTTCGGCGTCAATATTTTGCGGTGGTAATTTTAATCCTTCCCTTTTGGCCATAAGAACGGTCCGGCTGGAGTGTCTTCTACCCCATATCCTAACCGTTCTATCTCTTTTCGCAAGTTGTCCGATTGAACAAATTGTTTATTAACTCTGAATAACTCCCGTTTTTTGGCAATCTGCTTTATTTTAAAGGGAACTTTTGGTAAAAAAAGCTCGATACCGAGATCGTTAAGCCGCTCTTTTATAAATTTCTTAACTTTTTTAGCGCCGGCTTTCCCGAGATCCCAGAAATTTTTTTGAAATTCGTTAACTAGGATAAAAATAGCCGCTAACGCTTCCGGAGTGTTAAAGTCATCGTTCATTGCCGTTTCAAAACTTTCACCGGCTTTTCGCAAATCCTCCTTTACTTGTGTTTCTTGACGGCCGTCACGGTACACAAGTGAAAGTTTGGCAACAAATTGGGAAAGATTGTCGATGGCGGACTCCGCTTGTTGGGCAAGCTTATCGGAGTAGTCCATGGGGGAACGATAATGATGGACGGCGACTAAGTAACGGGAAATTGAAACGGGATATTTTTTTAAAAAATCTCTGACGGTGATGAAATTACCGGCGCTTTTGGCCATTTTTTTTCCGCCTACGAGCAGAAACCCCGTATGCATCCAGATTTTGGCGAGGGGGGATTTTCCGGAAGCCGATTCTTGCTGGGCGATTTCCGCTTCGTGGTGAGGAAATTTTAAATCGACAGCGCCGCCGTGGACTTCATATTGCGAACCGAAATAATGTTCGGTGATGGCAGTATCTTCAATGTGCCAGCCGGGCCGGCCCGGTCCCCAAGGAGAATCCCAGGCAGGCTTTTCGGATCGCGTTAGTTTCCAAAGAGCGAAATCGCCTTTATTTTTTTTATTAACACTCTCATCTATGCGGGAGATGGAATCCTCCGCTTGTTCGGTGGTGCGTCTGGAAAGTTTTCCATAGCTGGCGAAAGTTGAAATATCGAAATAAATTCCATCGCCGGAAATTTCATACGCGTTGCCGTTTTTAATAAGAGCTTGGATTTGCCTGATAATTTGCCTGATGTGATCAGTCGCGCGGGCGTATTTAGTGACTGATTTTATGCCGAGCGTTTTCATATCGGATAAATAAATTTTTTCGTATTTTCTTGCAAGCGTTTCTGGAGAGATGTTTTCCTCGGCCGCGCGGCGGATAATTTTATCATCAATGTCGGTGATATTCTGAAGATAATAAACTTTCCAGCCGGATTTGCGAAGCCAGCGGACGATTATATCGAAAGCAATATAGGTGCGGGCGTTGCCAATATGGGCATAATCATAAACGGTCGGGCCGCAGACAAACAACCTAATTTTTTTATTGATGCTTGCCTTCTCTAAATTTTCTTTTTGTCCGGATAAAGTATTATATATCAACATTTTAAAGCCACCCCTTTTTCTTAAATATCGCTATTAAAGAAAATACTAATACAATTACACCGATCAAGATAGACCAAAAGCGCAGTGGATTTTCCGCGATAAAAGTGTTGATAAATTCTACTTCGGCCAGCGACACGAATAGAAATATCGGGAAGGTCAGAAAAGCGAGAATGGTGAAACGCTGCATTACTCTGTTGGTTTTGGCGTTTAATAGCTGGCCATTGGTGCTTTCCAGCGCTTCAATGGTAGCGCGATAATTTTCTACTTGTTGGGTAAGTTTGGAATAATCACCGACCAAATCGGCAAAATAAATTCGTTCTTCTTCACCCCAAAATTTCTTGCCAACATCCAGCAAAGATTCCAATAAGATTTTTTGCGGCGCGCTGGTAACATTAAAATCCAAGATTTCCCGTTTGGCGTAAGAAATTTTTTCTAAAAGTTGAGTTTCGTATCCTTTAAAGATTTCCTGGGAGATTTTTCTTATATTATCTTCAACGTGGCGAAGTTGATGCAAAGAAAATTGGATTATTTCCTGAATAATATAATAAACAACGCGGGCGCTGTCTTGCGTCGCTCTGGCTTTAAAATGCGCGTTATTGTTGATGGCGCGCGCGAAAGTATCGATCGCTTCAAGATCTTCGTAATGGACGGTAATTATTTTTTCTTTAGTAATTAAAAAGTCAACTTCGGCCCGGCGGGAAGTTTTTATTGATCTGTCGTAAATAGGAAAATGGTAAGTGAGGTAAAGATAATCTTGATAGAACTCCACTCGGGAGCGATTGGAAAGGTGGAGCAGTTCGTCAAGGATGATCGGGTGAAAATTGTGCTGTTGTTTGAGAAAATCGATGTCGGCTTTTGTGGGTTTCAGAATGTCGATCCAGGTTATTTTCGGTGATTTAGTTATCCACATACCAGCAAAACCCAGAAACTAGAAACTAGAATCTAGAATTGCTATACTTTGATTATAGTATGATTCAGTTATTAAAAAAACCGCTTTTTTGGACAAATATTTTTGCTTTGGTTTTTGCCGGTTGGCTGATAGCAAGTTTAGTTTTGGGGTGGAACAATCCGGTAGTACCACCGCCGGACGGATCCGCCGCTATTACCGTAGACGCTAGCCGTAATGTAGGAATCGGGGCTTTACCGGACGCGTCCGCGAAGTTAAAAATTAGCGGGAACGTTAGTTGGACCGGAGCCCTGGTTGCCGGTTCTGTGCCATGGCCACGTTTGACTAGTTTGCCGTCCGACTGCGCTGGCGGCCAGTTTGTTACGGGCCTTAATTCTTCTTCTCTAGATTGCGCCTCCCCAAGCGGAGGCGCTATTGGCGGCAGCGGCACGACGAATTTCATTTCCAAATTTACTGCCGCCACCACCCTTGGGAATTCTCAAATTTTCGATAATGGAACTAATGTGGGAATTGGCAACACTGCTCCTGGGACAAAGCTTGATGTTACTGGTAATATTAACGCCGGAGATCTGTGGCGCCAAGGCGTTTCAATTAATACTCCGGGCACAATCAACTTGGTAAGTAACCCTCTCGAGTGGACAAGGTTAAAAAATGTTCCACCAGGAATATCTGACGGTGTTGATAATACTTCAGCGTGCGTGATTGTTGCGGCCGCTGCTAATAGCGCTGTTGCTGTCCCTTCTCAATGTTTAGATTCTATTTGTACAGCGGTGTTTGTACCCAATACCGGCACGGGGTATGCGATGGCTAACATATACCAACGTTCCTCGGATAATCGTGTTGTGGGCTGGGCAAGCGAACCTGATTCTTTTGGAGACTTTATTGACTTTGGTGTAAATGGTTCAAGTGATGGCGTCGCAATACTTATGCGTTCAACTAGTGCTGTTACCATACTACAGGAGGATTCTTCTAGTGAGTTGACGTCAAATCAGTGGTTTGTTGGTCCTGGCGGGCCAGGAAGTTTTGTGTTCTGTAATTAATTTAATTAACTTATGACAAATCTGATTAAAAAACCTCTTTTCTGGACAAACATCGTAGCTTTGTTTTTTGCCGGTTGGCTGATAACGGATCTTGTTTTTGGATGGACGAATCCCAACCAGAATCCACCCGGAGGATCCGGAGCAATTACAGTTTCCGCGGGTAATGTTGGAATCGGAATTGCTATCCCGGATGCCAAACTTCATGTTGGCGGAGACACACGATGGGGCACTCGAGGTAGTTTAAAAATAGATCAGGGAGCGTCCATTGAGCTAGGCGGTTCCGGCGGTACTCCTTATGTAGATTTTAGCAACGATAATTCTTCTGATTATGATGCCCGTATTATATTAATGGGCGATGACGCGTTAACTGTAGATGGGGCTAGTGTAGGAATTGGGGGGTTGCCCACGGATAAACTAACAATAAATTCTACGGATAGCGATACGGCTGGAGTAAGAGTTACAAATACCATATCCGGTTCTACCGGTAATGATGGTTTAAGAATACTTCAGGAAAGAAATGACACCAAAATTGTTAATCTAGAAGCGGGAAAGGTGCAGTTCGGTAGCAACGGATTGTTACCATTTACAATAACTAGCTCCGGTTTTATAGGTATTGGCCCGGTCAGCGTAACTCCAATGATTGGCGCGTTGGAAATTGCCGGAAACGGAGCTAATCAATTAGTTGTCAGAAAAATCAGTGGTGTTAATGGATCAGTTTCAATTTTTACTAATGTAGGATCATCGGCCGGTCTTGGTCAAGGCGGAACGGCGGCTTGTCAAGCGCTTTCTCTTACCGCTATCTGTCTTGGCGGATGGTCAGGTACTGGAGTAAATACTGGAAATAGTGTAGGTTGCTCAACCGCTACGCCCAGTATTAGGGTCCTCTGCGCTGACTTTGGGGATTAACTTGACTTTTTAGCAAAAATAAGGTACAGTTTGCCAGTACCTTAAACATTTTTAATAAGGAGATGGAAAATGCGAAACTTACCGGTGGTTTTTTTCTGCTTTCTTTTCTCGGCCGTTGCCCGCGCTCAGGACTGGAAAATCTCCGGCGATTTGAAAATCGAACGCTTCGTGATAAACAACGAACCGGAATATATCCGGTTAGTTTACAAAAATCACGATGAGTCGGCGGATTACCGAGTCGCGCTCGATGCCGATGTGAAGTTCACGGATTGGCTGAAGCTCAATCTGGAACCTTATATTTGGGCGTCGAATGACAACAAGGTATCCCGCGCCGGCGCGTTTGCCATTCTCGATCTGGCGGTTATCGAAACTTGGTCAGTCGGCTTGGGTCATCACAGCTGGCATAACGCCGACAAACGGACGCCGGCTGACGATCTGATGACCAAGGGCGAAAATGGCCGATTTCAGGACTGGCTCTTCGCGGAGTGGCGTTGCGCAAAGCTTGGCGTTGAGAAATTCGGTATCGATCTTGCTTTCGGATCAAAATTGTTTTTAAACAACACTGATCCAATCGAGGTCAAAGATCGGTATTTCCCCCGAGGTTATTTTATCGGGGGGGAAGACACGGCCAATTATGAATTTAGCTGTGAAGCTAAATTCAGGTGCGGGGATTTCCGACTGGATCTGGAGCCGTATGTCCAAATAAGTTCAGAAAATCGCCGCCTTGGCCTCCGCGCGGAAGCAACCTATCCGCTTTGGAATCAAGTTGCTCTTCTTTCAACTCTGAATTACTACCAGCAGGTTGAGGAAGAAAGCCGATTGATGATCGGCATTGGATTATCCATTAGCTTGAAATAGCCGATGGACTCCACGTCCGCCCCACACGTTAGTGGGGCTTTTTAGTTGTCCGAGAGACCGGAAAGCGTCGTCGTTGACAATTGTATAAAAAGTTTTTAAAATATTCTTCAATGGCAGAAGAAAATCTTGCTGACAAATACCTTAACGAACTCAAAAGAGCGAAGGCGGATTTCATTAACTACCAAAAAGACGAGAATAGACGTCTGGAGGAGTTTGTTAAATTCGCCAACGCCGGCCTTTTACTGGAATTTCTGCCGGTTTTAGATAGTTGGGCGGAGTTTGAAAAAACTAACAAGGATGCTGGTATTTTAGCGATTAAGAGTCAGCTGGAAGGAATTTTGAAAAAGCAGGGTTTAGAAAAAATTACCATTTCCGAAGGCCAAACCTTCGACCCTCTTTACCATGAATCCGTTGAGGAGATTGAATCGGATCAGCCCCAAAACGTTATTTTAGAAGAAGTTTTGGCTGGTTACGCCTTGAATGGAAGAGTTTTAAGACCAAGTCGTGTTAAAATATCTAAAGGGTCAAAAGTTAAAAATTTATAAAAAAACGCAATGAGCAAAATAATTGGCATAGATTTAGGAACTACATATTCAGAAATGGCCGTTACGGAAACGGGCGGGCCTCGCATTTTAGAAAACGCCGAAGGATCCAGAGTTACGCCTTCGATAGCGGCAATCAGCAAGTCCGGTGAGCGGTTAGTCGGTCTTCTGGCGAAACGTCAGGCGATAACAAATCCCAAGAACACCATTTTTTCCGTGAAGCGTTTGATTGGCCGGAAATTTACCGATCCGGAAGTTCAGCACGATAAGAATTGGCTTCCTTACGAAATCCGCGCGGCCGAAAGCGGCGGGGTAGAAGTGAAAATGGGAGACCCCTCGACGAGCTCAGGGCAAGCTCGCTGGTACAAGCCGGAAGAAATTTCAGCAATGGTTTTAGCTAAGCTAAAAGCGGACGCCGAGGCAAAATTAGGAGAAAAGATTGAGGAAGCGGTCATTACCGTGCCGGCTTATTTTGACGACAGCCAGCGGCAGGCGACTAAAAACGCCGGTGAAATCGCCGGTCTTAAAGTGCGCCGCATTTTAAACGAGCCAACAGCGGCCGCGCTTGCCTACGGACTAAATAAAAAGAAGGATGAGCGAATCGTTGTCTATGATCTTGGCGGAGGCACGTTTGACGTTTCCGTCTTGGAAGTTGGGGACGACACGGTAGAAGTTAAAGCCACCGGCGGCGATACTCATCTTGGCGGCGATGATTTTGATAAAAAAATTATTGAATATCTGGTTAACGAATATAAAAAAGAGTCGGGGATTGATCTTGCCAAAGACCCTTTGGCGCTTCAACGCTTGAAGGAGGCGGCGGAAAAGGCGAAGCACGAACTTTCCGGCGCTTTTGAAACCGAGATAAACCTGCCCTATGTCAGTTCCGACGCTTCTGGTCCCAAACATTTTCTGATGAAACTTTCCCGAGCGAAGCTTGAAGAATTAGTGCGCGAGTTAATAGATCGGTCCGTCGAAATTCTTGGCCAAACAATTCGAGAAGCAAAGTTCCCTCCTTCTGACATTAACGAAATTGTATTAGTTGGCGGTCAAACCAGGATGCCGGCGATTCAAGAAGCGGTAAAAAAGTATTTCGGCAAAGAACCTCATAAAAACCTAAACCCGGACGAAGTGGTAGCGATGGGAGCGGCGATTCAGGCGGGTATTCTCCAGGGAGACGTCAAAGACGTGCTTTTGCTGGACGTAACCCCGCTTTCTCTCGGTCTTGAAACTCTCGGCGGTGTTTTCACTAAAATTATCGAAAAAAACACCACCGTCCCCACCGCTAAAAGCCAAGTTTTTTCCACCGCTTCAGACAATCAGCCATCTGTGGAAATTCATATTTTGCAAGGTGAGCGCCCAATGGCGACTGATAATAAAACCCTCGCTCGTTTCATTTTAGACGGCATTCCGCCGGCTCCGCGGGGAACGCCGCAGGTTGAGGTTACTTTCGATATTGACGCTAACGGCATTCTTAATGTTTCCGCCAAAGACAAAACTACCGGAAAGTCACAATCGGTTAAAATCGAGGCTACCACCTCTTTGTCTAAAGAAGAAATTGAGCGCTTAAAATCCGAGGCGGCAAAATTCGCCAACGAAGACAAGCAGAAGAAAGATCTCGCGGAAGCGCGAAACAACGCCGAAAATCTTGTTTACGTTTCGGAAAAATCTTTGAAGGACGCTGGTGATAAAGCGCCTGCCGACGTAAAAGAAACGGTTACTAAAAAAATCGAAGCTCTTAAAGCGGTAAAAGATGGAGCGGATTTGGCGGCGATTCGCGCCGCCGCGGCCGATTTATCAGCAGAGATCCAAAAAATCGGCCAGACCATGCACAAAAATAATAATGAGCCGAGACCTTAAAACAATCATTTTGGGAGCGGTTTCGATAATCGCCGCGATTATTTTTGGATTAGCTTTTAGGAACTTTGTCGCTGACGGCAGTTTAATTTCTTTAATATTTTTGGCTTTGGCCGGAGCTTTATTTCTAAGTATTTTTCTTATTCAAACTTTATTATTGGATATTTTCTTTCCGAAATTTTTAATTATTATCTTTTCCGCTATAGCGGTGGGTGTTTCCTCGGGCGCGCCATTTTCAACAGTTTCCATAACCGCTATGAGCATTTTTTCGATTCTTCTTTTGTGGGGATATTATCGAGGCCGTCTTGAGTTAAAAAATAGTTTGGAAATAAAATTTACCAAAACTGGTCTCGCTATTTTAGGTCCCGCTTCTTCCGCAATTGCTCTTTTCGCGATCATCGCCTATCTCGGGTCTTTTAATTTAAGCGATCCAACGTCAGTCAAAGAAACTCTTTCCATAATAATTAAACCGGCGGAGCCAATCGCGGCCGGTTATATTCCCGGGTTTTCAATTCAAAAATCAATAACTGAAATTGCCGCGGCGCTTCTTCCAGAAGAGCTGGCTAACGCTTCGCAAGCCACTAAAAATGAATTTATTTCGGAATCGGCCTCGCGTCTTAGCGAAGTTTTTGGAAACTTGACCGGTGTACCCGCGAAAACCAGCGATAGTTTATTGGATATTTTTTACCGCGCCACTGTCGGAAGATTGCTTGCCTTAACGCCTTTTGCGAGAAATCTGACTTTAATAGGCGTTGGGTTTTTGATTTTCTTAATGGCTAAATTTTTGTTAATTATTATTAATTGGTTGGCAATCGCTCTGGCGGTTCTGCTCTATCAATTACTGTTGGCAATGAATTTTTGCCGGATTGAATTGCAGAGTAAGAGCAAAACTGTTATAGTATTAGAGTAAAAAAATATTTAGATAATGCCTAAAGATTATTACCAAATTCTTGGTGTCGGTAAGGGCGCTACGGAAGACGACATCAAGCGAGCTTACCGTAAATTGGCTCACCAACATCATCCGGACAAAGCCGGTGGAAATTCTGAAAAATTTAAAGAAATTAACGAGGCCTATCAGGTCCTCTCCAATAAAGAAAAACGATCGCAATACGACCGCTTTGGGCGGGTTTTTTCCGCCGGAGGCGGACCTTCTCCCGGCGGGGATAACCCCTTCGGAAATTTTGAGTTTGGTTTTGGCTTCGATCCGAGCAACGCGGAGGATCTTGGCAATATCAGCGATATTTTCGACGCGTTTTTTGAGGGATTGGGAGTCAGAAAACGAAAAAGTTATAATCGCGGTTCTGATTTAGAGGTTGTTGAAGAAATTACTTTTGAGGAAGCTTTTCGCGGCATTGATCGAAATATTAAAGTTAAAGTTTTTACTTCCTGCGGCCAATGCTCCGGCCTGGGGTATTTTGCTTCTGAAGGCGTCAGCGAATGCTCGACTTGCAGCGGGCGGGGGGAAATTCGGGAATCCCGAAGCACTTTTTTCGGAAATATTTCCCAGGTAAAAACTTGCCCGAAATGTTCGGGTAGCGGTCAAATTCCCAAAAAACCCTGCCGAGAGTGTTCCGGAACCGGAAGAGTAAAGGTTTCCAAAGAAATTAAAATAACAATCGCTCCCGGAGTAGCCAATGATCAACTTATTAAAATTCCCAAAGCGGGAGATGCCGGAGAGCGGGGAGCGGAGCCAGGCGACCTTTATCTTAGGATAAAAATAGCCGATCATAAAATTTTTAAACGATTTAATGACGACCTTTTTGTAAAAAAAGAGATTGACTTGTTGGATGTGTTATTGGAGAAAAAAATTGAAATACCGACTATCAGCGGCAATAAAGTTTTTATGGTGATTCCGGCGGGAGTGGATTTGCGGGAACGCGTAAAAATTTCCGGAGAAGGAATGACTAAGTTCGGAGGCCGCGGCCGCGGCGATCTTTATGTTGAATGGGAGGTCCGCGCTCCCAAAAGACTCAACGCCAAAGCCAAAAAAATTTTAGAGGATCTTGAGCGGGAAATAGAATAAAGTAATTTGTCAAAGCGGGGGTTTTGTATTAAAATAAGCGAAAGACGCCCCCATAGCTTAATGGTAAAGCAGCTGCCTTTTAAGCAGTTGACCATGGTTCGATTCCATGTGGGGGCACCAAAATCTGACTTTCGATTTCCGTTTTCGCTTGACAAAGGAGTTTATTCGTGTAATATCAGTGCGGATTTGACGAGTTAGTAGGATTGGGTTTTTCACCTGATTCGCTCGCCAAAATCAGCACCAAAACAATTGAAAAGGGGGTCGCAATGGACAAAAGATTCGAAGCACTACTCATCGAGGCAGAACGACTTCGCGGCGACGAACGTCGTTATGCGAGAAACGCCAAACGAGTTGAGGATCAAGGTAAGGCATGGGGCTTGCTCGCGGGAGATACGGAAGAATCCCTTGCCTATCGCGCGGAGATCGCCGCGTTTTGCCTTGAAAAGTATCACGGTGAGACAATCGGTTCAGTGTTCCATCTTCCACGTGTACAAAAGATGGAGATCATCAACTGTGGAGAAGAAGCGGCAGGAGTACTAAAACTCAAGGCCATCGAAGCGCACAACGCCTTCACAGAATGTGTACCGGTAATCACGACGCTTGAACCAGAGATTAAACAAGCCGTGGATAAAATTATCAAGGGTGACCCGAGAGAATATCATACCCAGACAATCTTGGAACGGTTGGAGCGCTGCAATCAGTGTGGGGCTGTCTCCGCCACTTTTGGCTGGTATCAGGGTGGTTACGGCTATTCAGTCGATGGCGGGTCGTTTACGGAAGTATTTGATAAGAACGGCCACAACATCGAGCGTCACAACTGTGATCCCGCCAATCAATAACGAGGAAAAACATCTTCGACGCCTGGGACGAACCTGGATTCGGGATCTGAACCTCGGATATCACTGACCCGCCATCTCCTTTCGGAGCTCTGGCGGGTTTTTTTAATTTTTGTTATCCCTTTACAAAATGGAGGATATATGTTACGATTTCGGCAGTCAAGAATCGGCTCTTTTCTAACCCAATACATTAGGAGGTGAAGCTTGAAAATCCCGGGTATTGTCGCGTTCGCTTTTGGAGCGCCGTGGACGATTCGCTCCAATCGGCGTATCGCCGAAATCGTTGCGAAGAAGGCGCAGGAGTTAAATGCTCCGGTGTACACCCAGCTCGATATTCACGTCGAGCAAAGTATTCAAGTGGAGTACACGCAAGAAGATCCCGGAAATCCACCGCCGACTTTGCGCATCGCGCGAGGAACCGTTCGGTGGGCGGAGCGACACGGACTCACCGAGTTGTGGGTCGTAGCCGCCAAACCGCATCTTTGGCGCGCTCTGCGAGATGTTCAGCAAGCCGTTCGCGAAGCCGGAGCGGGAATCGAAATTCATGCCTGTAAGGAAATCGAGCAGTATCCGGAGGATTCCTGGTTCTGCTCCGACTCCACGCAAGACCGGGTTCGGTCTCGCAAGGCATGGCGCAAGCGAGAGCTCATTCTCTCGCTCATGCCATTCTGCGTCTATAAGTGTGTGGCGAGCTAAGCTCATCATCAACCGAGCCCCTTGTGGTAACAACCACTTGGGGCTCATTTTTTTATACGCATTGTCAAAACCATTTTTTAATATTATAGTTAAAAGCAATTTTTCAGTAATTCATTAATGAATTCCGCAACGAAAAATTTACTTCTTTTTCTTCTAATTGCTTTCCTGTTTGTCGGAGCCGCGTTTTTTGTTTATCCAAAAGGGCTTGGTGGCATTGTTTTGCCTTGGCGTCTTGGCCTAGATCTGGTGGGTGGAAGCTACTTAATTTATGAAGTTGATATGTCGGAAGTGGCTCCGGCGGACCAGGACTCTGTTTTAGCCGGACTGCGCGACGTGATGGAAAGGCGGGTAAATGTTTTCGGCGTCAGCGAACCCAGGGTAACTACCGCTGTTCAGGGGGATTCCCACCAAATCATAGTGGAATTGGCTGGGATTAAAGACACCGCCGAAGCAATTCGCCTGATTGGCCGCACGGCTTTGCTTGATTTTCGAGAAGTTGAAGCGATCGGTGAGGGAGAAGAGGCGCAACTGGATTTTAAAAAGACCACTTTGACTGGAAAATATCTCCAGCGCGCCGTGGTAACAACCAATCCGACCACAAACGAACCGGTTATTTCCATTCAATTTAACAGCGAAGGCGGCGCGATTTTTTCCGAACTTACGGAAAAAAATGTGGGCGAACCCCTGGCTATTTTTCTTGATGATGAATTAATTTCAATGCCGGTAGTGCAAGAAAAAATCCCCAGTGGCAACGCTCAAATTTCCGGCGGTTTCGATTTTAACGAAGCGAAGCGATTGGCCCAGTTGCTTAATGCCGGCGCTCTTCCGGCCCCAATCCATATAATTAGCGAGCAGACCATTGGCGCGACTTTGGGGACTGACTCTTTGAATAAAGCTATCACTGCCGGAGCATTGGGAACGCTGGCTATTATTCTTTTTATGATTATTTATTATCGCCGCTTGGGATACGTCGCCGCTTTGGCCTTAATCTTTTATGTTATTTTTACAGTTTCTGTTTTTAAGCTTTTTGGAATTACGATGACTTTGGCCGGAATAGCCGGATTTATATTGTCGATTGGCATGGCGGTGGATGCCAACATTTTGATTTTCGCTCGCTCCAAAGAAGAAATAGCGAAAGGCATTAGTTTGGCGACCTCCCTAGAGGAAGGATTCAAACGCGCCTGGCCGTCCATTCGCGATTCCAACATCACTACTATTATCACATCGGTCATTCTTTACTATTTGACGTCCAGTTTCGTGAGAGGATTCGCGTTAGCGCTTTTAATCGGCGTTCTTATCAGCATGTTCAGCGCGATTACGGTTACCAGAGTAATGTTACGACTATTTATTAAAAATCATGCTTAACATTATCGGCAAAAAACATATTTTTATAACCTTATCAGCGCTTCTCGCGTTAGCCAGCTTGGCGAGCATCCTGTTCTTTGGCCTTAAACCGGGAATAGATTTTGCCGGCGGCGTTGCCTGGCAAATAAAATTCTTCGGAGAAGCGCCGTCTCAGGAAAGGTTGGCGGTTATTGCGAGCGAAGGAACGGTCATTCCTCAAGAAAATGGCGTCTTTTTGATTCGGCTTAAAGAGCTTGATGAAGCCGCAAAAGAATCGCTATTGTCGGAATTTCGTTCAGTGGGAGAATTGGAAGAATTGCAATTTCAGAATATAGGCCCGGTGATCGGAAATGAACTTCGTCGAAAGGCGATTTGGGCTTTTGGTTTGGTATTGGCGTTGATTTCCATTTATGTGGCTTTCGCTTTTCGCAAGGTTTCAAAGCCGGTTAGTTCTTGGAAATATGGGATTATCGCTTTGGTGACTTTATTCCACGACGCTGTTATACCAGCGGGGCTTTTCGCTCTGCTCGGTTATTTCATCGGAGCCGAAATAGATACTAATTTTGTCGTAGCTATTTTGGTAGTAATGGGGTTCTCTGTTCATGACACAATTGTTGTTTTTGATCGTATTAGGGAAAATATTAAAAATTCCAAAGGGGCTGGGGATTTTAACAACTTAGTCAACGCGAGCGTAAATCAAACTCTTTCCCGATCCATTAATACATCCTTAACTCTGGTTATCGCGATCATCGCCCTCCTGTTTTTTGGGCCAGTTAACCTGCAAAACTTTTTGATAGTGATTTTAGCGGGTACTTTGGTCGGCACTTACTCATCGATTTTTCTTGCCAGCCCATTGTTGACAATCTGGCGTTAAATATGGTAGCATTGAGCTTAACATGTTGGATAACAACAAAATCAATTCGCTGATCAAAACCTGCTTAACCGGGCTGACTTCTCGTCAAAAAGAAGTTTTGGAAGGGCGGTATGGTCTTGGTAAAACTGAATCCCTGACCCTTGCTGAATTAGGATCAAAATACAGCTTAACCCGCGAACGAATTCGTCAAATCGAATCCACCGCTATTAAAGTAGCTAAAACCAACGCCAATGGCGATGAATTTTCCGGATTCAAAAAAGCCGTCAATGAAATTTTAAAAAATTCCGGCGGAACCAAGCGCGAGGATTTGCTGATAGAAGAATTGGCCGGAGCTAACGCTCAAAATCGAGTTAAGTTTTTACTTGAAATCTGCGATTCTTTTCAATATGCCAACGACGGGAAAGACACTCACGCTTTTTGGCACATCGGTGACGATGGAAAGAAAAAAGCCTTATCTTTTGTTTCCTACGTTCTAAAAAACGCCGATCGTGACGACTTTTCCACCACCTTTGTAGCCGCCGCCAGAAATTCCGGGGTGAGCGACGGCGTTGCCCGCAATTACGCGTCTATTTCCAAAAATATCACTACCAATGTTTATGGCAGTATTGGCCTTGCCGAATGGACGGAAATTAACCCGAAAACCGCCCGAGATTGGGCCTATTTAATTTTGAAGAAAGAAAAGCGCCCTCTGCATTTTACGGAAATCGCCAGATTAGTCTCTGAAATTCGGGGTAAAAAAACCCACGCTCCGACTATCCACAACGAGCTGATCAAAGATAAAAAGTTTGTTTTGGTTGGAAAGGGCACCTATACTTTAAGCGAGTTTGGCGTTGTCGCGGGGACCGCTAAAGAACTTATCTCTCACTTTTTGAAAAAGGACGGTCCGCTTTCTTCTCGGGAAGTTATTAATTTAGTTATGAAGCAGAGAATCTTTAAAGAAAACACTATTTTAATCAATCTTCAGAACCGAAAGCATTTTAAACGTCTTGGTGACGGCCGTTATACCACTTTGGTATAATTAACTAGTGATTTTAAATAGCGTTATCTCGGTTTTCGCGGCGGTTTGGTGGATTGTATTGCCGCTTGCCTTAATGTTCGTTTTTTGGAAATTTTGGAAGTATCACGTCTTTATAAAATATCTCCGAAGCATAAAGTGGGTGCTTTTGGAAATTAAAATTCCGGCCGGTATTGAAAAAACTCCCAAGGCGATGGAGCAGATTTTTTCCGCTGTTTATGGAATTTATTCTTTTGGTTTCAAACTTTTTGAAAAATATCTAGAGGGCCGTTTATTCGAGGATTGGGTGGCCTTTGAGCTTGTTGGATTTGCCGGCGGGGTTCATTTTTATGTCCGCACCCCCGCCCAATGGCGGGATATCCTTGAATCGGCTATTTACGCCCAATATCCAGACGCGGAAGTTCACGAAGCGGAAGATTACATGAATTTAATGCCCAAAACATTGCCAAACAAGGTTTACGATGTTTGGGGAACAGATTATCACCTGATAAAAGCGAATCCATATCCAATTCAGACTTATGAACATTTTGAAAACGCCCAGGAAGAAAAGCGCTTAGATCCTATTGCCGCTATCACAGAGGTGATGTCTAAACTGAAAAATGACGAAGCGATTTGGATTCAAATAATGGTCAGCCCAACTGACGACGCGTGGAAAAAAGAAGGCGAAGCCCTTCGTGATAAATTGATCGGGCGTAAAAAAGCGGCCCCGAAAAATTTTTTCGACGCTGTTTGGGAATTCGTTAAAAATTTGATCTTTGCCGCTGGGCAACATCCTGTTTGGGAGGAATCCAAGAAAGAAGAAAGGGAGGCGCAAAGCCTTCTTTTCCACATGACTAAAGGGGAGTTAAGCGCTGTGGAAGCGATTGAGAAAAAAATCAGCCGACTCGGTTTTAAAACCAATATTCGTTTTCTCTATATAGATAAGCGCAACAGTTTTACCCGTTCTAATATCGCGGCGGTGATGTCTACTTTTCATCAGTTCACCACTCAAGACCTCAACGGGTTTCGTCCGAATATTAAAACCATGACGATTGTGCGCGGCAACCTTAAACTTTTAAAGCAACGCCGGCTTTGGTTTAGAAAAAGGCGACTTTTTGAATCTTATCGGAGAATGTATTGGCCGAGAAAAACTTCCGTTTTAAACGTTGAAGAATTGGCCACCATATATCATTTCCCGTCACTGGTAGTCGAAGCGCCGCTTTTGAGGCGTTTGGGGGCAAAGAAGGGCGAGCCGCCAGCGGGATTGCCGGTAGAATAATATGGCTGATGTAAATTATTTCGGACTAGTTAGTTTCCGAGGACAAAGCAAAAAATTCGGCATTAAAATCGACGATCGTCGCCGACATATGTATCTGATCGGTAAAACCGGCATGGGTAAAACAACGATGCTGGAGAATATGATAGTTGCCGATATTAAAGCCGGCCACGGGGTGGCGGTGGTTGACCCTCACGGCGATCTTGCCGATAAAATTCTCGATTTTATACCGCCGGAAAGGGTGAAAGATACGGTTTATTTTGACCCTGCCGATATTAATCACCCGATAGCTTTCAACCCATTAGAAAAAGTGGGGGGTGAATTCCGCCATTTAATAGCTTCCGGCTTGATGGGTGTTTTTAAAAAGATCTGGCCGGATGTTTGGTCCGCGAGAATGGAATATATTTTAAATAACGCTTTATTAACTTTATTAGAATTCCCCGATTCAACTATTTTGGGAGTAATGCGGTTATTATCCGATAAAGAGTATAGAAAAGGATTGGTAGATCGACTGCAAGATCCCGTTATTAAAGGTTTTTGGGTTAATGAATTTGCCCGCTACGCGCAGAAATTCGAAACCGAAGCGACCGCCGCCATTCAAAACAAAATCGGCCAATTCGTCGCTAACCCGTTAGTAAGAAATATTTTAGGCCAATCGCGCTCCGCTTTGAATTTGCGCAAAGCGATGGATGATCAAAAAATACTTATTTTTAATTTATCTAAAGGTAAAATTGGCGAAGACAACTCCGCTTTACTTGGGTCAATGATTATCACTCGACTCCAGCTGGCGGCAATGTCCCGGGTAGACCTTCCGGAGAGAGACCGTAAAGATTTTTATCTTTACGTTGACGAATTTCAGAATTTCGCGACCGATTCCTTTGCTAATATTTTGTCAGAGGCCAGAAAATACCGTTTATGTTTGATCTTAGCTCACCAATATATCAGGCAACTTATCCATGAATTTAATACCAAGGTGCGCGACGCGGTTTTCGGCAACGTCGGCACCTTGGTAACTTTCCGGGTCGGCGCGGAAGACGCCGAATTTCTGGAAAAAGAATTAATGCCGGAATTTGTCATTCAAGATATCGTCAACCTGCCAAAAGCTCATTGTTACATTAAATTGATGATTGACGGCGTTTCTTCGCGTCCGTTTTCCGCGGTGGGTATTGGGCCGTTAACGCCGCCTACCGCGTCAAGTCGTGAAGAAATTATAGATTACACCAGGCGGCATTACGCCACGCCGGTATCAGTTGTTGCCAAAAAAATCGCCGAGGAGTGGCAACCGACCGTTGGGGAAGTAATGCAAGAAAAACGTCTTAGGAGAAATGAACGGCCGATGGAGGAGGTTTTACGCCCGAAATTCGATCAGCCGCGCCCGGAACGTCCACGTTTTGAAAAACCAAAAGCTAAAATAAACGTGGATGAATTAAAAAAAGCGATTAACGAATCGCTTCACAAAGAAAAACAGGAATAACTTTACTCCTTGGATTTTTCGACGCGTTCCACGTATTCACCGGTTTCAGTATTGACCCTTATAGTATCCCCGGTATTAATAAAAAGCGGAGCGTTGACTATAGCGCCGGTTTCTAAAGTAATTGGCTTGGTGCCGCCGGTAGCGGTATCGCCCTTAAATCCTGGCGGGGCTTCTTTTACCCTAAGGTCTACTTTGATTGGCGGACGAATGCCGATTATTTTTTCGTCAAATTTCAACGCGATCACCAAAGAATTGGCTTTTAAAAATTGGCTGGCGGAACCGATAATTTCTTCCTGAATCTGAAATCTTTGGGCTGGATTGTCTTTCGCGCAAAACCAAACTTGACCGCGATTGTTATATAAGTATTTTATCTCCTCTTTTTGGATGTCGGCCTCTTCAAAAGATTCGTTTTGATGAAAAGACCGCTCGACTATTTTGCCTGTTATCAGGTTTTTAATCTTGGTTTTAGCTACCGGTTTTCTTTGTTGCATCCGCAAAAATTCGTATTCCAAAACTTCGTGCGGCTGTCCGTCTAACACAAAAATTGCCCCTCTTTTTAATTCATTGTATGAAAGCATTGAGTGAAAGTTACTATAAAAAATAGTTTTTGAAAAGGCCCCCGACTTTGAGTCGGAGGCCTTAAAAATTTACCTACCCTCGATGAAATTCCCGCCTTCTTTGAGAAGGCGGAGGAATTGTTTCTTGGTAAGCTTGATCATGCGCAGCTTACCCGGAAGATTGTCATCGGTGATGACCACCATTCCCGTTGAGGCTTCGACCGAAACCTCGGGACAACTGCCCGAGTGTCAGCAAAGACTGAGCTTCTTCCCGGCTTTTTTCACAACCTTCTCCTTAAAAATGTTCTGAGTTGAGAATAACAAACTATTACTTTTTAGTCAAATTTTGCAAAAATAATAAAATTGTTGCATAATATGTTCAATGAAAACAGTATTTATTGGGATGTCAGGTGGGGTAGATTCTTCCGTAACAGCGGCGCTTTTGAAAAAGCGGGGGTTTGACGTTGTCGGAATCCATCTAAAATGCTTCAACGTGGACGGGTGCGCCGCCGGAGACGCCGAAGACGCCCGCCGGGCGGCCGAACATCTCGGCATTCCCTTTTATGCTTTTGATTTTGAAAAAGAATACAAAGATAAAGTTGTCCAATATATGATTGATGGCTACAAAAAGGGGATTACTCCAAATCCAGATGTGATGTGCAATCAGGAAATTAAATTCGGATTATTTTACAAAAAGGCGATGGAGCTGGGGGCGGATTTCGTGGCAACTGGCCATTATGTTCGTCGAATTGGTAAAAAACTTTTCACCGCCAAAGACAGCAATAAAGATCAGTCTTATTTTTTATGGACGCTAAAACCGAACCAAATTCAACACTGTCTTTTCCCGATCGGTGACTATAAAAAATCTCAAGTGCGTAAACTGGCGGTTAAATTTTCCCTGCATAACGCCGCTAAAAAAGATTCGCAGGGTATCTGTTTTCTGGGGAAAGTTACTTTATTGGATTTTCTCAAAAAATATATTCCAGAAAAACCCGGTCCCATATTACACTTGTCTGCCGATCGGCAAACAAGTGTAATAGGCGAACATCGCGGCGCCTTTTATTACACTATCGGTCAGCGCCACGGCCTCGGCATCGGCGGATATGAAAAACCGCTTTACGTGGCTGGCAAAGATATCAAAAAAAACACGGTTATTGTCGCCGAGGGAGAAAAGAACCCGGCTCTTTATAAAAAAGAGGTTGGGTTAACTAATATTAATCTGACTGGAAAATCCCCGAAATTGGTTTACGCGCGGGTTCGTTATCGTCAACCGCTTGAAAAAGCGGGGTTCGACGGTAAAAAGTTAATTTTTAGCCGACCGATAAAATTCGTAGCCGAGGGCCAATCGGCTGTAATTTACGATAAAAAAGGCTTGATGTTGGGCGGCGGTGTGATAAAATCCGCCAAGTGAAGTTACACGAAATTTTCTTTTGGACGACCTGCTTTTTTCTGGCAGGCGTTTTTATCGCGAGTATCGCGATCGGTTTTGAACAAGCGCGCTTCATCACAACCGTCGTAATTCTATTAATTTTTTCGATTGCTTTCTTTTATCGTCAAACGCTGCCCTACGGAGCGGTGTTCATTGTTTTGGTAATGTTTTTGGGCGCGGGGTATTACTTTATTTTTGACGTAATGAATAATCCCGGGGATGTTCCTTTCGGGCAGAAAGTGAAAATTACCGGAATAATTGTCGAGGCTGAACAACGGCTTAATAGCCAAAAGTTGGTTATCGAAAGCGCCGAACGTCTGCAAATTACCGCCGGTCGGTATCCAAAATTTGATTATGGCGATCGGGTTCAAGTTGAAGGCATTATTGAAAAAATTAATCCGGAATGGCAAGGGTATTTTTCTAAAGAAGGGATTGCCGGTCTGGTGAGTTTCCCCAAAATCGAACTTATCGCTAAAAATCAGGGATCGCCGATTAAAGCGGCTCTCTTTAGCGTTAAAGAATATTTTGAAGAAAGCTATCGGAAAGTTTTACCTCTTGAAAAAGCGGCGTTTCTTTCCGGTCTAACGCTCGGCTCCACAGCTGAGTTTTCCGACGAATTCAAGGAAAACATGCGCCTTACGGGAACAACGCATCTGGTCGCTCTGTCCGGATACAATATTACTGTTATTACGGTAAGTTTGGGGGCGATTCTGGGCCTTTGGTGGTTTACTAAAAAATGGCGGTTGCTTATCAGTATTTTATTTATCTTAAGTTTTGTCATTATGACTGGAGCCGAGGCTTCAGTTGTGCGAGCGGCAATTATGGCGATGATTTTGCTATTTGCCGACCAATTCAAGCGGATATATTACCTTCGAAATGCTATCGCCGCCGCGGCTCTTGTTATGGTGATCTTGAATCCAAAAGTCCTTGTTTTCGACATTGGATTTCAACTTTCTTTCGCCGCGCTTTTGGGAATCAGTTATTTTAGGCCTTATTTGCAAAAATGGCTGAAATTTACCGAAAAACCGGGAATTTTTAACTGGCGCGAGCATTTTTTAACAACTACTTCAGCCCAAGTTGCCGTTTTGCCACTGGCGCTTTATCACTTCGGTTATTTTTCTCCAATGAGTTTAATAACTAATATTTTGGTCTTAGAATTTGTTCCAATTACTATGACCCTCGGATTTTTCACCGCCTTCTCCGCCGCCATCTCATATCATCTATCCTGGTTATTGAGTTTTCCAACCAGCATCTTCCTTGGTTACGAATTAGGAGTTATAAATCTTTTTGCAAAAATAATCCAATTTCTATAATATTACACCTCAATGGCCGATCGGCCCTACAAGTGTTGTTATATGAAGAACAATCAATATTTTTATTCAAGCTTATTAATTCTGGCGGCGACGAATGGGTTTATTTGGTACGTGATTTTGTTCAATAATGGCGCAGAGAATTTAGAGCTTTGGTTTTTTGACGTTGGTCAGGGAGACAGCCAGATGATTAATTTGCCCGGGGATGTCCAAATTTTAATTGACGGCGGGAGAAGCCCCAAAGTTTTAACGGAGCTCGCGAAAGCTCTGGCGCCGCAAGATCGTTATATTGACTTGATTATCGTTACTCATCCGGATTTTGACCATTTTGGCGGATTAATTGACGTTCTACGCACTTATGAGGTTGGCGCGGTGATTACTAACGGCCGCTCCGGAAAAGCTACCGCTTGGGGTGACTTTGAAAAGATAGTGAAGGAGAAAGAAATCAAAACGCTTATTTCGCGTGAAGGTGATAAAATTGTTTATGAAACTGCCGTTATTTCAGTCCTGTCTCCAAGCAGAACGCCTTCTCCAGAGAAAGCGATAAATGATTCTGGGATTGTTTTGCTTTTAGAGCGGGGCGGCTTACGGGCGCTTTATACCGCCGATATCGGTTTTGACGTTGAAAATCAACTTGCCCGTAAATACGATCTTTCAGCGCAAATCTTAAAGGTGGCGCATCACGGATCGAAATATTCCAGTAATAACGAATTTTTACGCGGTGTTAACCCGTCAATTTCTGTAATTGGCGTCGGTAAAAATAGCTATGGCCACCCAACAAACGCCGCCTTGAATCGACTAGCCGATGTCGGCTCGCAGATTTTCCGAACCGATTTAAATGGGACGATTAAAGCAATCTTTGATGGACTAAAATTAAAAATTTATTATAATTAACCTAATGCGAACCTTAATCGCGGAAACTGCAAAAAAAGAAGGTGAAAAAATAGAAATTTGCGGGTGGGTGCACGCGCGACGAGACCACGGCAAAATTATTTTTATTGACTTGCGAGATCGATCCGGTTTGATTCAAGCGGTATTTGCCGGAAAAATGCAAAAAGAAGGGGACAAGTTGCGGCCGGAGTGGGTAGTCAAAATTATCGGTAAAGTTGCCAAGAGGCCAGAAAATATGGTTAATCCTGATTTACCAACCGGGAAAATTGAGATTTCAGCCGAAGAACTGGAAGTGCTATCAGAATCTCAAACGCCGCCGATTGCCGTTGATACCGACGGGAAAGAAATCGGCGAAGAGGTTAGGATGAAATACCGTTATCTCGATTTACGTCGTCCTCGGATGCAGAAAAATATTCGAACACGAAGCCGGGCCTTAGAATTTATTAATACTTATTTTAAAAAACACGACTTCGTAGAAGTGGAAACGCCGATTTTGGGTAAATCCACTCCGGAAGGCGCTCGTGATTATTTAGTGCCGTCTCGGTTGTATCCGGGAAAATTTTACGCCCTGCCGCAAGCGCCCCAGCAATACAAACAATTGTTGATGGTCGCCGGCCTCGAACGATATTTCCAATTAGCGCGTTGTTTCCGCGACGAGGACACCCGTGGCGATCGCCAGCCGGAATTTACCCAAATCGATTTAGAAATGAGCTTTGTTGAACGCGACGATGTTTTGGAATTCGTGGAGGGCGCGATGATTAATCTCGTCAAAGAAGTTTGGCCGGAGAAAAAAATTACCAAAATCCCATTTCCGCGCTTAACCCATAAAGAGGCTATGGAGAAATATCAAACCGATAAACCGGATTTGCGAAAAGACAAAAATGATCGGAATGAGCTTGCTTTTGTTTGGATAACGGATTTCCCGTTTTATGAGTATGACGAAAAAGCGAAAAAATGGGATTTTGGGCATAACCCCTTTTCAATGCCTCAAGAGAATCTTCCCGATAAAGCAAAGGATTTGAAGGAAATACTAGCTCATCAATACGATCTTGCGCTTAATGGTTTTGAAATTGCCGGCGGCAGTATTCGTAATCACAAACCGGAACTTTTAAAAAAAGCTTTTTCGCTGCTTGGTTATAAAGAAAAAGAAATTATGGAAAAATTCGGTCATATGATTGAAGCGTTTTCATTTGGTGTTCCACCGCATGGAGGCGCCGCCATTGGATTTGATAGATTAATGACGATTTTGCTCGGTGAACCGAATATCCGAGAGGTTATCGCTTTTCCAAAAACGGGCGACGCGCGCGACCTTATGACAGAGGCGCCTTCGGAAGTTGACGAAAAACAACTAAAAGAGTTACATATAAAATCAATTAAATGAAGGAGGAACGAACGTTAGTTTTAATAAAACCGGACGCGTTACAGCGCAACCTTTTAGGCGAAATTGTCACGAGATTTGAGCGCAAAGGTTTGAAAATCATCGGAATGAAGATGGTGCGCTTGGATGACGTACTTTTAAAAGAACATTATGGCAAATACGCCGATAAGCCGTTTTTTGCCGGCTTAAAACGGTTTATGTCATCTTCTCCGGTCATTGCTATGGCGCTTTCCGGCATTAAGGCGGTCTCGACAGTGCGCTATATCGTTGGCCAAACCAGAGGATATGAAGCGGACCCCGGCACTATTAGAGGCGATTTCGGAATGAGTCAGCAAGCCAATTTAGTACATGCTTCCGATCCATCGGAAAGTCCCGAGGAGGAAATTAAAAGATTTTTTAAACGAGAAGAGCTTTTCGAATACAAAAAAATCGATTTTGAATTTCTATACGCCGAGGACGAAAGGAATTAATTTTGAAACCGATTTGCTATAATTATTGTATCGACTAAAGGTCGTTAAATTGATATCCATTATTTTAATGAAGAGGCACTTAAAATGTTGGCTTTGGAAAGGGCTCTGGCTGGTTGCTGTCGTATCGTTAGTCCTTGCTTGGATTGGAATTATTGGAAAACAGCTCGTTTTGGGACTGGAGCCATTGGCCTGGTTCTGGACAGCTTTAACCCTGGGGGTTTTATCGACTCCCATCAAGATGGACTGCACCAACTGCGCGGTCTGTACGTCCGACGGCCAATAAGTTAAAAAATCGCTCCTAATCGGGGGCGATTTTTTTATGGCCGCAATTTCATTAGCATTCTTTTAATAAACGCTTCAGCGGCTCCTTCGTGACCCCTGACAATTAGGAGAGAACTGGTAGCGTGTTTAGCCAAAGTTTCCGCGACTCCACCCAACTTAAATTCCGAAAGAAATCTCGGGCGCGCCGAACCAATAATAATCAGGTCGTTTTCCTTCGCTTTTTCAAGGATGCCGGTGGCAATGGATTTGCCTCCGACGATATCAACTTCGTCAAAATCTTTTTTCTTGAGTTTTAGGGCCTTGAGAATTTCAGTGGGATTGGGTTTGAAATATGACGGGATATTACCGGGAATCATGCTGTATAATTTGAGTTTTGCTTTATAAAAAACGGAGATGCCGTTTGCCAAAGCGCCGATAAGATCTAAATAGGGGCTACCCGCGGACGGGTGGGCGGCGATAAGTATCGATTTTGGCGGCTGGGGATCTTTAATAACCAAAAGATCGCATTCCGATTCCCGCAAAATTCGGTCAATTTTACTAGACAAAATAACTCCCTTAGTTTGCGTGTATCCGTACCAATTTAAAATCAGCATATCGCATTCTTCTTGCTTGATAGTGTCTAAGATCACATCTACAATATCTCGACCGACTAAAATTAAACTATGAAAATTTATGTCTTTTATCTCCGGTCCGGTCTTGTCGTTGTATTCCTTGACCCAATCTTCCAATTTTTCAAAAAGTTTTTTCTCATCCTCGATAGTTTTTTGATTAAGCGTTGACTGATCCAGCGGTAAAGCGTGAGGAATTTCATGAATTCTTACTATGACTAATTCGCCGTCAAACTTGCTCGTGAGAGAAAAAGCCATTTCGCTTAAATTTTTTATTTCTTCCTCTGTGAGATACGGGGCAAGCGGCAAAAGAATTCTTTTGCCTTTTTTTGGCCCAATCCTGACAGTTTCTTCATAGACAATACTGGTTTCAAATTCTTCACGACTAACCGTGTCGGCATACGCAAAATAATTAATAAAACCGATAAGCAGCCAAAAAATAGCAACAATCCAAGCAATAAAATTAACTTGGAGCATTGTTAGGGCAAGCAAACCATAAATAACAACAGCAACCAGTGGAATGACCGGAAAAAACGGTATTTTATAATACCATTTGATATCCGGCCATTTGTAATGAATACGAATGCCGGCGATATTAAGCTGCATAAAAAGAAGAATGAACAGCAAACTGGCAACGCTAGCGACGCTGAAAATCGGCAAAAAAATCACCATCGCTATTATCAACAGCGATGAAATAATGACAGCGAGGTACGGGGTAAGATTTTTTAAATGAATCTCGGCTAATTTTGACCAAATATTTTTATCCCTGGCTAACGCGAAAGAAACACGACTTGAAGAATAAATGGTCGCGTTGAGAGCCGCTAGGTTTGCAAACAGACCACCGATTATTAAAATAAATCGGCCCAATGGCATAAAAGTTTGGGCGGAAAGCGCAACAGCGCCTTCACCCCAACCGGAAAGTACCTGGTAAACGGGGCCTCCATCGCGAGTCGCGCCAATAATTACTATAGAAATTAAGATATACAAGGCGCTGACTATTCCCCAAGAGTAAAAAAGTCCCCGTTTGATTGTCCTTTGGGGATTTCGGGTTTCTTCGCCAGCTTGCACTTGAATCTCCGAACCTTCAAAAGCGATGTAAAAAAAACTGGCCGCGGCGATAATTCCTAAAATTCCGGACGGTAAAAGAGGCATGAAATTTTCTGATGTTGGCACCGGATCCGAAATCATTTTTAAACTACCAAAAATCACAAAAAGTCCAAGCACTATTAAAAGTAAAATAGCTATTACATTCCCGGTAATGCCGCTGGTTTTGGCGCCGCGCCAATGAATGTATCCAAATAAAATAACTACCGCCACGGAAAAGATTTTTTCCCAAGGTAATCCGGATGATAAAACTTCTGAAGAAATTAAAATGGCGACTTCCTTGGCGTAAAACCCAAAACTTAAAGCATATAATCCAGCCGCGGCGGTATGAGCGAACCAGCTCATCCAACCAGCAAGAAAACCTTGAAAGTTTCCAAGACCCTTACGCACCCAAAGATATCCGCCGCCGGCCTCCGGAAAGGTGGTGCCCAAAGCGATATACATTTGCAAGTTTAAAAAGGCGACTCCAGCGCCTAAAATCATTGCTAAAAAAAGGCCGGGACCAGCCAGACCGGCAGCGGGACCCAAAAGGGTAAAGATACCGCCTCCCAACAGAGCTCCGATGCCTAGCAATACGATAGATCCTAAACCAAGGGTTCTAGCCAGCTTTACCTCGCCTGTTTGCATAAGTTACTTTATATTATACCAATATGGACTCAAATATCAGAAACTTCGTCATAACTGCCCACGTTGATCATGGAAAGTCGACTCTCGCCGATCGGCTTTTGGAAAGCACTGGCACTGTCGAAAAACGACTGATGAAACCGCAATACCTTGACCAATTGGAACTTGAACGAGAACGCGGCATAACTATTAAAATGGCCCCGGTCCGAATGAAATATAAAAACTACATTTTAAATTTAATAGACACGCCGGGCCACTCGGATTTTGCCTACGAGGTCTCGCGAGCGCTGGCGGCTGTTGAAGGCGCGGTACTGCTCGTTGACGCAACCCAAGGCATTCAAGCGCAAACGCTCGCGAATTTTGAATCCGCGAAAAAATCAGGGCTGAAGATTATCGGGGCCGTTAATAAAATTGATGTCGCCGCTCCCGAGCAAATAGAAAATAGCATCGGCGATTTAGCCGAATTATTAAACATCGAACCTGAAAAAATATTGAAGGTTTCCGGAAAAACCGGCGATGGAGTCCCCGAACTTTTAGAAACAATTGTTCGCGAAATTCCTCCTCCGAAAAATCTCAATTACGGTTCACCGATCAAGAATCATTCCCGCGCGCTTGTTTTTGATTCCTTGTACGACGAACATAAGGGCATTATCGCTTTTATCCGTGTTTTCAACGGAAGTTTTAAAACTAATGACGATGTCGGTTTTCTCGCTACTGAAGCCAGAGCAAAGGCAAAAGAAATTGGTTATTTCGCTCCGGCTTTTAAAACTTGCCAAGAAATCGGCGAAGGAATGATCGGCTATATCGCTACCGGCATTAAAAACCCAGACCAGCTAAAAATCGGGGACACCCTCATTCTCCAAAACTCAAAAGAGAAAGCCTTGCCGGGGTATCAGGAACCAAAACCAGTTGTGTTCGTGTCTTTTTATCCGGAAGAGACCGATAATTACGACGAATTCAAACAGGCGCTTGGAAAATTAAAATTGACTGACTCGGCGCTAACCTTCGAAGCGGATTCCAGCGAAGTTTTGGGTAGAGGATTTAAGGGTGGATTTCTGGGAAGGCTCCATTTTGAGATCACCGCGGAACGGCTGGAAAAGGAATTCCAAATATCTACTGTTCATAGCTTCCCATCAGTGGCTTACAAAGTTGACGGCGTCTTAATTACTAACCCAAAAGATTTTCCCAACGAATACAACCAGGTAGAAGAGCCGGTTACGAAAATAGAAATTGTCACACCACCTCAATATCTCGGCGGAATTTTGCAACTTAAAGAAATTTTTAGAATTTCCGACTTAACAACCGAAACATTTAAAAACAAGATGTTGGTTCGAGCGAAATTGCCGCTGGCCGATCTAATCCGGGACTTTGACGATAAATTAAAATCAATTTCGCAGGGCTTTGCTTCGTTCTATTACGAAATATCCGGTTATGAACGAGCCGATCTAGCAAAAGTAGAAGTTGTGGTGGCTGGGCAAGTGGTGCCCGGATTAACCAGGATTTTGCCCAAAAAAGACATTGAGCGAGAAGCACGATTCACCGCTGAAACATTGAAAAATCTCTTGCCCCGCCAGCAATTTATGCAGGCGATTCAAGTAACCGCCGGCGGGCGAATTATTGCTCGCGAAAACGTCCCGGCGCTCAAAAAGGACGTAACCGGCTATCTTTACGGCGGAGACCGCACTCGAAAAATGAAGCTTTGGAAAAAACAGCAAAAAGGCAAGAAAAAACTTAAAGCAATGGCGGAAAAATCGCAAATTAAAATTCCCGCTCACGTATTTAAGGAATTATTAAAGAAGTAGTAGAATAAAATTATGCGGTGGATTGTCTGGTTGGCGGTAATGGTGATTTTCGGTTTTTTAAGCGTTCAGTTAGTTCGCACTTATATGAATAACTTGTCTCTGGCGGATATTTTAGAAAACGCCAAAAATGAACTGGGGGCCCTGCGGACCGAAAATCAACAACTTAAAGATGATCTGGAATATTATTCCGTTCCGGAAAATCTGGAAAAGGAATTAAAATCAAAATTCGACTATAAACGTCCCGGCGAAACTCTTATTAAAATTCAATAACCCATTATGAAAGATCAGCTAAACAAATTTGTTATCGGTTTTCTAGCTTTAATTTTTGTCGGTCTCGCAAGTTATTTTGTGGTTCGATCGGGATACTACCCGGTGGCGATTGTAAATTCTCAAATTATCATCGCCCGGTCTTTGGATCGCGAATTTATCGTGGCTTATCAATACTATTCGCGTATTTTAGCTGAGCAAAACGGAATCAACGTGAAAAGCAATAACTTCAAAAAGGAGTTGAGGCGGGCTTCCCTGCAGGACATTATTGAAAAAACCCTCATACGACAAGAATTAAATAAACAAATTGGCGGACAGCTTTCGGTTTTAATTCAAGAACGTTTAAATAACAGCGGGGATTTATCAAAAATTGAGGAAGCGGCTAAACTGCTTTATGGTTTGGAGTTGGCCGAATTCGAAAAATTAATTCTAGTGCCTAGGGCGGAACGGGAAATTTTAGAAAATCAGTTTTCTTCCGAGGGAAAAATTTTGGAAGAATGGCTTGCGGAAACAGCAAAAAACGCTTCTGTTATTCTCTTGACGCCGGAATTTAATTGGAATAAAGGTAAGCTAAGCTCTGACTAATGCGGGCGTAGTACAGTGGTAGTACGGTTGCTTCCCAAGCAACGGACGGGAGTTCGATTCTCCTCGCCCGCTCCGAGATAAAACTTTTTGCAAATTACTTCAAAACCTGGCAAAATATAATGCGTTGCCACCTTAGCTCAGCGGCAGAGCAGTCCCTTCGTAAGGGAAAGGTCCTCGGTTCAAATCCGAGAGGTGGCTCAAATGAATTTCGTCTTCACAAATGATTATCCTGCTTCAAAAATAGATGAGGTCATCAGTTATCTTTTGGGTCCGCGGCTTTGGATTCCCCAGAATGATTATCCTGATTTTTTTGATTGGGCGCAAAAAGTCCATACGGAATTAAAAAAAGAATCCAAACGCGCCTTAGTCGCTGTTGAAAATAAAGAAATCGTCGGCGTAACGATTTATCAAAAACATAAGCGGCATCCGGACGCTTTGGAAATTAAAAATCTTACCGTACGGCCCGATAAACGGGGCCGCTATATAGCAAGTTTCCTTTTGCGTAATTCGGAAACGGAAGGCGTTAGAGAATTTCGGTCAAAGTTTATTTTATGCGACGCTAAATCAAAGAATTTATCGATTCGTTATTTCTTGACTAAAAATCATTATCAAATTTCCGGAAAGGACGATTTATATGGCAAAAACGCCGGGGACGATATAATCTATAAAAAATATGTTTAAAGCGTTAAGCGGGAAATACGATCAAGGACCAGCGCACCTGACTATTTACGCGGGTGTTGGCGGCGAAGACGCCAAAGATTGGGCGAATATGCTTTTTAGAATGTATTTTAAATACGTTCAAAAACGCGGCTGGAAAGTGGTGGCGACCGAAGATCGCGGAATGGAAATTCGCGGCGATTTTACTTACGGAACTCTCAAAAATGAAATGGGGGTGCACCGCTTAGTCAGAATTTCTCCTTTTTCGGCCAAAAAATTGCGTCATACTTCTTTTGCGCTCGTTGAGGTTGTGCCAATTTTTCAGGACATCGAACATAGGGATGTGGTAATTCCGCCGGAGGATTTAAAAATTGAGACCTCTAGATCCAGCGGTCCGGGCGGACAAAATGTAAATAAAAGGGAAACTGCCGTAAGAATTGTCCATTTGCCGACAGGTATAGCCGCCGCTTCTCAGTCAGAGCGTTCCCAACCGCAAAATAAAGAAAAAGCTATGTCACTTTTAAAATCAAAATTAAAAACTCTGATGATTGCCGGTCAGAAAAAAGAGCTTTCCGAGCTTCGAACCAAAGTTAAGCCGGAATGGGGAAGTCAAATTCGTTCTTACGTCCTCAACCCTTACAAAAAAGTTAAAGATCATCGGACGGGCGCGGAATCCAGCCAGCCGGACAAGGTTTTAGAAGGGGATTTAGACAAATTCATCGAAGCCGAGTTACAATTATAATGGCAAGGTCGTGCCTTCAATTGGAAAAGATAACATTTACTCATTGCCGTGATAGCTTTTCACAACGTCACTAAGTCTTATAACGGTAAACCCGTCCTTGAAAACGTAAGCTTTAAAATCTCGCCGGGCGAATTTGTTTCTCTCACCGGCCCTTCCGGAGCGGGGAAGTCAACCATCGTTAAGCTTTTAATAGGCGAGGATCGGCCGCAGAAAGGCAGGGTGATTTTTGGTCCCTATGAAGTTAATAAACTAGAACCCGAAGAAATGCCCGCTTTAAGAAAAAAAGTCGGGGTGGTCTTCCAAGATTTTAAATTACTGCCCACTAAAACTTCTTACGAAAATGTCGCTTTTGCTTTGGAAGTTGAGGGGCGAGCGCAGTGGGAAATTGAAGAGCTGGTCCCGCAAATGCTCGATTTGGTTGGTTTGGCGGATAATCAAAGTTATTTTCCCCACGAACTTTCCGGCGGAATGAAACAACGGGTCGCGATTGCCAGAGCGATGATTCACAGACCATCGGTCGTTGTGGCCGACGAACCAACCGGCAACTTGGATCATGAAAACGCTGAAGATATTATTAATTTACTTTTAAAAATTAACGAGGAACTCGGCGCCACGGTAATCTTAGCCACCCACAGTCGAGACATAGTCAATAAATTAAAACGTCGTGTTGTCACCCTTAAAGGTGGTAAACTAATAAACGACGCGGAACATGGCCACTACATTCTTTAGAATATTAAAATTCGGTTTTCAAAATTTCTCTCGCAACGCGCTTCTTTCGGCTACAACGATATCTGTTTTGGTGTTGGCGCTGTTGGTGTTCAATGGCCTTTTGGTTTTCGGAGTCGCTGCTAACACGGCGACCGCTTCGCTCCAAGACAAAATAGACATCAGCGTGTATTTCAAATCAGAAGCGCCGGAAGATCAAATTCTTGAATTGGCGCGCGTGATGGAAAAATTACCGGAGGTAAAAGCGATAGAATATGTTTCGCAGGATAAAGCGCTTTCGATTTTCAAAGATCAGCACAAAGATGATCCAACTATTCAACAAGCGTTGGAAGAGCTTCAATCAAATCCGCTGCTTGCTTCGCTTAATATCAAAGCTCGAAATCCCGACCAATATGCCAACATTGCTGAATACTTAACCACTGAAAATCTCTCTGACATTATTGATAAAGTAAATTATACCCAGACACGTTTGGCTATCGAGCGCTTGGCGCGCATTATAGACACCATTCGCAACACCGGTCTCGCGGTAACCATATTTCTTTCCCTGGTGGCGATTTTGGTAACTTTCAACACGATTCGGCTGGTTATTTACTCAAACCGCGAAGAAATAGGAATTATGCGTTTAGTGGGAGCGGCCAATAAATTCATACACGGGCCTTACGTGGTGGCGGGAATCATTTATGGCTTACTTGGAGGCGTCATCAGTTTGTTGATTGCCAGTCCGATTATAATACTGGCGGCTCCGTACGCGGATGTTTTCATTCCGGAGCTTTCTCTGACGGCCTATTTCTTTGATCGCTGGCCTCAATTTCTAACCTATAACCTCGCTTTCGGAATACTTCTGGGTTCGATTTCGGCGACAATCGCCGTCCGCCGTTACCTTAAAATTTAGTTTATATTTTGTTCCGGGACAGGGAGGAGGAATCCCTTTCTGTTTCAAGGATACCAATTTATTCGATGTTCCGGGACAGGGATTCGAACCCCGATTTTCTCCTCCAAAGGGAGACGTCCTACCATTAGACGATCCCGGATTGATGTTTTTGTCTGAATATATTATACTAAAAATCATATGTCTGGCAAACGAACTCAAGTTTTAGTTGCTGTCGGCCTGGCGGTTGTGCTTGGCGGGCTTTTCCTTTTGCCGCGAATTAATAATCCAAACGCTCCCTATCTCGCAAGCTTAAAAGACACTGGCATTGCCTGTCTCAACGGCCACGCTAATCTCAGTCAACACTTTCATCCGCATATAACCGTTTTAGTGGACGGCATTGAGGAAACCATCCATTCCAATGTTGGCGTTGTAACCGGCTGTATGGCGGAAATTCATACTCATGATACAACCGGCACAATTCATGTTGAGTCCACTGAATCAGGCAAAATCTTTCGCTTGAAAGACTTTTTTACAGCTTGGAATAACCCCATTGAGAAGGAAGGATACAATTTAATCCTGACGGTCAACGACATTCCTTATTCGGAAATAGGAGAGCTAATTTTGTCAGACGGCCAGCAAATAGTTCTCACTTATACCAGCAAGTAAATGTAAATGAGGAAGGATTTCGCTCCGGAAAAGTTTAATTTTGAAAAAGGGCTCGATGGAATGAGCGCTAAAATGCTCGCGGAGCACGTAAAACTTTACGAGGGCTACGTTAAAAAGACTAACGAAATCCAATTAAAACTCGAAACCGCCGACAAATCGGAAGCCAACGGCGTGTTTAGCTACATCGGCGAGTTGAAACGCCAGGAAACTTTTGCCGTCAATGGAATGAAGCTCCACGAAGTTTATTTTGGCCATCTCGGCGGCGATGGAAAGCCAAAAGGGGACTTGGTTAAAATGATTGAGCGGGACTTCGGTTCTTTAGACGTCTGGAAGGTTGACATGATCGCTACCGGCATTGCCGCTCGCGGCTGGGGGGTGCTTGCCTACGATTACAAAGACAAAAAACTCCATAACTATGGCGCGGATGCTCATAATGTTGGCGCCGTTTGGGGAGCGATTCCTTTAGTCGTGCTTGATGTTTACGAGCACGCTTATTTTATGGATTACGGAGTAAATCGCAAAGATTACATCAATTCCTTTTTTAAAAACCTCAACTGGGACTTCGCTAATAAAATCATCAAAGAATACGGTTTAAAGTAGGTTTTTTGCCAGCAATTTGGATTTTTGTTGGATGGATTTTACCGTCTTTTAAATCCGCGTCTAAAATTTTGGTTCTTTTTAGTCCACCCTTTGACTGGCTCAGGGCAAAAACTCCGGGTTCCGGATTCAACGCTCGAATTTTTCGTAAAATCATTTCCGGATCATCTTTTTCTAAATCCACTTTGGCGTCTTCAGTTGTAAATTTCTTCGTATACGTCGCTTTGGTTTCATCTTGCGGAATCGGTTTCATTTTTCCGGCAATAAATTGCGGCAGCGTTTTAATAAGTAAGTCGCCGCTCAGTTCCGCAAGTTTTTTTAATAGAGTTTCATAATTATCACTAGTGGTTATATCCAATTGGCCAGTGACCAACATAGGTCCATGATCCACTTTTTCGTCAAGTAAGAAGATCGTCGTGCCGGTTTCTTTCTCACCAGCCAGAATCGCGCTCTGAATCGGCGTTGCGCCTCGATATTTAGGAAGAAGCGAAGGATGAACGCCCATTGTCCCGAGACGGGGAAGTTCAATAATTTCTTTCGGCAGAATTTTGGCATAAGCCGCTACCACGAAGAAATCGAAGCTAGAATCTAGAAGCTGGAATCTAGAATCTAAAACTTCTGGTTGGAGAATTGGTATATTATATTTTTCGGCGGAAAATTTGGCTGGCGGGGGGGTGAGTATCTTTTCCCTGCCAACAGGACGATCTGGATTACAAACAACAACTGCCGGCGGCATACCGGCTTTAATTAATTTTTCAAGAATTATCGCCGCAAATTCCGGCGTACCAAAAAATACATATTTCATGTCTTCTAGATATTAGTTCCTAGATTCTAATTTCTGCACAGTTTTCGCTCTATCAATAAATAACCTCCCGTTAAGGTGATCCATTTCATGCTGAAAAACCCGCGCTAGAAGGCCCCAGGCCTTGATTTTCACCGTCTTTCCGTTCGCGTCTAAACCCTTAATGGTGACTTTCGCCGGTCTTTCCACCATGCCAAAAACTCCCGGGATACTGAGACAACCCTCATCTATATCCGACGTTTCTTTGGAAATTTGGATGAATTCCGGATTAAACAGAGTGTAGAATTTATTTTCAACTTTTGCCACGAAGATTTTTGTGTTTAAACCGATCTGATTGGCGCTTAAACCAATACCGTCAGCTTTTTGCATCGTGGTCCGCATGTCTTTTATTAATTGCCGAATTTCGGATTTTTTATGCTTGGAAAAATCAAAAGAAGCGGTTGGCCGCCTGAGAAACTTTTCGTCTTTTTTATTTGCTGTAGTTACTATTTTCGACATGAAAGACCTTCATAAAATAAGCGCCTTTGTTTTTAACTTCGTCGCGCTCCGCCACCCGTTTGGCAACCTCCATTAGACGCCCCTCCCCGTACTGTTTGGCAAGCTTAATATAAAGGGCTTTGTGTTTCCAGTCCCCAAGAAGCTTGGCAACCTCCAAACCAATTAGTTGATATGATTTAGAAACCCTGGCCTCTTCGGAACGACGTTTAAGCTCTTCGAGATATTCCCCGCGATTTTCACCAATTGAACGCATGTTAGTATTATAACATCGATGCGAAAAAGAGTTTTTGTGGCCATTAATCTACCGAAAGAAATTAAAACGGCTCTCATCAAATCAGTCGAGGAGCTAAAACCGTTATTTGAATACGGCGTGCGTTTTGTTTCTCCTTATAATTGGCATCTGACTATTTCTTTTTTAGCCTATCAAGACGATAACAACGTAAATATGATAAGCGAGGCGATCGAAGAAGTGACATCTGAGCTGGAAGCGCCGGAAATTCGCTTTGAAAAAATCATCTACGGTCCGGTGGGAAAATCCCCAAGAATGATTTGGCTGGCTTCCGATCCAGAAACATCGGATCGGTTAGGAAAAATAAAATTAAGTTTGGAAAATATTTTAAAGAAAAAAGGGGTTAATTTTCGACAAGAATATCGCCGTTTCAACGCCCATTTAACTCTGGCGCGTTTTCAATCCGGATCGCTGGACAGTTTGCCGACCATTGAAAGAAAATTTGAGAAAGCTTTCTGGGCAGTATCATTAGACCTTATGGAATCCAGGCTGCAGCGTCCCGGCGCCGAATATTCTTTACTTTCTTCCGCGGATTTTGTTAAATAAATAGATATACCTTGATGAATAAATTAGGTTTTGTGAAGATTCTTGTAATTGGAATAGTAGTCGCGGTTTTAGCGACTGGCGGGTCGTTTTACGTTGGTTTTCGCTTTGGTCAACAGGACCCAAAAGTGATTACCGTCAAGGGTATTACAAATCTCGATGATCCGGATATTCGGGCCGATTTTGGAGTTTTTTGGCAGGCCTGGGAAAAGCTAATCAGCCAGCACATTAACGGCGATGAAATAACCGAGCAGAATTTGGTTTACGGCGCCGTCGCCGGTCTGGCTGATTCTTTTAACGATCCGCACACGGTATTTTTTCCTCCGCCTGACGCCAAAAAATTCGAGGAAGACGTAACTGGCCGCTTTGGTGGCATCGGAGCGGAAATCGGAATTCGCGACGATCAATTAATGGTTATTGCTCCGCTTAAAGAATCCCCGGCGGAAAAAGCCGGTTTATTGCCGAAAGATTTCATTCTAAAAGTGGACGATGAATCAACGGACGGTCTGGACATTAACGAGGCTGTTAAAAAAATTCGTGGAGAGATCGGCACGGCGGTGACTTTAACTATTCTGCGGGTCGGTTGGGAAACCACTAAAGACATTACTATTATTCGCGATGAAATTCGTGTACCAACCGCTGATTGGGATATTAAAGACAATCTTCTCCATATTAGGCTTTATTCATTTAACGAGAATGCCCCTTCTCAATTTCAAAAAGCGTTGGTGGAGGGGTTGGCCAAAGGAGTTGACGGCATAGTGCTAGATCTGCGCAATAATCCCGGCGGCTTTCTGGAAATCGCCGTTGACCTGGCCGGTCTGTTCTTGCCTAAAGAAAGTTTGGTGGTCAGCGAGGTTTTCCGAGACCGGCCGAAAACAGATTTTTACGCCCGCGGCAACGCCGCTCTAAAGGACTTTCCAACTGTGATTTTAGTTAACGGGGGATCGGCTTCCGCTTCAGAAATTTTGGCCGGCGCTTTGAGGGATGTCCGCGGCATTAAACTTATCGGTGAACAAACCTTCGGAAAAGGCACGGTACAAACTCTGGAAAAACTGAAAGATAATTCCAGTTTGAAAATAACCATTGCCAAGTGGGTTACTCCCGCTGGCCACGAAATTGAAAAAGATGGCCTTACTCCTGATTTTGAAATTAAATTAACCGAAGAAGATATTACGGCCGGCAACGATACCCAACTTTCTAAAGCTTTCGAGGTATTAAAAGAAGAAGTCGTGGCTTCAAATCAATAATGCGGGTGCTTCTTCTTCAAGACGTTCGCGGTTTGGGAAGAAAAATGGAAATAAAAAACGTGAGCGACGGTTACGCCAGGAATTTTTTATTTCCCGGAAAAAAAGCGATCCCGGCAGATCAAAAAGCATTGGCGATCAAAGAAAATTTTGATAAAAAGGAAGCGGAAACCTTTGATAGTTATAAAAACCGCGTTGACGCTTTAAAAATCGAGGTCTTCGAATTTTTCGTCAAAACCGGCAAAAAAGGCGAGGTTTTCGGATCAGTCGGCGCCGGAGAAATCGAAAAAGCCCTCGCGGAAAGGGGCTATGAAAACGCGGAAGCGGATCTCAAACATCCGCTTCGTTCTTTGGGAGAACACGTAATCGCCGTAAAATTCGGAAGGGGGATAAGGGGAAAAGCTAAAGTACTTTTACGATCTTTATAAAACGCCGAGATCCGTCAAAACGGGCCTTTTTTCCGGAAACAAATTTAACAACGCCGGACTTCATCGCGTAAAGCGTGTCATCGCCGGCGCGGGCGACATTTTGACCCGGAATATAATGAGTACCTCTTTGGCGGATAATAATTTCGCCGGTTTTAGCGGCTTCTCCGTCGTTAATCTTAATGCCAAGTCGTTTTGATCTTGAATCGCGGCCCAGGTCTGTAGACCCGCCGCTTTTTGTATGCGCCATAGTATTGTGTTATATATTACGCTATGAATAATTTAAAGTCAATTATTTTGATCACGCTTATTACGACGCTTGCCTTTGGACTAGGTTATTTAATCCGAGGCGAAGTAAAAAAATCGCCGATTATTATCGAACAAAATTAACCCAAACGATCGTTTTGAATAAAAATTCTAAGACCCTTAAGCCATATTCGCAGCGCTTTACCAAGCGGCATAATTGATAAAAGATAATTGATTTCAACCAGTCCTTTTAAAATCCAGCCCAAAAATCCGGAAATAATCAGGGGTCCTATTTTGGCTATTGCCCATTTCCCCCCAATCGGAATTATGTAGGGGTAAGCAAACGGTTTATATTGCCTATGCTTTTTGCCGCCTTTAAGATCGTTGACGATATTATTAACTACAATATCGGCCTGGGAAATGGCCGCTCTGGCGACTCCGGGAATTGGTTTGCCGCTTGCCGGATCATAAAAACAAACAGCGTCGCCAATTCCGTAAATTTTCCCATAAAGTTTCAGGTCGGGACTTTGCGGCAAGCATTCCATTGCGCTAACTACCTCAACGCGTCCTCGTTTTTCCATTTTCAAAGGCAGAGAGCCCATTAAACTTGAGGCCTTAACACCACCGGTCCAAACAAGAATGTCATAACGCATTTCTCTGCCGCTTTGGAGCGTAATTTTTTCGGCGTCGGCTTTGGCGATAGCTTCGCTGACTAAAACTTCCACTCCTAAATCACCGATTCTTTTGCGGGCCGCTTCAACAATTTTTTCCGGAAATCCGGCAAGAATCGTCGGCGCCGCCTCAACGATCGTAACTTTAGTCGCGCATTCATGGAATTCTTCTTTTAATTCGCAAAGCCAGCCCTGAATTTCTCCGGCAAGTTCCACCCCGGTGGAACCGCCGCCTCCGACGATAATCCGAAAAGTTTGCTGACCGCTCTCGGCCAATTCCCAAATTCGATCCCGAATTTTGATAGCGTCTAAAAAAGTTTTTAGATTCAAGGCGTGTTCCCGCAAACCTTGGATTCCAAAATGATGCGGCTCCGAACCTAAGGCGAGGACTAAATAATCAAAATTTAATTTGCGGCCTCCGGCGCAATGAATGTCGCCGCCGACCAGATCAAGTTTCTCCACTTCGTCTTCGATAAAATTAATTCCCGTTTTTTTGATAATTTCCTCGATTGGAAAAGTTACAATTTCTTTAATTTGTAGATAATTAGCGGTTTCTTTCGAGGTGGTTGCCGCTTCATATAAAGTGGGGGTGTAAGTATGGTAAGCATTGCGATCTATTAAGGAAATTTCCGCGTTGAGTTTACCTTTGCGGATTTTTTTAGAAAGAGAAAGAGCGGCCCTTAAACCCCCGAACCCGGCTCCCAAAATCACAATATGTTGTTTTTCCGGCATTATCCTAATTTTAACTAAATGCTATAATTATTGAAATGACTTATCTCGTGAGAGTTGATTTTAATGTTGAAAGCGCTAAAGACGCGCTCCGTTTGGAAGCCTCTTTACCGACTATTGAACAATTATTGCGCAAAGGGGGGGCAAAAGTAGTAATTTTAAGCCACCGCGGGCGTCCTGACGGGAAAAATAACTCTAAATTGAGTCTGAAAGAATTTTTGCCGTTTCTCCGGCACCATCTTCGGCAAAAGGTTGTTTTTCTTAAAAAAATTCCTGAAAAGTTGCCGGCCGGCCGGATTTTTCTCTTGGAAAATTTGAGATTTTGGCCGGGCGAAGAAAAGAACGATCTGCAATTTGCCAAAAAATTAGCTCGTCTTGGCGACCGGTATATAAATGACGCCTTCGCGGTCTCGCACAGAAAAAATGCCTCCATTACCCAGCTTCCCACACTGCTTCCTTCTTCAATGGGCTTGCTTTTAAAAAAAGAAATTGGGGTGCTTTCTAAAGTTATGAAAAAGCCGAAACGTCCCTTAGTGCTGATTTTCGGCGGTAGTAAAATTGAGGATAAATTGCCCGTAATCAAATATCTGCTGCCAAAAACCAATAAAGTTCTTCTTGGAAGCAGTATTTTAAACAATTCTAAAATTCCAAAATCATCAAAATTAGTTCGGCCAATTGATTGGGTCGGGGAGAAAAAGTGGGCCTATGACGTTGGCCCATTGACGATAATAGAGTATAAAGAAGTTATTCGGAGAGCGAAAACCGTGATTTGGAACGGTCCGATTGGAAATTTTGAAAATCCTAAATATGCCGCCGGCTCAATCGCTCTCGCGCATATCATTGCCGCCAGTAAAGCATTTTCAGTGGCCGGTGGAGGAGAAACGACGCAATTGATTAAACACCTCGGTCTCGAAAAGAAAATCGATTTTCTATCAACCGGAGGAGGCGCGATGCTGGAAATGCTGGCCGGTAAAAAATTGCCCGGCGTTGAAATACTTAAAAAACATGTCTAAAAAAATAGTTATTTTATATCACGGTGAGTGCATGGACGGGACGGGGGGTGGCTGGGCAGCTTGGAAAAAATTCGGCAACAAAGCCGATTACTACGGATTAAAGCACGGGGATTCTTTACCGTCCGGCCTTAAGGGCAAAGAAATATATGTCGTTGATTTTTCTTTTAAAGAACCGTTGATGCAAAAAATTGTCCGGGAAAATAAAAAAGTGATAGCTCTGGATCATCATGTTTCCGCCAAAAAATCAACGAAGATGGCTCATGAATACGTCTATGAATTAAATAAATCCGGAGCTATGATCGCTTGGCAATATTTTCATCCGAATAAAAAAGTGCCCCGCTTAACTCGGCACATCCAGGATTTAGATCTTTGGAAATTTAAAGTTCCCGGAACTAAAGAGTTGACTGCCTACGTGCAAATGATCGATTTAAACTTCAAAAATTTTGATAAGATTGCGCGAGATTTGGAAAATTCAAAACGCCGCCGAAGTTATTTTGAGAAGGGTGGTTTATTGCTCAGATATGAAAAGGAGATGATCGAACGGCTTTTGAAGGGCGCGGAAACGGTAAAATTCGCTGGCCGCAAAATATTAGCGGTTAACTCACCGGTTCTTCATTCGGAGGTTGGAGCCGAATTAGTCAAGAAAAAACCTCCAATAGCTCTTGTTTGGAGCGAGAAATCCGGCGCGCTTAGGATTTCTCTACGCTCTAACGGCAAAGTTGATGTTTCCAAAATTGCCGCCCGCTATGGCGGGGGAGGACATAAACCGGCAGCGGGCTTTTCTTTTCCTATTAATAAACCAAAACCGTGGAAAATAATCAAAAACTAATCTACTTGTGTATATAAAATGAAAACACTTTTTGGCAACGATAATAAAAAATTGGAAATTTATACGGACGGGGGAGCGCGGGGAAATCCCGGACCGGCGGCTATCGGCGCGGTGGTTGGCGGTAAAAAATATGGCGAATATATCGGCGAAACAACCAATAATGTCGCCGAGTATAAAGCATTGGCTTTCGCCTTAAAAAAAGCAAAGGCGTTAATCGGTAAAGCAAAAGCCAAACAAACCGAAGTTGTCTGTTATATGGATAGCGAACTTTTAATGCGGCAATTGACTGGTGTCTACAAAATTGAAGACGAGGGTCTTCAGCCGCTTTGGTTGGAGATCTGGAATTTAAAGTTGGATTTTAAAAACGTGGAATTTAAACATATTCCGCGAGAGAAAAATAAGGAAGCTGACAAGTTGGTAAATCAGGCACTTGATAAAAAAGCTAATTTGTGATACAGTAAACAAGCCGGTAGTTCAGACAATCGCTTTTCGATTAAATTCGAAGGGAGGAAAGTCCGGACACCCCTGCCCCGCCATTGGCGTGGGTAGCAGCGCGGTAGCAGCTGTAGTGGCTGCCGACAGTAATGTAGAGGTGCGAACAGTGACGGCTTGATTCGAAAGGATCAGGCGGACCCGATCCCAACGTAGAAGGTCCAACTCCGCTATGGGGATAAAAGGCGGAGGTGAAACGGCTAAATCCTTACCGGGTGCAAGGCCGAACCGTAAATCCGGTGTGCCGCTTAGATAAATGGTTGTCGCCCCGATGTTCAATCTGGGTTACAGAATCCGGCTTACGAACTACCGGCTTTGCCCTCCGCCGCTTAATGCGACGGAGGGCGTCAAAAACCCGCCCTCCAAAAGAGGGCGGGTTTTTGTTATAATAACCTCGGCACTTTTTAAGGAATCGGGCATGGATGGGCTGACCCTAAGAGTTGTTTTCACGCTTTGCATCATTGCTATATTTATTTACTGGTCGCTTCAAATTGCTCAAGCAAAAAACCAGAACAAAAAAGATCCCCCGGCAAAGTAATCGGGGGATTTTATTACGAGAAAAGACCGTGTTTTACTATAACCCAAACAGCTTTAACGCCGTCGGTCCAACGGATTTTTTTGCCTTCTTTATAACTGCGGCCGTGATAGGAAATTCCGACTTCATAAAAACGGTAACCTTGTTTGGCAAGCTTAATGGTTACTTCCGGTTCGAACCCAAAATCGTTTTCGGTGAGATTTATTGAGTCAAACACTTCCTTACGAAACGCCTTACAGCCAGTTTCCATATCTGATAAATTGAGATTGGCAAACAAGTTTGTCAACGTTGTTAAAAAACGATTACCAACAAAATTCCAAAAATAATGAATTCGATGCGGTTCCGGACCTACAAAACGCGACCCATAAACAACATCGGCCCTATCATCTAAAATTGGCTTTAATACTTTGGCGTATTCTGAAGGATCGTACTCTAAGTCGGCATCCTGAATAATAAGAATTGTCCCGGTGGCTTTTTGTATACCAGTACGAACGGCTGCTCCTTTTCCAGAATTTTCTTTGTGTCGAAAGGTTTTAATTGACTTATTTTTCAAATTGGAAAGAAATTTCCAAGTATCATCAGTCGAACAATCATCCACAATGATAATTTCCGCCGGTTTCTGAGCTAACACCTTTTCAATTACGGATGGCAGTGTTTTTATTTCGTTAAAAGTTGGAATCACTACTGATAATTTATTGTTCATAATATTTTAAACACTCCTTCCGAAACAGTTTCAAAGACCTTCTTAAAACCATCAGTTTTTGCCACATATTCATATAACCTCGGACTGCGCGTTTTTTCAACTATGATGTATGACGCTTTGAAATCTCGTTTCAGAACCAAATGTGTGTCCTCGGCTTCGCCAGCTCTGCAACGAACCATACCGCAAGTGATCGCGGCTCCTTGATCAACGGAAAGAAAATGAGTTTTCCAATAAAGCGATTGATCGTAAGCAAATTCAAAAATGGGATCCATGCCGTTGATGTAATAATTTTGCCAATTCCAGAAAAACAGCGGCCCAAAACGATCCCAATTCGGACTGAACACGATTTCGCCCGGCTGGGAATTTTTAATCAGCCATTTGGAAGCCTCGCTAAATCTTTGCGGATCGAAAACATTTTGAAGGTAAGTTCCGAAACGATAAATATTTTTAATCGGCATCGCTACTAAAATGATGGCAACGGTCGTGGTCAATACCGGCATTACCCACTTTGCCGTAAACAGACGTTTTTCCATAAATAATTCCGTGAATAATAGCCCCAGAAAAATCGCGGCAAAACCGATAAAAATATCGTTGGCGCGCCGAGCCAAAGTAAAAGCCAGCGTGAAAAACAAAACCGCCAATCCCAGACTGGCCCAAGTAGCCGTCGCGGTTTTAATTTTTTTTAAAAAAACTTTCCAGAAAATCAGGCAAATTCCCAGCGTCATTAAAACAGAAATCGGCACCAATTGATCGGCGAAGTTTTCAAAGACGAACGGGCGCAACTCTCGGCCAAAGCGAAGAAACTCGGCGCCAAACTGTTTCTCCACGACAAGCTGGACAACCTGAATATAAGCAATCTTTGCCGCTCCTAAAAAATTGGGACGCAGAACCCACCCCAATAAAATTCCGGGGATTATGAGAAGCGCGTTTTTTATCGGCTGAATTTCCTTTTTTAGAATGGCGACACCGGCGACAGCAAGGCCAACCAAAATCGGCAGCCAGGAAAGAGAAAGGTGTATCCACGAAATAGTCGCCGCGGAAAAAAAGATAATCGGCAAAGTATACTTGGTTCTCGGCGTGGCTAAGTAAGCAAAAATAATCAAACTAAGCCCCATCGAAAGCGGGTGAGGGCGCAACATCGTCAAGCGGAATAAAACATCAGCCGAAGCGAACCAGAAAAGAAAAGTCCAAAAAAGCGGCCATTTTACTTTTAACCTTGATAAAGCGGCGAAGACCAGAAAAACCGCCGCCAAATTTACCGCAAATCCGCCGGTTGTCATTCCCTTGATAAGATCGCTAAAAAACGTGAAGGGGATTATTAAAATATGAAATCCGTACCAGATATCCGCGGAGTATTGGTTGATGACCGAATATTGAGTCCACGGGAAGCTGGATTGGAAAATACCGCCGGCGCGGTAAAGCCAGGAATGGCGAATGTGATAAAAAGCGTCCGTATCCGGAATTCCGGGAATGCTCGCGTGAAGGGCAAAGGCAACCGCTATGACTACAAGAATTGAAAGTAATAATTTCTTGTTCATTCTTGGATGAGGTAAATTTTCTCGTTATCCGTCTCGAATACTTTCTGAAAACGATCATCTCCGCTAATCCAAAAATCAACGGCTGGGTTTTCATCTTTGGTAAGCAATACGTACTTAGCGTTAAAATCGCGAACCAAAACCTCATAAGTATCTTCCAATTGCTCCCGGGTGCAGGCTTCAGCGCCGCAAGTTTTTTTAGTCACTTGATCGATGGAAAGGTAATGAAATTTCCAATAAAGCGACGGGTTATAGGCGTACGCAAAAATCGGATCGAGACCGAAAGTGTAATAATTCTGGCGATTCCAATAAAACAGCGGTGAAAAATCCGCCCAGTGAAGATTAAAAACGATTTCCCCAGGTTGGCTGTTCTCCTTCAGCCAAAGGGAAACTTCTTTCAAATTTGTCGGCGAGTGCCCCTGGTTAGCCAAACTGATACCGGTCTTAACGCCGGAAAATAAAATCAAAAAAACAAGAATGCCGCCCAACACGTAGGCTACCGCTTGCCGAACTTGTCTGCCTTCGATGAAGGAAAAAACGGCAGCGAGAAAAATAACTCCGAAAATGATCCAGAAGTCGTATGCTCGCCTCGCCACAATAATGGAAATCAAAAAGAAAATGGAAGAAATGGTTAAGCCGCAAAAAATCAGCATTCTTTTTTCCATCGCTGTTTTGCTTATAAAAAACGTTCCGGCCACCCAAAGAACGAGAAACACCAAGAAATTGGTGAAAAGAATCTCGGCGCTTAAAGGATAATTTTCCGCGCCAAAGATCAGCGGCAAACCGCCGGATTTTTCAAAAATCTGCTGGAAGACCTGAATATAAAAAAGCTTGGCGGCAGCGATTGGTTCCGGCCGCAAAAGCCAACCCAACAACAGACCGGCCAGCAAAGTCAAACCTTCTTTTAAAACAATTTTTTTCTCAAAAAGAAGCGAGTAAAATTTAATGACGGCAAAAATTAAAACTGGGAGCCAGGCAAAGTTAAAATGAAACCAGACGATGCCAAAAGAAGTAAGCGCGATGCCCCAAAACGACCGACGTAAAAGAAAATAAAACAACAAGGGCGCCAAAATCAGCGAAATTGTCTGCGGCCTGACCATTAGAAAATGAAAGAGAGAGTTGGGGGCGGCAAAAAAAGCCAGGAATGGCCAGAATGCCGGCCAGCGGAAACCGAATTTTTTACACACCCAGTAAATCGAAAAAAGCGCCGCCGCGGTTAAAAGAACGCCCGCGATTTTGATACTCCAAAAAGGAATGCTTAATAAAGAAAACGGGATTAAAAAAACGCCAAAACCATACCAAAGCGAAGCGGAAAGCTCGCGAACGACGGAGTGATATATCCAGGGAAAATCGTTGGCCAAAACTCCGCTTTCCCGATGCCAAGAAGCCAGCCCCATGTAAAAGAAACTGTCCGGATCGGCGATATTGGGATTGCCAAAATGCCAAGCAGCAGCAAAAACAACAAAAATCGCGATTACCCAAAGAAGGTTTTGCTTCATAGGAAGTTAATAAGGTAAAATTAACATAAGTATTATGAGTTTAGAACTACTAGCTTCAATCGGATTCTTTATCGATACTTTGGGGAAACTCCTGGTTGGTTATATGGCAATCGCTGTCCATTATCGTTTTTGGCGCGAGCACAAAATAGACGATAAGGTTTTCTCGCAGATGAAAAGAGAACAAAAATTCGGACTCTTCGGTCTGCTTTTAATAGCCATTGGTTTCGCGCTTCAACTGCCGGTTAAGTTTTGATCTGTTCCGGGACAGGGAATCGAACCCCAATTTCATGGTTCAGAGCAGGTCCCTTGCCAAAATATTAGCTCTCGCCGCGTTGTTAGGCAAAATGGATGTCTCGCGAAGGAGCGAATCCGAAGGTGTAGACTCTACTCCGAGGATGAGCCTCGAGTCGAGACGCCATTTTGCCAACAACCCGAAGGGGCGGGCAAATTTTATTCCATCGCGTCGTTGCTCCTCCTCGGCGTAAAGTTTTACGTCTTCGTCGTCGCGCCTAGCGCTGAATAAATGAATTGAGCTGGGGGACCAGGAGTCGAACCTAGACTTCATGGTTCAGAGCCATGCGTCCTACCATTAGACGATCCCCCAGCTCAATTCACTAAAATTTGCACCGCCGCGGTTGAGATTAATATTTTAGCAAGGGACTCGTCCTACCATTAGACGATCCCGGAAGGTTGGGAATTTTCTACATTTTACTCCTTTTTCTGGAGATTTTCAATTATGGCGATTTCCAATGGCACGGAAGCGAAAGGACTATAACGCATCTCGCTGTAAGCGCGAATCAGCGACCGCAGAAGATTAATATGTTTATTCATATCAACCAGTTCGCCGTGTTTTTTTAATTGGTCTAAATCTTTAGCGGTAAATTGCCGTTCAAAAAGCGTCGCCAAATTTGGATCAACTTTCAAACTGATAACCCGCCGCAAGTAGTGAATAAGCTCTTTGTTGAGATCAACGACATTGTAGCCGCCCTCGTTTAATTTCCCGATATATTGAAGCGCGGCGGAAAGATTATTTTCAAAAATGTGACCGGCGAGCGTAACGATCCTTGCCAGGCCCACCTGGCCGAGATTTTTTTCAACCGCTTCGGCGTCTATACTGCCGGAAAAAGAAGCCATCTGATCAAAGAGAGATTCGGCATCGCGTAAACTTCCTTCGGCTGCCGAAGCAATCAATTCCAGCGCTTCGTCAGTGGCCTGTATTTTTTCAGCAAGGGCGATCCTTTTTAATTTTGATTTTATTTCTTCAACCGGGAGCTTGCGGAAATAGAATCTCTGACAGCGGGAAGAAATTGTCGGCGGCACTTTTTCATATTCGGTGGTCGCCAGCACTAAAATCGCGTGAGCCGGCGGCTCTTCCAAAGTTTTCAAAAGCGCGTTGAACGCTTCCTTGGTGAGCATGTGGGTTTCGTCAATGATAACTACTTTGTGATCGTGGACGGCCGGGGAAAGGCGAATGCCTTCTTTGAGGTTGCGGATTTCGTCAATGCCGCGGTTGGAAGCGGCGTCGATTTCTATGACATCCAGCGCTTTTCCGGCATCAATATCGGAACAGTGGACGCAATAATTACAAGGTTCGCCTTTTTGATGAAAACTGGAATCGGTCTTGCGAGTCAGGCAATTAGCAAGCTTGGCGAGAAGGCGGGCGGCGGTCGTCTTTCCGGTGCCGCGGGGTCCGCAGAAAAGATAAGCGTGAGCCAGCCGGTTTTGCCGGGCGGCGTTTTTCAAAACTTCCGAAATTTCTCTTTGGCCTAAAAATTCACCAAAGCTTTTAGGGCGGTATTTCCTGTAGATTGCCAGTGCCATGCCCTTATTCTATAAATTTTTCGGTTGTTTCGCAAAGACAAAGCCAACAAAAAAAGCCCCTTATTGGGGGGCTGTGAGGGTTTCTCTGAGTATATAGTCCCTAATTTGCCGTCTTGAGATGTGATAGCCCTGGAAGCGGCCGTAAGTCGGGTGACCGGGAATCAGCCAATTTACATAAACCCAATTGCTCGTCAAAATATCATGGCCCAGTTTTTGAGGAAGCTGGCCGGAATTATAAGCATCGAAGAGAAACACTTCCTTGTCATCCGTATAGATAACGTCGGAATGAGTCTCTTTTACCGCGGCTCCCACGCCCATTTCCTCTAGCGCTCGCATCGCCGCTTCGCGCGGACTTTCAAACTGCAGAATCTTCGTTTGGGGCAAAACCCAACACAATTTGCGATGATTGCGGTGTTTATAAACACCGTCTTTTGACTCGCGCAACAACATCAAAACATGTTCGCGTCCTCCGTCCCACAACCGAATTACCACTCTTTTCTTCATCATTCACCTCCGTAATTTCAAAGAAACTTGTGTCCGGATTGTAACAAAAAATTGGATTTTAAGCAAGTTTCGGCTTAAGATAATAATAAGATGTTTAGTGTTGGCCGGTTCGCCCTTTTTTTAATTATTGCCGGTGCCGGAATCGGCGTTTTTTGGTTTATACAACAACCGGTAACCATTAACGTTGATTCTCCAAAAGCCGTCGCCGAGGCTACTAGCATAACGGTTGAAACAGAACCAAAAATTATTCCTCCAACCAATACGGATATCGAACCGCAAAAACCGCTGGAAAATCCGCCGGAAATTGTAAAAGCCGTTTACGCGACCAGCTGGTCGGCGTCCAACGAAAAAAAATTAAATTATCTGATTAATCTCATCAAACAAACGGAGTTGAACGCCATCGTTATAGATATCAAAGATTATTCCGGCTATATCGTTTACAACACGGATTTGGAATTACCGAAAAAATACGACGCCGTCGAACTTAGAATTCCCAATCTTAATAAATTAATAAAACGTTTGCACGACGAAGACATTTATATCATTGGCAGAATTTCCGCTTTCCAAGATCAGCGATACGCGATCGCGAGGCCGGATCTGGCGCTTCATAGCTCATCCACCGGCGCGGTTTGGAAAGATTTTAAAGGCCTAACCTGGATGGATCAGTCTTCCAGAGAAGTTTGGGACTATAATCTGGACATTGCCGAAGAAATAGTTAATCGCGGCTTCGACGAAATTAATTTTGATTACATCCGTTTTGCTTCAGACGGAAACGTAAAAGACATTAGCTATCCGTTTTGGGACGAAAAAACTTTAAAAATCCACGTGATGCGGGACTTTTTCAAGTATATGCGCTGGCGGTTGCCGGATGAAAAAATTTCCGCTGACCTCTTCGGTTTGGTAACGGTCAACACCGACGGACTTGGGATAGGCCAGCATTTGGAATTCGCTTTGCCGTATTTTGACGTAATCGCGCCGATGGTTTATCCCTCGCACTACGCTAAAACTTTTATCGGTTTTCAAAATCCAGCGGAGCATCCTTACGAAGTTGTGAAATACTCAATGGATACGGCTCTCTACAGAGCGAAAATTTATGAAGCAAATCTTCTGGAAGAATATGGAACTTCAACGCCGCTGCCACCTATTGCTAAATTCCGTCCTTGGCTGCAGGATTTCGATTTGGGAGCAAATTACGACGCGGAAAAAGTAAAAGCGCAGATTAACGCCTGGGATGAGGCGGCCACCAACGCTCCTCAATATTACGACGGCTGGATGATTTGGAATCCATCAAATGTTTATACTAAAGAAGCGTTAATCTACTATGAATCGTTATGAAGTAAAAACCGGCCAATTTACCGGCCCGCTCGACAAATTACTCCAATTAATCGAGGGAAAACACCTGGAAATAACCCAGGTTAACTTGGCGGAGGTTACCGCCGATTTTTTAAATTACATTAAAAAACTCGGGGAGCAATATTCGCCCTCGATTCTAGCCGATTTTCTTGTGGTAGCGGCGAAATTGGTCTTAATAAAATCAAAAGTGCTGCTGCCGATGCTGGAGCTTACGAAAGAAGAAGAAACCGAAATTCACGATCTCGAAGAACGATTAAAAATTTATAAAGAATTCAAAATAGCCGGCGAGCATCTTAAAAATCTCTGGGATAAAAATAGAATTTCTTATGGGCGGCCGTTGCTGTTATCTCTTGGGGACGCGGCTGTTTTTTATCCGCCGCCAGGCCTGAAAGTCAGTGATTTATCGCAAGCGGTAAGGGGTTTGGCCGCGGCTCTTCAGGCGCTGATTCCGGAACAGCAAAAAATTAAAACGGCCGTTATCAGTATTGAACAAAAAATAGAAGAGTTGTTAAATAGATTTAAAGAATCCGGAAGCCATAGTTTCCAAACTTTGTCGCAAAAGAAATCCAGAACCGAAGCTATCGTTCTTTTTCTGGCGGTGCTTCACCTTCTCAAAGATAAAATTATTCATGTCGAGCAAAAAGAAAGTTTCAGCGATATCTTAATTCACAAACACTAATGAATAAAAACCTTTCGGCAAAATTAGAGGCATTCCTTTTTATATACGGCGAACCGCTGGAAATAAAAAAAATCGCCAAACTGCTTAAGACCAGCGAGGAAGAGATCCGAAAAACGATAAAATCGCTGGGTGAAGAATTAACCAATGAACAAAGGGGGTTATTTCTTACCGAACACGAAAATAAAGTCCAACTCACGACCAAACCGGATTTTTCCAAACTTCTGGAAGACGTTGTTAAAGAAGAGGTGCACGAAAATCTGACGCCGGCGGCGCTGGAAACGCTTTCCATTATCGCTTATGCCGGTCCGTTGAGCCGCGCGGAAATTGAATATATCCGAGGAGTGAATTCCAATTTTACTCTTCGCAATCTTCTTATCCGCGGATTGATAAACCGCAACCCGGATCCAAAGCGGGGCAATGTTTACTTATATCAATCGAGTGTGGATTTATTACGTCACTTGGGAATAACCAAGTCCGAAGATCTTCCAGAGTTTGAGAGATTTCAAAAATTAATAGAGAAGCTTAGAAATCCAGAAAATCAAAATGCGGGAAACGAATCTAAATAACGCGCTATTGGTCGGCTTGGTGGTTTTGGCCGTTCTTCTTGGGGGAATCAAATCGGGAACGCCCGATAATGAGGTGATCAACGCCAAATCCGAAGCAACTTCAGTTGTCGCGAGCGTTCGAGAGACGACGCAGGAATCCTTCGCGCCGGCTCCGTTCGTCTCGGCAACCGCTTATCTAGTGAAGGATATTTTCGCCGTTGAGCCAATTTGGGAAAAAAATACTTCGCGAAAGTGGCCGATTGCTTCCATTACCAAATTAATGACGGCGATAATCACGCTTGAGGTGTTTGATTTACAGGAACGGGTGGTGATGAGCCGGGAAGCAATTGCCACGGAGGGTGTCGCCGGTTTTTTCGAAACGGGAAAGAGCTACACCGTTGAAGAATTACTTAACGCGCTTTTAAAATATTCAAGCAATGACGCCGGCGAAGCGCTTGCCGAGCGTTATGGAAAAGAAAAATTTTTGTGGGCGATGAACGCCAAGGCGCAGGCCATCGGAATGCACGATACCAACCTCAACGACCCCACCGGTCTTTCTGTTTTAAATCAATCAACTATCGTCGATTTGGAAAAATTGGTTCTTTATATTTTCAACCGCTATCCGGAAATTTTTCTTATCACCAGACAGACGGGGAGCAATATCCATCCGTTTGCCGGTCACGTTAATTTCCTCGGAGGAAAAACCGGCTTTATTGATGAAGCGAACGGCAACCTGATATCATTGTTTAATCGAGGCGGTCGGCCGATTTTAATCATCGTTTTGGGCAGCGACGATCGCGCCAAAGATACTCAAATTCTCTATGATAGTGTTACAAGCGGTTAGGGTTATTGGTTTGTCGTTAGTCGCCTTTTTGGTGGCTTTTGCCATCACGCCAATAATCAGCAAGTTGTTATTCAAATTCAACGCCGTCAAGCAAATCCGAACCAGCGAATCAGCGCCGGTTTTTTCTCAACTGCATTCAAAAAAAGCCGGCACGCCGACAATGGGCGGGCTGATTATCTGGCTGACGGTTCTCGGTATCGCTTTATTTTTTTTAGTAATGCACCTGCTCTTTGACGGCACTTGGACTTTTTTAAACTTTGTTGATCGCGCCCAAACTTATTTGCCAATCGCGGCAATGCTAATCGCCGGAGTGCTGGGTTTGGCCGATGATGTTTTGGGGGTGCTAAAAATCGGGCCTAACGGCGGGGGATTAAAAATCAGCCAAAAGCTCATTATGTATCTTTTGTTCGCCATAGTCGGCGCTCTTTGGTTTTTCTACCGGCTTGATTGGAACGTTCTTTCGATCCCGTTCGTCGGCAGTGTTTCCATTGGTTGGCTCTATATTCCGTTTTTTATTTTTATACTCGTTGCCAGCGCTTTCTCGGCAAATGAAACCGACGGCTTGGACGGATTGGCCGGCGGCGTTTTGCTTTTCGCTTTCGTCGCTTTGACGGTCGTCGCTTTCGCCATCGGCCGTTATGACTTGGCGACTTTCGGCGGAGTAACCATCGGGGCTTTGCTTGCTTTTTTGTGGTTCAATATCTTTCCGGCCAGATTTTTTATGGGGGACACCGGATCGATGTCGCTCGGCGTTACCATGGGAGTCATTGCCATGTTGACCAATACGACTTTACTGCTTCCGTTTTTCGCTTCAATTTTAGTCATCGAATCGCTGTCGGTAATTATTCAGGTGGTAAGTAAAAAACTTCGGGGGAAAAAGGTTTTTCTTTCCGCGCCAATCCATCACCATTTTGAAGCTCTCGGCTGGCCAGAAACAAAAGTAACAATGCGCTTCTGGATTGTCTCCGTCATTTTCACCGCTCTTGGCCTCATTATTTTCTTCCTAAACCGGTATTTATAAGCAATTTCCGGAAACTCCATAGATAGATATGTTAAAATAAAAGTAAATGACCCTTATAAAAGGAGTTAAAATTGTTGACGGAACGGGGAAAAAAGAACCCTATCAAGCGGACCTTTTGATTAATGCCAATAAAATCGCGGCTATCGGCAAATTTCCCAATAAAAAAGCCGATATCGTCATCGACGGCCTGGGATTGTATGTCGCGCCCGGCTTTATTGACGTTAACACCGATTCTGATCATCATCTTTCACTGTTTACCAATCCGGTCCAGCAGGATTTTCTAATTCAAGGAGTAACGACAATTTTTGGCGGTCTTTGCGGATCTTCGCTGGCTCCGCTTATTTACGGCGGTTTGGAATCAGTTCGCAAGTGGACCGACATAACCCAAGTAAACGTAAATTGGCGCACAGTCGGAGAATTTTTAAAAATTTTGGACAATTTGGGTCTAGGTATTAATTTCGGCACGTTTATCGGCCATTCAACTATTCGCCGAGGTTTGATTGGCGACGAGCCGCGCGATCTTAGCATTGATGAGCTGAATAAATTTAAAAGCGTTTTGAAAGAAAATTTGGGAGAGGGGGCTTTTGGATTCTCTACCGGATTGGGCTACGCGCTTTCTCGCCGCGTTCCTTACAACGAAATACGAGAATTGGCGAAACTTGTCGGCAAAGCCGGCGGCATCTATGCCACCCATCTTCGCAACGAACGCGAGGGTCTGCTTTCGTCCGTTGAAGAAACTTTGAAATTAGCCAAAGAAACTCAAACCAAAGTAATAATCAATCATTTCAAACCGATCGTCGGATTCGAAAAGGAATATCTTAAAGGCCTGGAGTTGATTCACGAAATTAATTCCGAAGTAGACATCCATTTCGACAATTACCCGTTCGCGGAAAGCGTCGTCACAATTCATTCGCTTTTGCCCGACTGGGCGCAGGTGGGAAATCTGGAAATAATGCTTTCTTATTTAAGAAACGAAATGACTCGGGGTCGGCTGGTTGAAGAATTCGGCCGCTTTAACGGCAATGAAATAAAAATAGCGCAGGCCGTCGGACGTGATTACTTGGTGGGAAAAACTCTGCGCGAATTTTCGGAAAATCAGGGCTTAAGCGTGGCCGAAGGATTGATCAAGCTGATGCTTTTGACCGGATTAAGGGCTTTGGTGATTTATAAAAACATTAATTATGATTTGGTCGTCCAAAATCTTGAACGCGATCGGGCATTTATCGCTTCCAACGGAGCGAGTTTGCCGCCAGGATTTAAAATTTTCAAACATGAGCGATTTTACAATACTTTTCCAAAATTTTTGGAAATTGTTTTGCAAAGAAAATCGCTGTCGCTTCCTCAAGCGATTGAAAAAATAACGTCCGCGCCGGCAAAAAAGTTTAATTTAAAAAATCGGGGATTCGTCAAAGAAGAAAGCATCGCCGATCTTTGCGTGTTTTCCTTTAAATCCGGCAGGGTCAGGGTGGAACACGTTTTCGTAAACGGACGATTAGCATTGAGGGATCGGGAAATTACAGGGGAGCGGAACGGCGCTATTTTAAGGAATGTCAAAGCGTAAACCGGATTACCTCATACTTTCTTGCGTAGGAGCTCTGGTAGTTTTTGGTTTGGTAATTCTGGCAAGCGCTTCGGCCAATCTTGGCCAGGAAAAATTCAGCGACAGTTTTTATTATCTCAATCATCAATTGGTGCACGGCTTTTCCGTCGGATTAATCGGATTTTTCGCTGGTATTTCAATTTATTACAAACGCTATCAAAAATTCGCTTTTTTTCTTTTGTTGGTCAGTATAGGCGCGGTGGTTTTGGTTTTTACCCCGCTTGGTTTTAAAGCCGGAGGCGCCGATCGCTGGGTAGCCATCGGGCCAATTACTTTTCAACCGGCGGAAATCGTGAAATTAACTTTTATAATCTATCTTGCTGCCTGGCTCGCTAGAAGTTCGGAACGCTATCGGAATTTTAAAAAAGGATTTCTGCCGTTCTTGGCTTTACTTGCCATAGTAGCCGCCCCGCTTTTAAAACAGCCGGCGACAACAACGGTGATTATTATCGCCGCCGCGGCTTTAATTGTTTACTTTGTCAGCGGAGCCAGGTTTTCTTATATTTTCGGCGCTGTCGTATTGGGAGCGGCGGCGTTGGGAATGATTGTTTACTTAACGCCTTACCGTCTCGAACGGATAACTAATTTTCTTCAGCCAAATTCCGATCCGCTCGCCGGCGGCTATCACCTAAACCAGGCGCAGATCGCCATCGGCTCTGGCGGATTGATCGGAGTCGGCTACGGCGAATCGACGACCAAAATAGCGTATCTTCCGGAGCCGATCGGGGATTCGATTTTCGCGGTTATCGGCGAAGAACTTGGCTTTGTCGGATCGGTATCGCTCATCGCGATTTTTGCCGTTTTGGTTTTAAAAATATTTTTACTCGCGAAAAGGACGGGGGATAAATTCGGAAAATTTTTACTTGTCGGTTTCGGATCAATTATAGGCGTTCAGGTTTTTATAAATATCGCGGCCATTTCCGGAATCATTCCGCTGACCGGCGTGCCGCTTCCTTTCATCAGTTTCGGCGGCACCGCCCTCGCCGTTTTTATGACAATGGGCGGGGTGGTGGTCAATATTTCTAGGTATTCCTAACCTTGTAGTTTCCCAATCTCGCCCACCAATGATAGGAGCGCCCCGTTCTTCTCGTCAGCGAGATTTCTCGCTTCGAGCATAAATCTTTCGCCTCGCTATAACTCCGATTTACATCGGAGCGCTCGGCTCAC
>JACOXP010000002.1 GCA_016182295.1 Candidatus Harrisonbacteria bacterium | reverse complement strand
TGCCGTGCGAGCGAGGTGGCGAGCACGGCCGCGAGGGGCGGCCTGCGAGCGCGAGGCCGGAAGGCCGAGCGACTTGTAGGCGATTCCCGCCCGCGCCTCTCGCACTTCATGCTCGGGTGGCGGAACTGGCAGACGCAGAGGACTTAAGATCCTCCGCCGCAAGGCGTGTGGGTTCAACTCCCACCCCGAGCACCAAGACAAAAAAATCCCCCAAACATCGGGGGATTTAGAATCTTAGAAGGTTTCGACTTTCTCAAAATCGTGGAGGGATAGATGGCCATTCCGACTAGGGGGTCGAAGGCCAATTCTGACTTTGTAAGTCAAGCCGCCGTCCAAATAATAGGGTCGAAGGCCAATTTTGGCTTTGTAAATCAGGCCGTCTTTCAAATAACAATAAACGTAATCCCAGCCAGCTTCTTGCTCTCGCCATTTTATCTCGGTCCGTTCAATCGTTGGAAATTTTTCTCGGAGAGTTTGCCAACCGCATTCGTAGTTATGATAGAATAACAGATCAATAGGAAATTCCTTGGTTTGATCGCGTTTCAAATTCCGGCCAGTCAATTTATATGCCAATGGATTAATCGGCATTACCGTTTCCGACGATTGTCGAGGACGAGAGCAAATCGGCAACAGAAGCCATAATGCCAAAGCCCCTATCAAAAGCAATGACAGTAGCGTAAACCACAAGTGATCTACCAAAGGCGCTGTTTGCGCTATTTCTTCTGCCGCCGCGGCCGCCGCATTCACTTTCTTGATATATTCCTCATCACCGAAAGCGGCAACCAAATAATAATTTTTACCTTTACAAAACCAATCCTCAGATGCGAGAAGAATCGCGGATCGATTATCATTGCTGATACGTAGAATGATCTGTTTAAAGAAACCGAGATTTTGAGTAATAAAATCAACCTCTTCGGAAATTTTTAGCGGCAACTTATGACGATGATCGCTGTCTGAACAGACCGGATGAAAATGAATTTTTGGGAAAAAACGTTCCAGAAGTTTAAGCTCCCGGGTGCCAAGCTTTTCATAGTAGCTGGCGCCGTCTATTCGGACCTTGTTTTTTTCCGGCTCCTCGTTCCGAAAAATCCGCACCATCGGGTAAGTCATATTTCCTCCTAAAAAAGAACCGGTAGGATTATATCACTACAATATAACCTTGGTCAATTGTCCATATTTGACTTTCTTCGCGATTTTTCTAAAATGATTCTACGGTTCGGTGCTGGCAATTTGGAGAGATTGTCCATCGGACCGTCTTTTTTGTTCATTTAGAAAGGAGAGAGCAGTATGTCTGATCGAGAAAAGGCAGAGTTGCTGAAGCGATTGGTTGGAGAAGTTTCTTGGGAAAGAATTTTTCAGAAACTTGGATTATCCGCCAGGCGGAGAACAAGCGGTGTCCTGGTTTTGAGATGCGTTTTCCATCGGGAGGCAAGTCCATCTCTTCATTGCTGGCCATCGGGTAATTTTAAGTGCCACGGTTGCGGCCTACAGGGCAATTTCGTTGATTTTGTCAGCGGATTGGAATTTAAAGATGTCTGCGGCGCGGATGACCTTATCGATTTTTTTATTACCTTGCCGTCACCTCCAGATCCGAATCAGCTGCCCCTGCCTTTTATTAACGCAAAACCGGCCTTCTAAGCCGGTTTTTTTATATATTTTCTTCAATTATTTTCTTTTCTATTTTAGCCGCTTTTTCCAATCCGTAATCAATTTGAAAGACAATCTGCGGCATCGGCTTGATGTTAATTTTTCGAAGCAGTTTGCGCTGAAATTCTCGGCGTCTTTTTTCAAGGATTTTCAACGCCGTTTCTGATTGATTTGATGGAAAAACACTGAATTTAACGATCGCTTGAGAAAAATCGTCCATAATTTCCACGTCAGTTATGGTAAGCAAAGCGCCGTTCGGCATTTCCATTTCGCGCAACAACATTTCGCCCAGCTTTTCTATTATAAGATCGCTTAATCTTTCTTTTCTATGCGGTCTCATCCCGTTAGAAGTGGAACTTATTTTGATGCGAACCTTTAATCATTGTTTTTCTTGATTATATCCCGCGTAGAAATGACGGTCGAGTTGGGAGCCACTTCTAACGGGACAAGTTAGTGCTCCAAAAGAATATCGCCTACTCTAATTTCAACTTCCGACTGAAAAAGCATCCCGCATTCATTGCCGGCCTCAACCGCCTTAACATCCTTTTTGTTTTTTTGGAGATTAAGAATTTTTCCTTTACCGATAACTTCTTCTTTGCGTTCTACTTCCGGAATGGAATTGTTGTGAATTATCCCTTCGGTTACTTTTCCACCGATAATTTGATCGCCGGCTTTTTTACCGAACACGGCCAAAATTTCCAGCCGTCCTTTGACGATTTTTTTCTCAAGCGTCGCCAGTGTTTCCTCAACCGTTCTTACCAAGTCATAGATAATTTCCGAAACGACTATCTTTATTCCGTGGGCGCGCGCCAAGGCCTCGGCCGCCTTCGTGGCTTTCGTTTTAAATCCAATAACCAGCGCTTCAGTGGCGACGGCGAGCTTGATGTCGCCGTCGGTAATTTCTCCGACATTTTCATCTATAATTTCAATCGTCTGATGTTCTTTCTTGGGAAGATATTGGATTATCTGCGAAAGCGCTTCCAACGATCCGGCGACATCCGCGCGTAAAACTAGACGCACCGTTCCGGCGGTTTTGCTGATTATTGTTTTGGCAGTCGGCTTCTTCTCGATAGAAGTTTCCCGCTCCAAATTTTTTCCGGAGAGAAATTCTTCTCCCACCTTCGGCAATTCTTCAAATCCGAAGATCCGGACCGGGCTTGACGGCCCGGATTCCTTAACCGGTTTGCCGAGAAAATTCTCCATTATTTTTATTTTTCCAAAAGTTTGGCCGGATTTTACAAAATCTCCGACTTTAACCGTACCGTCGTTTATCACAACCGTCACCAACACGCCCCGACGGCTGTCGAGTTTTGATTCCAGCACAAATCCCTTGCCGAGATGCTTCGGATCGTAATCCAGGTGTTCCATTTCGGAGGCAAGTAAAATCAAATCTAAAAGATCGTCAACGCCTTGGCCGGTTTTTGCCGATATTGCTTGGTTGCTGATATTGCCTCCGTAACCTTCCAAAAGAACACCTTCCCGCATGAGTTCATTTTTGACTTTCGTGGTGTCCGGCACCCGATCAATTTTGTTGATGGCTACGACGAAAGGCGTTTCCGTTTCTTTAAGGATTTTAATTGATTCTTTGGTTTGCGGCTGAACGCCGTCGTCGGCGGCAACCACCAAAATTGCCAAATCGGCCGCGTTGGCGCCGCGAGCGCGCATTTTGGTGAAGGCCTCGTGCCCCGGAGTGTCAATAAAGGTAATTTTCTTCCCGTTATGCTCAATTTCATAAGCCCCGATTGATTGGGTAATGCCGCCGGCTTCTTTAGCGGCAACATTTGTTTCGCGAATATGGTCGAGAAGCGTGGTTTTCCCGTGATCCACGCTACCCATTATCACTGTAATCGGAGGACGTCTCATGTGGAAAAGGAATATTCAAACATTGCTGATATACTATATAGTATGAGCGATATAAAGCAACTTCTCAAAATTTTTTCACTGTTTATCTTTAGTGCCTATTATTTGCTATTTACCGCCACCGTTTTTGCTCAAACCAAATTCTCCCAAACCGTCACCATCACTCTCGGTAGTCCGGGAATTGATCTTTCTAATGTCAGGGTTGTGCTTTCTTTACCCCCAGAAGTTGCGCCCGATCCCGATAAGATGGAAAGCAATGTTACTTGGGATCCGGCTTCACGGGAGCTTGTGCTTACCTATGAAATGATAAAAGCCACAGAAGATTTCCCGATCAGCTTCACTGTTATCGGCCCGGTTGGCACCTACTTCGTTTCCGGTTCAGTATCCGGAGTGTGGGAACAGCTCAATCAGGACTTTGCGGCCGAGATACCGCCTTTTGCCCTGGAATTTGTCAGCACCGGAATTCCAGAGCCAACTTTACCAACGCCCACTCCGCCACCGCCACCTCCCCCTCCGCCGCTAATACCGGTTTTTGAACCAGAAGTAGTTGAAGTAGTGAAAAATGTTGTGAGGCCTGTTTCGGTGGCGACCGCGGCCGTTGGCGCCGGCGCCGCGGTAAGCTCGGCGTTTTCTCTCAGCGCGGTTTTAACATCCGGGGCGTTAAACATGTTCAGCTATTTGGGTTTGGGATTTTTGCGTTTTCGCCGTCGCAAGCCTTGGGGGCGGGTTTACAACCAGCACACTAAAGTGCCGATAGCCAACGCGACTGTCAGGGTCTTTGAAGTCGGATTGAAGCAAGTAAAAGAAACCCAGATTACCGACAAGGACGGACGTTTCGGTTTTTTAGTAACGCCCGGAAATTACTATCTAAAAATCTACAAAAGGGGATTTACGGAAAAGCAGTCCGATGCTTTCAGAATTACCGGTCCAGGTCAGGCTCTAAACATAGAAATTCCGTTGCTCTCATCAAGCGGCAGTTCAGTGGGAAAAAAATTCAGTTTTATGGGGATTTTAGGTATTTTTACAAAACTTTTAAACAAAATTGGTCCCTGGATTTTGACCATTGGTTTAATTTTCAGTTTATTCACTACGGTTGTATCTCCGACCACTGTCAATTTTTTGCTTCTAGGATTTTATGTTTTTTTGATTTCTTTGCAGTTGATAATAAACAGGCGTTCTTTTAAGTCATTCGGCAGAGTTTTAGACAGCTTAACCCGGGAACCGATTGATCTTGCGGTGGTGAGAATTTTTGACGTTAAAAGAAATTGGCTGATGGGCACCCGCGTAACCGATCGGATAGGTAGATTCAGTTTTTTGATTAATCCGGGAATTTATTATCTGACCATCAACCGCGACGGCTATTTGCCCCACCAATCAGCGCCGTTGGTTTTTGACAAATCAACGCTTATTTCTTACGAAATCAAAATCAGTCGCCGTCCAAACCCAAGCGAAGCCAATGGCCGACGTTAATCGTCTGTTGAAAGAATATTTAGATTATCTTGAAATAGAAAAAAACCGCTCTTCGCTGACCAGAGAAAATTATGAACGCTATCTCCGCGTTTTTTTTAACACGCAAAAAATAAAAAATCTGGCCGATCTTACCCTCAACCAAATCCGCGATTTTAGAATTTCGCTTGCCCGCTCCAAAAATATTAAAAAGATCACCCAGACCTATTACGTCATCGCCATCAGAAATTTTTTGAAGTATCTCATTCAGAAAAATTACGATACGGTCGCGCCCGATGCTATCGAATTGCCAAAAATTCCCAAGCGGCAAATTGATATTATCGAGCTTGCCGATTTGGAACGTTTGCTGGCGGCGCCCAAAGGCGATGACTTGAGGGCGCTTCGCGATCGCGCTGTCTTGGAACTTCTTTTTTCGACCGGTCTGCGTCTTTCCGAGCTTTGCTCTCTTGGCCGATATCTTGATTTCACGAGAGGGGAACTGACCGTTCGCGGAAAGGGAGAAAAACTACGCCTTGTTTTCGTTTCGGATACGGCGAAAAAAGCCATTAAAGAGTATTTAAATAAGCGCGGAGACGCTCTTGAACATCTTTTCGTGAGTTTAGACAAAAAAAGCAAAGCAATAGGCAAAATCACTCCTCGATCTGTCCAACGTTTGGTTAATTTTTATTCTCGGAAGGCGGGCATTACCGATCGCATTACTCCCCACGGTCTCCGTCACCTTTTCGCGACAGATCTTCTAATGAACGGCGCTGATTTGCGTTCGGTGCAGGAACTCCTGGGGCACGCCAGCGTTTCCACCACGCAAATCTATACGCATTTGACCAACAAGCATTTAAGAGAAGTCCATAAGGCCTTCCACGACCGTCAGAGAAAATAAAATTTAAATAACCAGCCGGGTAATCGCGCCGATTAAGCTTTTGCCGGTCATTCCTTTGGGTTTTGGTATTTCCATAATTTCAAGAATAGTGGGAGCCACGTCGGCAAGAATGCCCGCCGGTTCTTCTCCCGATCCCTGAGCCGGCAAATTAGTCGCCAGATAGTTTTTTCCGACTATCCAAAAAGGCACCGGATTGGTGGAATGCTCGGTGTCGGTTTTTCCAGTTTCCAAATTAATCATTTCCTCGGCATTTCCGTGATCCGCGGTGATAGTCATAACGCCACCGGCAGCAAGCGTCGATCCGGCAATTTTTCCGACGCATTCATCAAGAACCTCAACCGCTTTAATCGCGGCTTCGAGATTTCCGGTGTGTCCCACCATGTCGGCGTTGGCAAAATTCGCGGCGATGAAATCGTATTTGTTGCTTTTAATCGCCTCCATAATTTTTTCGGTTATTTGATAGGCGGACATTTCCGGTTTTTGAGCATAACTTTCAACTTCTTGAGATGGGATTACAACGCGGTCTTCCCCCGGGAACGGCGCCTCTTTCCCGCCGTTTAAAAAGTAAGTGGCGTGCGCGGATTTTTCACCTTCGGCTATGTGAAATTGCTTCTTTCCGGCGTCGGATATTACTTTGGCGAGAGGATTTTCAATATAGGCGGGTGGAAAAGCGACGGGCGCTGTAAAATTTTCGCTGAATTGAGTCATGGTAATTAGGAAAACCCCTTCGAGTTTTTGAAGCCGTTCAGTGAGTTGGCGGGCGCGATCCGGCCGGAAATTAAAGAAAATCGCGGTATCTCCCTTTTGCAAAAGCCCTACCGGCCTTTCATTTTTACCAACGATTACCGTCGGAGGAATGGCTTCATCCTCTATATTTCTGACGTAAGCGTTTTCAAGCGCCTTCTCCGGACTTTTGGCGATTTCACCACTGCCTTTGGTCATGCAGTCGATCGTGGCATCGGTCCGTTCCCATTTATTACTTCTGTCCATCGCCATATGTCGGCCGGTGATTGTCGCGATTTGGGCCTTGAGTTTGCTGGCGGCGATTTCCGATTCAACGGTTTTGATAAAAACTGGCGCGGAACGGTTGGGGGCGTCTTCTCCATCGGTGAAAGCGTGGATAAAAACCTCGCCCTTATATTTTTTTCTGGCAAGCATTTTAATCAACGCCAAAAGATGATCGATGTGGGCGTGAATTCCGGAATTGGTGACAAGTCCAATCAGATGAACGCGCGGACGTTTGATCGCTTCATCCCAAATAGGAATTTTATAAAAACTGCCGTCTTGAATGGCAAGATTGATGCGCGGAAAGTTTTGATAAACGACAACACCGGCTCCGATGTTTGTATGACCCACTTCGGAACTGCCGACCTCTCCCCAGGGAATGCCGGCGGCGGTGCCGGAGGACTGCAATTCGCAACCGAGATAATTTTCACCAACTTTTTTCAAGTTCGGTTTTTTCGCGAGGTGAATGGCGTTGCCTCTGGTTTCCGGCGAGATGCCAAGGCCATCCAAAATCAAGAGAACGACGGGTTTAAGCATAAGTTCAATTATATACTATACGATGCTTTTATTCTGGTGCGGATGGGAGGACTCGAACCTCCAAGGGTTTCCCCACACGGTCCTAAGCCGTGCGCCTTTACCAATTTGGCTACACCCGCAAAAATGGTTTTGCCGTTAAATATTTTCTTTTTAAATAATACGCAACTTTGGGGATCATACCAAGCCACATAGCGTTTGCCAATGTTAATTTGACTTTTTAAAGAAGCGCGATTTTTGTGTTAAAATATAAAAATGAATCGCCAATTAGTTCTGTATGGGTTTTTACTCTCGATAATCGGGATTTTAAGTGGATTAGTTTTTCGTTTTTGGCATGATCAGGGGGATCTCGTCAAAATAAAAGAAAAAGCGGCGCTCGAGTTTTACGGAAAATTAGCCGATTCCCAAAACAACTTTATTGATGCGCGAGAATTTGTTTTCCCCGATGAACAAAAATTTCTAGACTCTAAAAAAGAATATGTAAATTTGGGATCCGATTTTATCGAGATTGATTTACGGCAGATGCGCCTAGTATTGTATAGAAACGGTAAGGAAATAGATAGTTTTGAAATCTTAACCAAAGGAAGAGAGGGCAGTTGGTGGGAGACCCCAACTGGAAATTACGAAGTTTTAAATAAGGAAACCAATCACTTTTCTTCAATTGGTAAGGTTTGGATGCCTTACAGTATTCAGTTTTACGGCAATTTTTTTATTCATGGTTGGCCTTATCATGAAAATGGTACGGCCGTGAATCCAGAATATTCTGGTGGTTGTATCCGGCTATCCACTCAAGACGCAAAAAAGATTTTTGAATTTGCTGCCCCCGGTATTCCCGTTTTGGTTCTGGACGAGGAACCGATATCCAATTTTGGTTTTTTGCAATCGAGATCATCAAGTCAATCTCCGATTCCTAATATCTCCGCTAAATCTTTTTTAATAATTAATTTGGCAACCGGCGATAAAATTTTGGAAAAAAATTCGACTGAACCATTACCAGTTGCGTCTTTGACGAAATTAATGACCGGTGTGGTGGCAAGCGAATTAATTTATTTAGATAAGATAATAAAGGTTACTGACAGCGTTCTTGCCAATGCACTTACTGCTTTCCAGCCAAAAATTGGGGAATATTATAAAGCTTTTGATCTTTTATATCCACTTCTGATGCAGTCTTCAAATGATTCGGCCAATGTTTTAGCCGCTTTTATCGGAAAAGATAATTTTATAAAAAATATGAACGTTAAGGCTATGTCGTTGCAAATGCTTGATACGACGTTTGCCGATCCAAGTGGTATAAGCAACAATAACGTTTCCACTGCCGAGGATTTATCCAGACTTCTCCATTATATTTATAACAAGAGAAAATTTTTATTCGATATTACCAAGGGCAAAGATTATTTTCCATTTGGAGAATTAAAAATCCCTGGTCTTAAAAATTACAATGAGTTTTATGACAACGACAGTTTAATTGGCGTAAAAAATGGCGAAACCATTGCCGCTCGACAAACTTTAGCAACCGTATGGAGTTTTAAAATCTCGTCCGGTAATGTACCAGTGGCGATTATTATCTTGGGCTCAGACAATCGAGCTCGTGACACCCAAAATTTGTTAGATTGGCTTAAGGAAAATTTCATGATAATGTAGGACTGTGATTCAGAAAGGGTTTAGTACAACCGCAGTAGTTGTTTTGGGCATTGTAGTGATTTCGGCGGTTTTAATTGGAGGATTTGCATTTCTAAAAGGGGAAGGACTTTTAACATCTGGCGATGACCATAGAGAAATCCATGTTTTTGCCGAACAAATAGGCGGATATTCTACGAAAGATCGGCTTTATCCTATGTATAGCGTTTTTTCTTACGACCCTTCTTCAAAGCAAAAAAGCCACAATTTTAACATTGGGGAGGCGGGCCATTATGTACAATCCGTCGCCATTTTACCAAAAAATAACAAACTTGTTATTAATGAAGAAAAAAGAATCCAATTGCGCGATTTAACAACCGGTCAAAAACGTTACTACCTTGAGGGACAAGCCATTGTAAATTTAGTTGCATCGCCGGACGGTGACAAGCTGGCAGTTGTTCTTTATAAAGAACCTCTTCCCGATCAGTCGTTTTACGGAGGCTATGAATTGATTTTATTAGATTTAGAAACCGGTGCAAAATCCACCCTATTTGATGGCGAGAATATTAGAAGTTTAGGCGGGCCTATTCCAGGCTTTGTCTTATTTGATTGGCGAGATCCGGAAACATTGTATTTAAGCGCCCTTGCTCCCGGAGCGGGCAACATCTCGGCTTTATACAGCTTCGATTTAGAAACCAATCAGTTGGAAAAAGTTTTAAAATATTCAGGGCTTTCCGGAAAATTTTCACCCAATGGAAAGTTTTTTGCCTCTGCGGTTCCAACTGAGGATGCGGTAAATTGTGGTGGTGAGGAAGGCGGCCCGTTTTATTACTCCAACGTACTAAAAGTTTACGATTTGGAAAAAAAAGAATGGGTAATAGTGGATGTCGAGCCCGGCAGTTATTTTATTGATTCATGGAGCGATGACGAAAAAGAAATTTTCTACAGCAAAGAAAAATTAAATCAAAAATATTTTGAACTTGCTAAGTCGCCAGGCAAATATCCATATTCTCCTTCGCCGGCCTGTGAGGCGCAGAGGTCGGAGCTGTTTGAGCCAAGTCAGAAATTAGTTTTTAATCTGGAAAATCAAAAAGTCCGCAAATTGGAGAATTTTTTAGTGGATATTCTGGAAAGCGGCAGCGATCGAATCAATTATTTAAGAACGGTTCTTGTTGATAACGAGAAAATACATACAATAGCCGGTACATTTCCGCAGTATCGATTTATTTATCTTGGTAGGGTATCTGGGCGTTTGGAGGAATCGCGAGATTTGGTCTTAGAAATTGCCGATCTGAAAAAATTTGATGAGCCGAGGAACGTATTAATTTTAGATCTGTTAAGAGACGGATTCAAATCGTTGGGGGTTTTACCAAACGAGAAAGTGGTCTTTGCTGATAAAAATAATATTTTAATAGTTGATCCTGACGAAAAATCAATGTCTAAAATATCGGCCAAAACAGTGTTGGCTGCCGCTTCTTTTGACGACAATAATGAGATTTTTTTCATTAAACCAAATTCCCAAAATACCGAATTAGAGTTCCATAAACTAAAAATTGATTCTGGAGAATATTCCAAAATCGGCTCCGTAGTTTATCGATCTAAAGCCAACTACTCCCTTTTTGCCCCTACTCCAAATAAAATTCTTCTTTCTCAAACTGAAAAAGAAAGCAACTGTGAAATATGGCTGATTAAATCCTTGGATTTAAAAACCGGCGCCATTTCCAATTTTCTCAATGGGCAAGATTGCGGCATAAGTGAGTATGGTTTTTCTCGCGTACAATCCGGTAGCGTTGTTTCCAGTAGGTTATTGAATTTCAACAGAAATGCTTCGATCGTCGCGATCCTAGAAGTTATTGCGGGTTCTCAGCTTCAGTTTATACATCGATACTATGATACCGTCAGTGGCAAAAGAATTGGCGGGTTGGCCCATATTCAATATCCGGTAGCAGAATTCGGATTTATTAGTGACGATTTATTTTTGTCAAAGGAAAGTAATGACGAAATGGAAGTATTTGCCGCCGAAAGAGCGTATAATGAAGTCCGCAATGTCGGTTACGATCTGACGGTGCCTCGGTGGATACCCACTTATGATATCAAAAAGATCATCTCTTATAACGATAACGGTTTAGTATACGAAGACCTTTCTGGTAATTGGTGGTACAGAGAAGCGAATGGTTTTTACTCAAAACTTGAAACGGGAAGTCTTGTAGGCAACGAGCATATATTCCTAATAGTCGATTAAAGTGAATTTGACTTTTTAAGGTAAGTATGATAAGGTAAGGGCGTGTTTTTTGAAAATTGAAAACCTGAAATTAAGGAGGGTTAAGATGGTTCTTCTAATGCTGTTCTCGCTGGCTCTGGTCGCGGCCTATGCGTATCTCTGCTTTTTCGTCGTTCAGCCTTACTCCGGGGTTCTGTTCGCTTTTCTGGGCATACCGACTCGCGGGGTGGGTCCTGGCCCGAAGTTGATTTTCTGGCCTTTCGAAAGGCCGTTCAAGCAGGCCTCTCTTCTTCGCCGCACTCTCGCTATCAAGCTGACTGCCGATACGAAGGACGAAGAGGTGATCCATCTTGACATGTCGGCGGAGTACGAGCCAGCCGTCAAGCGACTCAAGCGATTCTTTGGATTTGAATCGGCGCAGATCGAAACCGCGCTAACCGATCGGATCCGGTCGTTGACCAGTATCAAAGTTCGTGGGTACAAAGATCACGATGAGGTGATGGATCACCTCAGCGAGATCGGTACCGCGGTCATGGAAAAGTTCAAAACTTTCATGATCGGCAATCGCAACCTTGAGGCCTACTACGGCGTGAAAGTTCATGCCGTGTTGATCAACGACCCTGAACTTCCAGCGAAACTCACCGAAGCGGAAGTCGAACGGAAAGCGCAGGAGAAGATCAACGAAAAGCGCAGGCTTGAGATGGGGGAAGTAAAAAAGCTCGCGCAGGACCTCGTCAAGCAGGCCGCCAAAAACGGCCAGGATCTTGATTTTCGGGTTGCTCTGAAGATTATTCAGACGCAGCTTGGCATCATCAAGGAGTCCACGCAGAACTTCGGTTTGACGGCCGACACGTCAAAGACCGCGGAAGCCGTAGTTTCCTCGATCGTGGGACGTCTTTTTAAGAAAGGAAAGTAGCATGGTGGAGGAAAAAAAGTCCGTCAGTAGCCCACCTCCGATGGCGAACACCGAAAGTGGCAGGAAGGCCCGCAAGGTTGCGGTGGGAATTTTCATCATCTCTGCGTTGGGAATCATCATGATTCTCATCACAGGATGGAACCCCTCCCTCTCTGCGGCCGAGCCCGCCCCATCCGCTGTGGTCAGCAATCAAACGGAGGAATATGAGGATCTTGGCGTCTTGGGGGACTTTGCGAGTTTCCCGGTTCCTGAAGGCAGGCACAAACTCTCCATCGTCCTTCACAGATGCGATTCAGGAAGGGTGATGATTCCGGCAGGTCATAACGTAAAGATCACCGGCGTCCATGTGGACGTTAAGAACGCGACCGGAAAAAAGATTTTAGAAATTCGATCCGGTCGCCACAAGAACTCTGGTTCTGATGCCGCAAATTCTGAATTACGATTTTGCGGCATAGGAATTGCGGTGGTTTATGTCTGGCCAAGCTAGACATAAACCAAACTCCTCCGATGAACATCGGAGGAGTTTTTATTTTTCTGAGAAATAACCTAGCCTACGCCCCGGCTAATTGCGTCGCGAGTTGCACAATAACTTTCGCGAGAAGGCCGATTACTATAGCAACGATAGCGTAAATAATCATACTTTTCGCTTTTCCGGTTTGTTCCTGGTTGCCGCTAGCAGTCAGGTAATAATACGCCGCGATGACGATAAAAATTGCTGCAAGCGCAACGAGGAACCCGAGCATCCAGTCGGCAATTTTATTTATAAACTTAAGAACCTGCTCCAACGCATCTGGGTCTGCCCCCACAAATTTCGGGGGGGCCTGGGCCCCTGCCAACAATGGAAGCATCGTCAAACCTACTAAAGCTATTTTTGAGATTGTTTTCATTATAATTAAAGGATCACTTCGACCTTTTAATCAGCTTTTTTAGTATAGCAAATTAGAAATTAATTGTCGTTCCGAGCAGCTGCGCTAATAAAGCCATAATTACCCTGGCCAGAAAAAGTATCGCAAGGCCGATAACGGCGTAAAGAATCGCTTTTTTCCCTTTTTCCAGATTCGCGGGGATGCCGCCGGCAGTCATTATCAGAAAAGCCCCATAGATAATGATAATGGTAGCGATCGGCACCGCGATGATAAGCAGAAAGTAAGCAATTCTATTTAAAAGTTCAACGAAACTGGTTGTGCCGATAGGATTAGGAAGATCCCCGGCATTATCCGATGGTGTGCTTAAAGTACCAGATCCCGGAGGTGGAACGCTTAGGGTATCGGAACCAAGCGATGGTGTAACGGTGGGGCTTACGTTGGATGGAAAGCCGGCGCCGCCATCGCCTTGATTAAGGTTACTAGGCCGACCGTACTCATCTAAATGAAAATTTGCTGAAGCATGGTCAGACATCATTCCGAAAGAAAACAGCGCTATAAATATGATTATTAAAATTGGAAAAATTTGTTTATTCATTGCACTGTTCCTGTTTCCAAAAATCTGACGACTACTGTTACTATCAGCCACGAACCGAAAAGGATCGCTAAGCCGATGACCGCGGCGGTAATAATGCTTTTTCCCTTGCCGAATCGCGTTTCAGAACCGCCAGCTGTCATTATAACAAACGCGCCCCAAACAATAAAAATCACGGCCAGGGGAATCGCGACGTAAAATGTGAAATTGATGATGTTTTTAAGAAATACTATAAAATCATGGATATCGCATCCGCCGCCAACTTTTCCGTCCGGGGGCAAAGACGCCTCACAGGGAATAAAACGGCTTTGTTGGGCCAAAGCCACGTTGGTAATCGGTAAATTATAAATCGTAATTAAGAAAAGAATTAATAAAACTTTTAAAAATTTTTTCATATTACCGTTTTCTCTCCATCAAATTCGTAATCGCGTTTTCCGCTTCGCGCAGGGCGCGATCGGCTGGCGAGCGGCCGGCCAAAATCGATTCTATCATTCCGGAAAGAGCGTTCTCCACGGCAACGTTGTCAACTTGCGGCCACGATCTGGCGGTGAGCGCCTGATTGGCGAAAATGCCAAGCTGGGGATCGGACTGATACCTGTTAATCAGCATTCTTAGCGCCGGCGGCTTGCCGGTGGCGGTCAAGTACTGCTGGGAAATCGTCGGGTTGGCGGTTAAAAACAAAATGAAATTTTTGGCGACGGCTTGTTGTGGGCTTTTCGCCAGCGCCGCTACGCCCCAATAATTCGCGAAATTCACGTCAGTGGTTCGATCTCGCGGCTGGAGCATTGGCGCCACTCGGAAATTCAAAAACGGATTTTTTTCTTTGAGGAACGCTATTTGATGAGAATAATTGAACATAATCGCCGTTTCTCCGGCGGCAAAACTATCCAGTGAATAAGTCACTCCATCGCTCCAGGTATAAAATTGAGAAAGAGGATTAGCGAACTTGAGATAAAAGTTAAGAGCGCTCGATCCTTGGCCGGCGCTGAAGGTGGCCCTGGAAAAATCCGGCGCGGTCATTTGCGTTCCGGCTTGAAGAAAAATCAGATTCAAAAGATCAGTCGCGCGATTGATGCTTTTATTCGATCCGCCGATCGCCGCCGCCGCTTTTTGAATCCGACCGAAATTGTCCAATTCACGGAGTTTTGGCAAAACGGTCTCGAAATCCTCCCAAGTTTTTGGCACAATCGCTATTCCCTTGTTGTCCAAAAATTCTTGATTGTAAAACATTGCCAAAGTATCTATATACAACGGCAGAGCGTAAATGAAACCGTCGGGAGCGAAATCTTGCTCGACTACTCTCGGAAACAAATCGCGGAGATTGGTGAGTGTGATTTCCGAATCAAGAAACGCCGCCGCTTTGTCAAAATGCTTTGGCAGCCAAGTATTGTGAAACATAAACAAGTCCGGCGGCGCCGTGCCCGCCAAAGCGTTAAGAAGATCGCGTTCGTAAGTTTCCGAAGGTAGTTGCCGATATTGAATTTCCACCTTTGGATGCTGTTTTTTATAAGCGGTGATAATTTCATCCATTATTCTGGGTGAGTCAAAAACTCCCCAAAAAACGAGATTGCCGGAAAGCTCGCTTTCCGGCTTTTGAGACCCGAAATAAAAAAGCAGCGCCAAGCTTACAATTATAAAAAGTCCCGCTCCTATTAAAACTATCTGGTTCTTAGTCACTACTTGATTATAGCAAAATCTTCTGTTATACTTCGTCTAACACAACAGATGTCTAGCATTCCGAACAAAAACCCTTCAGCCCTCGGCCAGCTTTTGAAGAGCAATACTAATGTAATAAACATCTTAAAAGCGGGGGACTTAGTTGAGGGTAAAATCATGAAAAAATCCGCCAAAGCGGTTTATTTTGACCTTGGCGCGTTCGGCACGGGCATTCTTTACGGGTCGGAATTGATGAACGCTCAAGATGTGGTCAAAAATCTCAAAACCGGAGATGCGACAACGATAAAAATCCTGGATTCGGAAAATGACGACGGCTATATCGAACTTTCTCTAAAGGAGGTTGGCAAACAAAGGGCTTGGCAAGAAGTGAAAGACCTTAAAGAAGCAGGCGAGGTAATTACTATAAAAATCAGCGGCGCCAATACCGGCGGTTTGACCGCGGAATTCAATCAACTTAAGGCCTTTATTCCAATTTCTCAATTAACCACCGACCATTTTCCAAGGGTGGAAGACGGAAATAAAGAGAAAATTCTTGAAGAACTTAAAAAATTCGTTGGCCAGGAATTGCAGGTGAAAATAATTGACGTCAATCCCCGCAACTATAAGCTTATTTTGTCGGAGCGCGAAATTGTCAACGAAAACGTTAAGGAGTTGATAGCTAAGTATAATGTAGGCGACGTAGTCGAAGGTATTATTTCCGGCGTTGCCGATTTTGGCGCTTTTATGCAATTTGCCGACAACCCGGCTATTGAGGGCCTGATTCATATTTCCGAACTTGGCCACAAGTTAATTGAAAATCCGAAGGAGGTCGTAAAAGTCGGCGACAGCGTTCGGGCAAAAATAACCGAGATCAAAGATGGCCGTGTTTCTCTTTCGTTAAAAGCTCTTCAGGAAAATCCTTGGGATGTTGTTGAGAAAAAATATAAAGCTGGCGAAGAATATAAAGGCACGGTGGTTCGTTTCAATCCTTACGGAGCTTTCGTGGCTCTCGATTCGGAAATTCAAGGATTGATCCACGTTTCTGAATTCGGAGGAGTTGAAGAAATGGAAAAGGCGCTTGAAATCGGCAAAATCTACGTCTTTAAGGTCGAATCCGTAAAGCCGGCGGAAAAAAGAATTATTTTAAAGCTTAAAAAATAAAATGCTTACACCACGAAAAAAGAAAATGATAGCCAAAGAACACGGCATGCATGAGACCGACACCGGATCAGCGGCGGTTCAGGTTGGTCTGCTTACTAAGAAAATCGAAGAGCTGACCGATCATTTAAAAAAACATCCCAAAGATCATCATTCTCGCCGCGGGCTTTTAAAAATGGTTGGCAAACGGCGTCGTTTGCTCGCTTACCTGGACAAGAACGATAAAAAAAATTACACCAGTGTCGTTAAAAAATTAGGTTTGAAAAAGTAACGAATGCCCAAACATAAAAGTCAGCGCGTTGGAATTTTTATAGATGTGCAGAATCTTTATCATTCTGCGAAAAATCTTTACAAAGCGCGTGTTAATTTCAAAGAGTTAGTTAAAAATTTAACTGCCGGTCGGCAGTTAATTCGCCCGATCGCTTATGTAGTTAAAACCGAAGCCACCGAAGGCGAGTCCGCCTTTTTCGACGCTCTCAAGCAAGCCGGTATCGAGCTTCGGATGAAAGACATCCAGGTTTTTCCTGGCGGTATGAAAAAAGCGGATTGGGATGTGGGTATGGCGGTGGACACGATTCGAATGGCCAGTTTTCTCGACGTGATTATTTTAGTCACCGGCGATGGCGATTTTGTTCCATTGGTTGAATATCTTCAATGGGGCTTGGGGAGGGTTGTTGAGGTGGCCGCTTTCAGCCGCACTGCCAACGCGAAACTTAAAGAAGAAGCCGATCAATTTATTGCCATCGAAGACGTCCCCAGGGCGCTAATAAAAAAATAATGGATTTAAAAAGAAAACAATTTAAAACAGAGTATCAAGGCCGGCCGCTGGTGTTGGAAGTTTCCGATTTGGCCAAACAAGCAAACGCCGCTGTCCTTGGCCGCTACGGCGACACCGCCGTTTTGGTTACGGCAGTAATGGGAAAAAAAGATCGGGACACCGATTTTTTTCCGTTGGTTGTTGACTATGAAGAGCGTTTTTACGCCGCCGGAAAAATTCTAGGCAGTCGGTTTGTCCGTCGCGAAGGTCGTCCTTCGGAAGAAGCGATTTTATCCGGCCGGATGATTGACCGGACTGTTCGTCCTCTTTTCGATCACCGAATGCGGCGGGAAGTGCAAGTCGCGGTAACTATTTTGGAGATGGATGAAGAAAACGATCCAGATTTTATTACTATGCTTACCGCTTCGACCGCGCTTGCTATTTCTAATATCCCCTGGAATGGCCCGGTTGCCGGCGCGCGTTTATTTCATGATGGTAAAAAATTAACAATCAATCCGTTAGCTTCGGCAACCAAAGCTTCCTGGCCGGCTAATAAAGGTTTTACCGGATTTGTCGCCGGCACCTCCGGTCGCATCAACATGATTGAGCTTGAGGGAGTCGACGCGGACGAAAAAGAAATAGCGGAATCTTTCGCCGTCGCCCAAAAAGAAATAACTCATCTTGTTGATTGGCAAAACAAAATTGTTAAAGAAATCGGCCGCCAAAAATCCGAAATAACATTTACCGAACCGGATCGGGAATTGATCAATATGGTAAAAACATTTTTGAAAGGAAGGTTGGAAAAATCCGTTTACGTCGGCAGTAAATCCGAGCGAATGAGCGGGATTGGCGAACTCAAAAACGAATTAATGGCGCATTTGGCCGAAAAAGGGGTGGAGGGCAAGAAGCTGTCAGCCGCCGACAATCTTTTTGAAAATGAAATTAACGAGTTAGTTCACGAAAAAATTATTTCCGAGGAAAAACGTCCGGATAATCGCAAACTTGATGAGGTTCGGGACTTGCTTTGCGAAACCGGTCTTTTCAAGCGCACTCACGGATCGGCTCTTTTTGTGCGCGGCGATACTCAAGCATTGGTGGTGACGACGATCGCGCCGCCTGGCTCGGAGCAGTTAATTGAGACAATGGAATTTTCCGGAAAACGCCGCTTTATGCTGCATTACAATTTCCCTCCGTTTTCCACCGGCGAGACCGGCCGGATGGGAGCTCCCGGTCGCCGGGAAATTGGCCACGGAGCGCTAGCCGAAAAAGCGGTGCGTAATTTAATCCCGCCGCAAGAAGAATTTCCTTACACCATTCGCGTTGTTTCCGAAATTATGTCGTCCAACGGTTCTTCCTCGATGGCCAGCGTTTGCGGCGCCTCGATGTCGTTAATGGATGCCGGCGTGCCGATTAAAAAACCGGTTGCCGGAATCGCGATGGGTTTGATGACTCGTTCGACAAGCTCGGGTCAGGCCGAATACAAAGTTTTGACGGATATCCAAGGACCGGAGGATCATCATGGAGACGCCGATTTCAAAATTGCCGGTACCGAAGACGGCGTTCGCGCTATTCAGATGGACGTGAAAATTGACGGTTTGACTGACGAAATGATTAAAGACGAGCTTGCCCAAGGCAGAAAAGCGCGTTTGGAAATTCTCAAAGCAATGAATAAAACGATTACTCACTCGCGTAAGGAGACATCTCCCTACGCGCCGGCGGTTTTGGTTTACAAAATTGATCCATCTCGCATCGGCGAACTGATCGGTCCTGGCGGCAAGACAATCAATTCCCTGATTGCTCGCACCGGCGCCACTATTGACGTTGAGCAAACCGGAGAAGTTTACGTTGCCGGCACTCCTCGGGAAAAAGCCGAAACCGCTTTGAAAGAAATAGAAGCAATGTTTAAGGAATATAACATCGGCGACATTGTCGAAGGCGAAGTGGTAAAAATTTTAGATTTCGGCGCTATTGTGGAGTTTGGTCCCAATCGGGACGGCATGATCCACGTTTCCGAGCTTAAAGAGGGCTTTGTCAAAAAAGTAGAAGACGTGGTCAAGGTTGGGGATTTTGTTCGCGCCAAAATAATTAAAGTGGAAAACGGCAAAATCGGGCTTACTTTAAAGGGTTTTAAGGGCTAATTAGGCCTTTGATTTTTGTCTCATTTAAGCTACAATATAGTGTATGGTAATCAACTACTGCGGAGGCAGTTGTTTTAAAATTCAGAGCGGCAAATTAAGCATCGTTGTTAACCCCTTGCCCAGATTTAAGGGAGATATAACTTTTTACACGGAAAACGCGCCGACCGATTGGCCGCCAACCCCCGGCCATATTTACGGACCCGGCGAGTATGAAATCCAGGAAACAGAAATTAGGGGATGGTCCGCCAAGAGCAATACTTCGACTTACCTTGCGGTGGCGGAAGAAATTCGGCTTTGCTTTTTGGGTGAGTTGGGAGACGTTTTGGAACCTGGCCTTCTGGATAAAATAGGTGAAATTGACATTCTTTTTGCTCCAGCCAAAACCGCCGGAAAAATCATCAAACAACTTCAGCCGAAAATCGTCATCCCGTTTTTTAAAAAATCTGATGAATTAAAAACTTTTCTCAAAGACCTCGAACTTAAAAGTGAAGAAATGGACAAATTAACCATTAAGAAAAAAGAACTCGAATCTAGCAAAATGAAAGTCATTGTTTTGAAAGTATGATAGGGAAATTTATTTCTAAAATCCAGAATTCCGACGACAATACTAAAAAACTTTGGGTCGCGGTTTTTAGCGTTATCACTATGGTAGTTGTTATTGCTTTGTGGAGCGCCTATTTAAATTGGAGCATTGTTCGCGTTGATGATGCTGGAATGGGTTCGGAATTTGCGGCTGGTTTGGAAACGCAAAAACAAAAAGAAACTCTGCGAGGACCTGGATTTTTCGCGACATTTTTCACCGGAGCTAAAAATATTTTTGAAGAAGTAAAAAACGAAGTGGCTAATAAAATCGCAACCACCAACACCATCGTCATCGAAAATCAGGAACGTAACTTTACTCTTGAGAATTTAGAAAAAATTTCGCCGACAAAATTACCCTAATGCCAAAAAAATCCGCGAAAAATAATAAAGAAAAAGAAATTGAAAAGCGACCGACCGCTAGCGGAATTGAGGATCGTTCTATCAGCACTGAATTGCAAGAATCGTATCTCGATTACGCGATGTCGGTTATCGTCAGCCGCGCCTTGCCCGATGTTCGAGACGGCTTGAAGCCAGTCCACCGGCGCATTCTTTGGGGTATGTGGGAAGCGGGGATAACCGCTGGAGCTAAGACCAGAAAATCCGCTTATGTCGTGGGTGAAGTGATGGGTAAATATCACCCTCATGGAGACGCGGCTATCTACGATACTTTGACACGCATGGCTCAAGATTTTTCTTTGCGCTACCCGTTCGTGGATGGGCAGGGAAACTTCGGATCAATAGATGGCGATAATGCCGCCGCGATGCGTTATACCGAAGCCCGTCTTTCCAAGGTTGCCGAGGAAATGCTTACGGACATAGAAAAGGAGACAGTTGATTGGGCGCCCAACTATGACGGCACTCGCCAGGAACCGAAAGTGCTTCCGGCAAAATTACCAAATCTTCTTTTAAACGGCGCTGTCGGCATTGCCGTTGGTATGGCTACCAATGTGCCGCCTCACAATCTTGGCGAGGTTACCGATGCCACCCTGCACCTCATTGATAATCCCAAAGCAACCTCCGGAGATTTGCTGAACTTTATCCAGGGCCCCGATTTCCCGACCGGCGGAATTATTTACGATAAAAAAGCAATTGCCGAGGCCTATATCCAGGGGCATGGCGCCATTACTATGCGCGCCAACGCTGAAATCAAAGAAAAGAAAGGATCGTCGGGCCGAGGAGACTTTTTTATTGAAGTTACGGAAATTCCCTATCAAGTCAATAAAGCGGAACTAATAATTAAAATCGCGGAATTGGTAACCTCTAAAAAGTTAGAAGGTATTCGTGACGTGCGCGACGAATCCGACAAAGACGGACTTTCTATCGTTATTGAATTAAAGAGCGGCGTGCCGCCTCAAAAAGTGCTTAATCAACTTTATCAATACACCGATCTGCAAAAAGATTTCCATTTAAATATGATTGCTTTGGCTGGCGGCATTCAGCCGGAATTAATGTCGCTCAAAGACGTATTGGAAGCCTATATCGATCACCGAAAAGAAGTCGTGAAGCGCCGAGCGCAGTTTGATCTTAGAAAAGCCGAGGAGCGGGCTCACATCTTAATGGGCCTTTCCAAAGCGCTTTCCTCGATAGATCAGGTTATTGAAACTATTAAAAAATCTTCCGATCGTGAAGATGCCAAGCAAAATTTGATCAAGAGATTCAAATTCAGCGATCTTCAGGCAAACGCTATTTTGGAAATGAGGTTGCAAACGCTTGCCAATTTAGAGCGTCAGAAAATAGAGGATGAGCTTAAAGAAAAACGCAAGCTTATCGCGGATCTTCAACTTCTTTTAAAAAGCCCGGCTAAGATTTTAAAAGTTGTTAAAGACGAATTGCTTGAAGTGAAACAAAAATACGGAGATGGTCGCCGGACCAAAGTCATAGCTTCCGGTCTGAAAGAATTCCGCGAAGAGGATTTAATTCCGGCGGAAGAAACTATAATTACGCTTTCCCAAAGCGGTTATATCAAACGCGTTCCACCGGCTTCGTTCAAGAGTCAAAAACGCGGCGGCAAGGGGTTGATCGGTTCCGAGGTTAATGAAGAAGATTTCCTTTCTCATTTTATTTCCGCCAACACTCACGACAATATTCTTTTTTTCACCGATCGCGGCCGGGCTTTTCAAACCAAGGTCTATGATATTCCGCAAGGCACCCGCGTTTCCAAGGGGAAACCAATCCATAATTTTCTTGAAATACCAGCCGAGGAAAAGGTAACCGCGTTGGTAACTTATAAAAAAGCGAGCGATGGGAATTTGGTGATGGTTACTAGAAATGGCGCGGTGAAAAAAACACCGCTGGAAGATTTTGGCAATGTCCGCCGCACCGGCATTATTGCTATTAAATTGAGAAAAGGGGACCGGCTTAACTGGGTTCAGCTTTCCACCGGAAAAGATGAAATTATCATCACAACCGCCAAGGGCCAGGCCATTCGTTTTAGAGAATCTCAAGCGCGTCCGATGGGACGAGCGACGGCGGGAGTGCGCGCGATCCGTTTGCGAAGCGGGGACGAGGTTGCTTCGATGGATATTTTGCCGGGAGAAAAAACTAAAGATAAAAATCTCAAACTTTTGGCGGTTATGGCCAACGGTTACGGCAAACAGACCCCACTTGCTCAATATAAAGTTCAAGGTAGGGGCGGTTCCGGAATCTTGACGGCTAAAATTACTTCCAAAACCGGTCAGCTGGTTGCCGCTTCTCTTATCGACCAAGAAGAAGAGTTGCTCGCTCTCTCTGCCAAAGGGCAAATCATTCGCACCAAAATTGCTCAAATTCGAACCGCCAGTCGCGCTACGCAAGGCGTACGCATAATGACCCTTAAGCCGGGTGATAAAGTAATAGGAATAGTTTGTCTGTAGCTGTGGATAATTTATCAAGCCATCGCCATTGATGTTGTGTTAGAATAAAAAGGTATTTAGACACCACCTTAATGGCGGAAGATCAAAATTTTCAAAGTCCAAAACAAGTTCCGTCTGAAGATTCGGCATTAAACCAACCGGGATCTCCCGGTTACGTTTACCGTCCAAAATCTCAACGTTCAGAAGAGCAAAACGGCAACAATGTTTTTAAAACGCCGGCCCCGAAGCCGCCTTCGGAGCCAATGCCTTCTGAAGAATCTGCCCCAGAGCCAATTCAACCGCCAGTCCCGCCGAGCGAAACTGAAGCAAGTCCTGATTTTTTGGCGCCGGAAACGGTAGAGCAAGGCCTTCCGCCGGCCGAAGTAATGGATACTTCGCCGATTCCTGGCGGAGTGGAAAGAAAACCAAGCGCGATAAAGACAATTTTAATGGTTTTCTTGGCCATTGCTTTTATCGCTGGCGTTGGCGCATTGACCTATTTTGTCATTCTTCCATTAGTATTCCCGCAGGGTGGCGAAACGCCAACTACCACTCCAGTTTCGCAACCCACGCCGACACCGACTCCCCAGCTCGCTTCTCACCAATCTTTTTTAATAAGTCCGGCCGCCGCTAATGTCGGGGTAGCGCTTTCTGATTTACAATATCTGACAATAGTTACCGCGCTCCAAGAAGAATCGCTAAACCCGCTTGCCGACGGTCAGGTTAAAGAAGTGCGTCTTTCCGACAGTAGCGGTCAGGTTGCCTTCCCGCGTTTTCTGACGGCCGTTGCTCCGGTTACCTCGGCTCTTGGCGTCAATACCCTGTTTGAAAATGATTTCACCGCGCTTTTATATTACGACGCTCTCGGCACCTGGCCGGTTTATATAGCTAAATTAAAATCCGATATTACTCCGCAGTCGGTCAGCGATCAGCTTAGAGAGATAGATTCAGTTTTGGAGATTGGCAACTTTTATATTCTCCCTCCAGGCAGTTTTTCCAGTTTTCGCAGCGGTCAATATCAAGTTTACTCAACTCGGTATGCGGCTGGCACTCAATCCGGAGCTTCATTCAATTACGGTATTTTCGGACCCTACCTTATTTTGAGCACTAGCTTCGACGGCTTAAAAGCCACCCTTCCTCTTTTGGGATTATAAAATATGACTAAAGAAGATCGTAAACGAGAACTACTCCAAGAACAAAAGGAGATACTGGCGCAGTTAAATAAACTTTCCGGAATTCCAGATATGGGAAGCGATACGGAGGGCGAAACGTTCGACGAAGAAACGGACGAAGCCGAAGAATATCAAAAGAACTTGGCTCTTAGCAGTGATTTAAAAAAGCGACTTTTAGAAATAAAAGAAGAGCTGGATAAGTTGCATAAATAAAATCCGCCAACTATACTTGGCGGCAATGGCTGTCTCTAAAGTTTTCTCCTCGGAATTAGATGGCATTGAAGCAAAGCTCATAGAAGTTGAAACCGACATTAACGTCGGTCTCCATTCATTTAATATAGTAGGCCTTGCCGACAAGGCGCTTTCCGAGGCCAAAGAGAGAATCGGTTCCGCTTTAAAAAACATCGGCGTCAAATCGCCTAACAAGGAAAATCGCAAAATCGTTGTTAATCTCGCGCCGGCTGATCTGAAAAAGGCCGGTTCGCATTACGATCTTGCTATCGCTGTCGGTTATCTTTTGGCAACTGAGCAAATAAAAAATTTTGACGGCGCCGACAAAATTTTTATCGGTGAGCTGTCGCTGGAGGGAAAACTGCGGCCGATTGCCGGCGCTTTGAATATCGCGCGGCTAGCTAAAAGAATCGGAAAAAAAGAGATATTTTTGCCGAAAGAAAACGCTGTCGAAGCGGCAATTATTCCGGACTTGAAAGTAATTCCAATCCCGGATCTTAATTCGCTCATAGACCATTTGGAAAAAAGGGAAATTATTTCCCCGCAACCGAAAACCAAAGTTACCGATCACCGTTCGTTGGTTGCGGGGAATGTGGATATTTCCGAAATCAAGGGACAAGAACACGCCAAAAGAGCGCTGATGATTGCCGCGGCCGGTGGGCACAATTTATTGATGGTGGGGCCGCCGGGCACGGGGAAAACCATGCTGGCCCAAGCGCTAAATTCTATTTTGCCGGCGCCCGACTTGGAAGAAGTCGTCGAGCTCACTCAAATTTACAGCGCCGCCGGAGTTTTAGCCGACTCACCATATGTTAATTGGCGTCCGTTTCGAGCCCCCCACCATTCAGCTTCTCCGGTATCGGTAATCGGCGGCGGGCAAAATCCGAGGCCGGGGGAAATTAGTTTGGCGCATCGTGGAATTTTATTCCTGGACGAATTGCCGGAGTTTCGCCGCGATCTTCTCGAAGCGCTTCGCCAGCCGTTGGAGAGCGGGCGAGTGACGGTGGCCAGGGCGAAACAAGTGCTGACACTGCCGGCAAAATTTGTTTTAGTGGCGGCGATGAACCCCTGCCCTTGCGGTTATTACGGCGACAGCGAAAAGGCCTGCCGTTGCGGGTCATTTGAAATTTCTCGATACCAAAAAAAGATCTCGGGACCATTGCTTGACCGCATTGATATTCAAATAGAAGTGCCGAGAGTGAAAATTGAAAGATTGGTAGAAAAGCAGATTAAGGACAGCGGAGAAAGCGGTCAGATAAAGGAAAAAATCGCGGAAATTAGAGCAAGACAAAGAACGCGATTCGCTAATCATAATATTTTTACCAATTCCGAGATGACTTCTAAACTGGTTGATCAATTAACCGATCTTGAAAAAGAAGCGAAAGATTTTGCCAAAGAAGTTTTTGATCGCGCTCATCTTTCCGCCCGCGGTTATTATCGCGTTTTGAAAGTGGCCAGAACGATTGCCGATTTGGAAACTTCAGAAAAGGTTTCCGCCGCCCACGTTGCCGAGGCCTACAACTACCGTATTAAGCTATTGTCTTGAATAAGCGCGGTTGGTATAATAAATTCCTGGTCTTTTACAAAGGAAAAAAGGAGGTGTTTTGTGAAGTATTTGATTCTGGTTGTTGTGTCGTTGGTGATCGTTCCCGATGCGGTTTTCACTCAAGAAGCGCAGCAAGAATCAGAAGCAGTTAGAATTTTCAGAGAAACTAAAGATTGCGTTGTTGATGTGCACACTACGGCTGAATTGGAAAAACCTTATTATGGCAGTAAGACAGTTTCCTGGGGCGGGGCGGGATTTTTTAGCGATAAAAAATGCCACGTCGCGACAGCCGCCCACGTGATCCGTTCTCCAAATGGCAAGTATAACTCCATTAGAATTATCAACTACAGCTACACAGTTGCTACTAAAACTCGTAAATATCAAGCGGAACTCGTTAGAATTAATCCTGGCGATCAAGCAGAATTGAAAGTTTTAAATATTAATCCGCCTGATTACAAAGCGGTAAAATTTGGCGATCCCAACAAGGTAAAAATAGGCGAGACCGTTTATGCCATCGGTTCTCCTTATGGACTCTCTAATTCATTTACTTCCGGCATAGTAAGCGCTCTTAATCGTATTTTTGGGATGAATTACATAGAAGCTTTTATCCAAACCAGCGCGCAAATTAATCCGGGTAATTCCGGTGGGCCGCTGTTTAACAGCGCGGGTGAAGTAATTGGTATCGTTACCGCCAGAATCGTCGACGACGGTCTTGGGTTTGTTGTTCCAGTGACCCTTTTCAGACCATCGCTGATGAAAAAATATGACGTAGATCCGCCGTGGTTTGGGGCCGAAGCGCTGCTGGAGAACTTCGCCCGTATGGGCACGCCTGAAAAGCCCCACATGTATGATCTTTCCATGCTTTATAAGCTCACTGGCATTGGCGACCCCGCCGCTGCCATGCTTCTTGCGAAGCTAACCTATCCCAAAACTGACGCTACTGATCGTTGGGCGATTGTAATTTCCGTTGATAGCACCAAACTCGACGGAAAACACTCCCCAGCGTATCTTGCTGGAATCAAAAAAGGAGATTTGATAACAAAATTTAACGGCAAACCGATTCAAAGCGGCATGGACTTGAGAATAGGCATTTTGGAAGCTCCAAAAGGTAAAGAATTTGAAATAGAATTGATCCGAGCGGAAGCGCCCGGTGTTTCTAGAACTATAACTGTTAAAGTTAAACTTGAAGGCGATCCCGACGATAAACACCCCACTTTTTAGGTGAATCTTGTCCCCCTTAAGGCATCTTAGGGGGGATTTTTATTGCGGGGTTGACCCCGCACCTATGAAGTACTTTAATTCATAGGATGCATTACGTTTATCTTCTTAAGAGTAAGAAAAATAATTCTTTGTACATAGGTAGGACAATAAATTTAGCGCAAAGATTAAAAGAGCACAATCACGGCTTAAATCTATCAACTAAAAGATACTTACCCTGGCAATGTATTTATTTTGAAGGCTATTTTGCGGAAGAAGATGCCAAAAAACGAGAATCCAACCTTAAATACTTTGGGAAATCATACAGTCAACTTAAAAGGAGGATCAAAAATAGCCTTCATGGTACTTCATAGGTGCGGGGTTGACCCCGCACCTATCCGATAGTAAAAGAACGACGTGAAGCACTATCAGATAGGTGCGGGGTTGACACCTATCCTGTGGATAATATATATTGGTAGAGCGAATGAGTATTAAGAAATACATAACGCGGCTCAGCGAATGATCGCTTTTTTGCTTGTCATTTAGAAGCCGCGTTGCCTACGCGGCTTTTTAGTTTCCTTCGATGCGACTCAGGATAAAGCGTAGGTCAGAGACGACGGGATTTTGATAAACGCGATGTAGATACATCGCTATAGATGGTGATCGCAATATTGGTACACCATCAAAATAATTTCCGTGACGTTTTTGTGATTAAGCGTTACGGGAAATTGGCGTCCAATTTGGAGGGCGCAACGCGCGCGCAAGCGCGCACATAAGGGCGTATGGAGGATGCCTTGGCATCAAACGGCGACGAAGGACGCGGCGTAGCTGCGATAAGCTTCGGGGAGGTGCGTAGCAACCTATGATCCGGAGATTTCCGAATGGGGAAACCCCATCGTGTAAACCACGAAGACTCCGAACTTGCTTCGGAGAGCATACCCGCTGAACCGAAACTTCCAAGTAAGCGGTGGAACAAAAATCGAAGAGATTCCCTAAGTAACGGCGAGTGAACCGGGATCAGTCCTTAATTTCACAAATCTCATCAATTTGGCGGAGCGAATTTTCCGCCAGATTCGCGACGCGAGGAGCGAAGTGTAGCTTGAGCTACACGAGCGACGAACAACAAAGAAGCTGGTGAAAATTCGCCCGCTTCGCAGAAGAAGCTCAAAAATGAGCGATCGAGCTCATCTCATTTTTGAGCTTTCAAATTTGACGAGATTTGTGAAATTAAGGACGCAGCCTAAACTCAATTTTTTTGAGGGTTGTAAGGCGAAGACGTCTTAGAGATAAGAAGCAGATTTAATATTTATAGCAGTCTGCTTCTTGTCCCCGAGAGGAGAGTTAAAAAATTGTTGGTTAGCAGAACGAGCTGGAAAGCTCGACCAAAGAAGGTGATAGTCCTGTAAGCGAAAACTGACAATCTCACTTGTTTTCGTTCCGACTCTGTCGGAGATTCCGAATCGCGACTTACTTTCGTGAGTCACGATTCGGGATATCTTGAGTACCTCGAGGCCAACAAACCTTGAGGGAATCTGCCGGTACTATCCGGTAAGGCTAAATACGTTTGATGACCGATAGTGAACAAGTACCGCGAGGGAAAGGTGAAAAATAGCCCGGAAGGGCGGTGAAATAGAATCTGAAACCATATGCTTACAAGGAACGGAAGGCGATGTCCTCTATTTCACATATCACATCAATTTGACGGAGCGAATTTTGAGAAAAATTCGCGACGCGAAGGGCGAAGCAATAGATTGTTCTATTGCGAGCCCGAGCAACAAAGAATTTTTCCAAAATTCGCCCGCCCTTCGGGGTAGCGAATCGCTCGCCTTGCTTTACATATGTAAAGCTGCGGCTCGCTTCGCGAACTCGTCTCAATTTTTCGCTATCAAATTTGGTGAGATATGTGAAATAGAGGACTGCTAACCGTGTGCCTATTGAAGAATGAGCCAACGAGTTAACGTTTGTCGCAAGTCTAAACCCCGAAAATGGGGTGAAGGCGTAGGGAAACCGAGTGTTAAAAGCGCGAAATTAGCGGTGGGCGTTAGACCCGAAACCAGAGCGAGCTTACCCTGATCAGGATGAACCCCGAGTAAAATCGGGGGGAGGTCCGAACCGGTGGGTTGTGCAACACCCTCGGATGAATTGGGGTAAGAAGTGAAAAGCTAATCGAGCCTGGTAATAGCTGGTTCTCTCCGAAATAGTTTTAGGACTAGCGATTGGAGACCTGCGTACGGGGGTAGAGCTACTGGTTCGAAAGTATAGGGCGAAAGCTCGACTTTCGAGTCAAACTCCGAATACCGTACGTATTGTCCAATTAGTCAGACTGTGGGGGCTAAGCTCCATGGTCGCGAGGGGAACAGCCCAGATCGTCATCTAAGGTCTCGCTCGCCTTGCTTTACATATGTAAAGCTGCGGCTCGCTTCGCGAACTCGTCTCAATTTTTCGCTATCAAATTTGGTGAGATATGTGAAATAGAGGACGTCGCTAAGTGTTAAAGGTAGTCATCAACCATAGACAGATAGGAGGTTGGCTTAGAGGTAGCCATCCTTTAAAGAGTGTGTAACAACTCACTATTCGATGGTTGGTGGCGCCAAAAATGTACCGGGGCTAAGCGAAGTACCGAAGATACGAATTTTTCGACTTTACGTCGAAAAGTGGTAGGAGAGCATTCCTAACTGCGTTGAAGGAGCACCCGTGAGGGACTCTGGAGTGTTAGGAAGGGAGAATGTTGGCATGAGTAATCACAAATCCGATGAGAAATCGGATCCCCGCAAATCCAAGGTTTCCGTGGCAATGGCAATCAACCACGGGTTAGGCGGTCCTAAGGCAATGGCGAGAGCCGCAGCTGATGGGTAGCCGGTTAATATTCCGGCCCGTCTGGGTATGTGCGATGGGGTGACGGAAGAAAAAAGATTTAGCGCCTTAATGGTTTGGCGTCGCTGATTTTTAAGAAACGGTGTCCAGGAAAATCCGGACATCCGCCTTTAATGGCGAGTTTCGTGGATTGGCGTAAGGCCGGGTTTTTATCCGGCTAATTAAATCGAAGAGCTTTCCGAGAAAAACCTCTAAGTTTAGTATCCAGGCACCGTACCGTAAACCGACACTGGTGGGTGAGGCGAGAAGCCTCAGGGGAACGGGTGATTTGCCTCTAAGGAACTCGGCAAAAAAGCGGCCGTAACTTAGGGATAAGGCCTTCCCGACGCAAGTCGGGACGCAGCGAAAGTTTCTCTGGCGACTGTTTACCAAAAACACAGCTCCCTGCTAACTCGCAAGAGGATGTATAGGGGGTGACGCCTGACCGATGCGAGAAGGTTAACGGTGGGGGTTTTATGCAGCAATGTGTAAAGCTCACTGCCCGAAGCCCTCGTCAATGTCAGCGATAACTATAATCGTTCTAAGGTTAGGAATTGACTAGCCTTAGTAAAATTCGGCTATATGCTGGAAACTCTGTTGTATGCGGCATTACTATGGTAAAATACGACCATAGTGAAAATATGACCGCTGCAGACAATCAGCAGGAAAGGCTAAGAATAAGTTATTGGATTTCTGGATTTACCGATGGAGAAGGATGTTTTTCCGTATCGGTGATTAGAAATTCAACAACGCGATTTGGTAAGCAAATTTTTCCGGAATTCGTTATAACGCAAGGAGCGAAAAGCTTGCCCGCGCTCGAAAAAATTAAAAAATTTTTCGATTGCGGCGGCGTTTTCATCAATAAACGATATGATAATCATAATGAACATTTATATCGTTATTGCGTTAGATCGATTTCGGAGTTGCAAACCAGAATTGTTCCTTTCTTTGAAAGATTTCAACTTCACACGTATAAAGCAAATGATTTTCTTATTTTTAAGAAAGTCGTGGCTTTAATGGCGAAAAAGAAACATCTTACCGAAACCGGTTGGAAAAAAGTTCTCCGACTGGCTTCGGAAATGAATCGAAGAAAGAAACGTTCTTAGAATCCTCAGAGACTATATGCCGAACTCCGCTACGGCGGAGAAGATATAGTCCGAACTGCATGGCGACATGCAGAGATGAATAGAAATATTCATCCAGTTTCTAGCTTCTAGTTATTAGATTCTAGATTCTCGTAACACGATTGAGCGCAATTCCTTTTCGGGTAAGTTCCGAAGCGCACGAATGGCGCAACGACTGGAGAACTGTCTCAGAGGCAAGCCCGATGAAAATGCGATTCCCGTGAAGACGCGGGATACCTGCAGCAAGACGAAAAGACCCCGGAAGCTTTACTGTAGCTTGATATTGGTTTTAGAGCTTAGATGCGTAGCGTAGTGGGGAGGATTTGAAGTCTCGATTTCGGTCGGGACGGATCCGCCAATGAAACACCCATCTTTTGAGTTTTAAAGTCTAACCTCGCCGGCAAAAACGGCGCGGAACAGTGTCTGGTGGGCAGTTTAAATGGGGCGTTTTCCTCCAAAAAAGTAACGGAGGAGTTTATTAAGGTAGGCTTAGCTCGGATGGAAATCGAGCTGGACGTGTAAAGGCAAAAGCCTGCTTGACGGCAAGACTGACAAGTCGCGCCGGTGCGAAAGCAGAACTTAGTGACCCGACGGCTTCTTAATAGAAAGGCCGGAGACAACGGCTAAAAGTTACTCCGGGGATAACAGGCTGGTGAGATCCGAGAGTTCCTATCGACGATCTCGCTCGGCACCTCGATGTCGGCTCGCCCTAGCGCGGGGCTGGAGAAGGTCCCAAGCGTGTGGCTGTTCGCCACTTAAAAGGGCACGCGAGCTGGGTTCAAACCGTCGTGAGACAGGTTGGTCTCTATCTGTTGCAGGCGTATAAATTTCTGAGGAGAGTCGATCCTAGTAAACGACAAATTGCTACTTCGCGAAGTAATTCGCGATGACAATTCGGCTAATAACGGTGGAATCTTTATCGTTCTGGATCCGTTGATAATCATTATTGCAATCGGTCCAGCAATAATGATACAATTACTTGAGGACCAGAAATTATAAAGACAATACCGTGGGAAGTCGATCCAAAATAGATTTAGCTTATATTGCCGGTTTTCTTGACGGAGATGGAAGTTTGATGCTTCAACTCAAAAAAAGAAAAGACGGCAAATTGAAACGGCGTTTTATGTGCACTATCTGTTTTTATCAGGATAGTCGGCATGAAAAGCCGCTTCATTGGATTAAGAAAGTTCTTGGTATAGGTTATTTATCAAGGAGAAATGATGGCATAAGTGAATTAAGAATAAATGGCTACAAACACGTTCGTGATATTACGAAAAGTTTATTAACGTTTATTCGATTCAAAAAAAATCAGGCCCAGGCTTTATATAAAGCCGCCGATCTTTTAGCCAGAAAGAAAATTGATAAATTAACAAAAGCCAATCTACTTAAATTAGTGGATTACATAAATATTATTCAAATTAATAATTATGCAACTAAGAACAAAAAATCTAAAAAAGATTTATTTAAAATTTTGGATTTGACCCCGTAACGACTTGTTCCGTAAATAACGGACGGAGTTAGAAAATGTGACGTTATTATTTTCTAGCTAATACGCCGACCCCCGATGAACATCGGGGTGAAGATATAGTCTACACACGCAGCGATGCGTGATTAATGTGACGAGAGGACCGGATTGAACATACCTCTGGTCTACCGGCTTTGCTACCAAGCGAACCGCCGGGTAGCTATGTATGGAAGGGATAAGCGCTGAAAGCATCTAAGCACGAAGCCTACTCCAAGATTAGAAATTTGACTGGTCGAAGACCACGACCTTGATAGGCCCTAGGTGTAAGCGCGGTAACGCGTTTAGCCAAGGGGTACTAATGTCAATGTGCCCTCCAAATTGGACGACAATACCAAATTTTGTTTAGCGGTTTCCTGGTGATTTAACTAATTGTGAAACACCCGATTCCATTCCGAACTCGGAAGTGAAACCAATTAGTCCCGATGATACTAACTTCTTCGGAGGTGGGGAAAGTAGGGTTTGCCGGGATATCATTACACAAAATTTGGTAAGATATATTTATGCGAGCGATGAAACAATTTATTTACGGCGCTCTTTACTTAACTGTAATCGGAGCGGTTATTTACGGACTTTATTGGGTAGTTATCCAACCGGGAGCGAGTTGTTTTGATAATCGTCGCAATCAGGGCGAGGAAGAAGTAGATTGCGGCGGACCTTGTCTACCTTGCGCTCTGAAAACTTTAAAATCACTTGAAGTATCAACAACAATATTTCCGATTGGCGGAAATACAAATCTTATAATAAATTTTTCCAACCCCAACCTGGATTATGGAGCGGAATCTTTTGGATATACTATTAACTTTAAAAATAGCGCCGGATCAAATATTTTTTCTTTGGAACGCGAATCTTTTATTTACCCGGCTGAAGTCAGCAAAACCATAATTGATCCAAACTTACCGGTAAGTTTTTCCAGCATTTTTGGGCTTCCGGAAATAATTATCGGCGATGATATTATTTGGAAATCAACAGCGGAGTTTTTTAAACCGCGCACGTCGATTCGGCAAATTCGCGCTGAAATTTCCGGAACTACCGCAAGCGTGACTGGGATTTTGACCAATCAAGAACCATTCGGTTTAAACCGGGTAGTCGCAAGCGCGGTTATCAGTAAAAAATCCAACAACAAACCAATAGGCGCGTCCAAAACTATCTTACAAGATATTCAGCCATTCGAAGAGCGTGGTTTTAAAATCACGGTACCAATTTCCGAAGCGTTAAATTTTTTGGAGGCAGACACCCAAGTTTTTGTTGATGCTGTCCGGTAAGATGGCCCCGCTTCTTAAAAAACAGGATTGGCTTTTAAACGGATCGGTATTTTTTTTAGCCGCCGTTAGTTTAATTGCTCTTTCCAGCATTAATCAGTCACTTTTTATTCAGCAATTAATTTGGTTTGCGTTCGGTTTCTTGGCTATTTTTATTTTTTCCAGAATAGATTGGCGACCGATCGTAAATTATAAATGGATTATTTTCGGATTGTATCTTTTTTCCATCGTTCTCCTAATCATTACCTATTTTTTAGCGCCGGCTATTCGCGGCACTCACAGTTGGCTGGTTATCGGTCCGGCGCAAATTCAAACTTCGGAATTTGCCAAACTTGCGCTGATTATCCTCCTTGCTTCTTTCTTTGCCAAGCGCCACGTGGGTATTGCCCGCTCGAGCGTTATTTTTAAATCGTTTCTGTATTTCGTGATTCCTTTTGGATTTATTCTTATCCAGCCGGATCTGGGATCAGCTCTTATAATTTTTACCATTTGGCTCGGTTTCCTTCTGGTAAGCGGCATTCGTTGGCGTCATCTTTTAATTGGATTTTTGATTTTTATTTTTTTGGCATTTCTGGGTTGGAATAATCTTTTGCGTAATTACCAAAAAGACAGAATCGTCGCTTTTCTAAACCCGGAGTTTTCCCCCCTGGGAATAAATTACGGTGTAATCCAGTCAAAAATTGCCGTTGGCTCGGCCGGATTTTTCGGCAAGGGTTATGGGCAGGGGACGCAAGTCCAATTAGGTTTTCTACCGGAAGCGGGAACCGATTTTGTCTTCCCGGCGTTCATTGAAGAGTGGGGTCTTTTTGGGGGGATTTTAATAGTAGGCGTTTTCATTTTTTTATTATTTCGAATCGTGAATATTGGGATCAATTGTCAGAATAATTTTTCTAAACTTATCTGCCTTGGAACGGTCATTATGTTTCTAACCCAATTCTTCATTAATGTCGGATCGGCTCTCGGGTTATTGCCGGTAGTCGGCGTAACCTTTCCGTTTTTTAGTTATGGGGGATCGAGCATTCTCGTAAATTCCGCCTTAATAGGGATAATACAAGGCATAGTTGTTCGTAAAACCTTTTTGAAAGATTAGGATTTGTTACAATGTTTATATGAGTATTATTAAAATTTGGCGATCAAGAAGATTGTTGTTAATAACTACTGTCCTGTCTTTGGCGACATTGGGTTTTTTGCTGTCAGTTAATTATCAATCATCGGCCCAAACCTCCAACCTCGTTGGTCACTGGAAATTTGACGAAGGTTCCGGAACAACAGTAACCGACTCCTCCGGAGCCGGTCACGGTGGAACCATCACTGGCGCCACCTGGTTATCGGGAAGTAATTGCATATCAGGATCTTGTTTATCTTTTGTGGAGGGAAATACCGTAACCGTAAGCCCCGGTCCAATCTTTACCGCTGATTTAACAAATGGCGTCACCGGCTCCGTCTGGATTTATTGGGACGGAAACGAATCCGGAGGACGCTACATCTTTGAAAAAACCTTCGATAACTTCGACATCTACCTCCAAAACAACGATCTTGGTTGCCGATTGAGAGATGCCGACGGATTCAAAATCAACGTCAGTACCAGTAATATAAGCGCCAACACCTGGTATCACGTCGCCTGCACCTATGACAAATCCACCACCAACCTCACTATTTATCTGAACGGATCGGCAATCAGCACCATCCAAACTGCCATGAGTTCTTTTTCCCACGGAGCTCAATCATCCTTCGGAATTGGCAATCGTCCCACGACTTTCAACACTCTTGGCGGAACTTTCACCGGAAGAATTGATGAAGTCAGAGTTTATGATCGCTCTCTTAGTTTGTCAGAAATTCAATCACTCTATACCAATCCTAGTGGATCTCCCACTCCCACGCCCACTCCAACACCAACCGGGTCCGCGACTCCCACACCCACGCCAACCCCAACTCCCACACCGACTCCAGTCAGCGACTCCCCGATTGCTCATTGGAAAATGGATTCCATTTCCGGAACAACCGTC